>CBFGIY010000043.1:0-20483 GCA_965648935.1 Caldifarciminota bacterium
GCCATCCTCGGCATACGACCACCCTATGCCTGCCACCGGTGATGTCAACAGAAACAAGGGTAGCGTCCCCAGGTTTCCGCGAGGGGTCATGTCCCGCGCCGAGGTCGTCTCGGGCGCGTTGCGGTCAGGCGACGAAGCGGTCGAAGTCGGCGAGCCAGTCGGCGTCGGCCCTGCCCGTTGCGACCGCCTTCTCGAGTATCGCGCGGGCGTCGGGCGCTTCGAGCGGGAACCATTTGGTCCAGCGGGTCGGACCGTAGTTCTGGTAGCCTTCGAGCGTGACCGGGCGGCGCCCGAGCATCTCGGCCGCAGTGCCGAACTTCACCTTGGACTTCGCGGCCTTGTCGAGCACGAGCTTGAAGAAGGCCGGGTAGCGGTAGTCGCGCAGGAGGTGGTGGTCGACGACGAGCGTCTGCAGGCCGGGCGCTGCAAGGATGCGGCAGGTGTTCGTGATGCTTTGGACAAGTTCGTAGTCGGTGGCGAACTGGCCGAGGTGGTAGGTCGGGTAGCCGTCGAGGATGACGGCGCGGGCCCTGGCTGCGCAGATGAGCTTCGCGGTCTCGCGGGTGACCGGGCCGCAGACGTCGGAGGTGACGAGCACCTTCTCGCGGCCGCGGGAGACCTCGGTCATTATCACGAAGCCGGGTTCGGCGCCCTCGGCGCCGTGCGGCACGGCCGCAGAGAAGCTGACCACGGTCTTGCCGAACTTGAACTTGCGGCCGTCGGCCATTATCAGCTCCGATGGCAGACCGTTGATGGCCTGGAAGAAACGCCGGGCCGCTTCGGACTGTCGGGCTGGCAGGTCGTCGGGTTCCTTGGCGAAGAGCACCTTGCGGCCGAACATCTGCGGGTCGCGCCCTTCGAAGAAGTGGTCGAGATGGTAGTGGGAAATCACCAGCGCGTCGGCGTCGCGGCAGGCGGCGCGCACCTTGTCGGCGTATTCCCCGGCGAGCGTCTCGCGCCGGTCCGCGGGCAGGGGATAGGACGCGGTTTGGGCCGAGACGCCCGGGTCGATGACGAGTTTGAGTTCGGGCGTGAAAACCTTGACGCAGGCGGCCTTGACACCGAGCGAGTCGAAGGCGACGTATTCGACCGCGAGTTGCGGTCCCTCGCGGATGACCGGGTCGGTGAGCCTCATCGGCCGGCGAGCAGGCAGAGGTAGTAGAATGCGGGCAGGGCGAAGAGCAGGCTGTCGACCCGGTCGAGGAATCCGCCGTGCGCGCCGAGGTAGCCTGAGCTGTCCTTGACCCCGACCGCGCGCTTGAAGGTCGATTCGAAGAGGTCGCCGGCCTGGCCGAGCGTGCCCAGCGCCAGCCCGACCGCGGCCAGCCACCACCACGGCCGGCAGGCAAAGGGCGCGAGCCGCGACAGGGCCAGCGCGCCGGCCGCGGCCGATACCGCGAGCGCGGCGATGTAGCCCTCGACCGTTTTGTTCGGGCTGATGACCGGGGCGAGCTTGCGCCGGCCGAACAGCGTTCCCGCGGCCCAGGCCGCGGTATCAGCGAGCCAGGTCAGGCCGAGCGGGAAGAGCACCAGCCACGGCGACCATTGTCTGTCGGCCGCGAGCAGCCGCAGCATCACGAGGTGCGCGGGCAGAGCCCCGAGGTAGAGCACCACGAAAGAGCCGTACACCGGCACGCGCGGCCGGGTCTCGCCGCCCGCGACCGAGTAGAGCCACACCAGCCCGACCGCCGGCATCAGCGCGCCCGGCATCAGGCCGAACCATGCCGCGACGACCACCAGCACGTTGACCGCGACGAGAAGCCAGCGGTTGAGCACTATCTCGGCGCGGGAGAGCAGCGCGATGAACTCGAGGCTGGCGAGCGCGGCCCAGGCCGCAGTCACCGCGGCGATGACCGGCGGCGGGGCGAACAGCGCGGCCACGACCGCGGCGATGAGCCCGAGCCCGACGAGAAGGCGCAGTGCGGTGTCAGTCCTCATCGATGCGGCCGAACCGGCGCCGGCGGTGGCGGAAGTCGTCCAGGGCGGCTTTGAGGCCCTTGACCCGGAAGTCGGGCCAGAGCGTGTCGGTGAAGTAGAGCTCGGTGTAGGCGCACTGCCAGAGCAGGAAATTGGATATGCGGCGCTCGCCGCCCGTGCGGATGAGCAGGTCCGGGTCGGGCAGGCCCGGTTCGTAGAGCAGGCGGGCGAACCCGGATTCGTCCCGGGGCGCGCGGCCCGAGCTGACCGCGCGGCGGCAGGCGTCGATTATCTCGGCGCGGCCGCCATAGGAGATCGCGAGCGTCAGGGTCAGGCCGGTGTTCTTCTCGGTCATCTCGACCAGCCGGCTCAGCGCGTCCTGGAGCCGCGCGGGCAGGTCGGACGGCCGGCCGATCGAGCGCACCCGGACATTGTTGCGCATCAGGCCCGGGCCCTCGCCGTCGATGGTCGCGGCCATCAGCTTCATCAGAAGGGCGACCTCGGAGCGGGGTCGCAGCCAGTTTTCCGTCGAGAAGCTGTAGGCGGTGAGAAACCGGGTCGGGGTGTCTTTCAGGTACTCGACGACGTCGTGCAGCGCCTTTACGCCCTCGCGGTGGCCCACGCCGCGGGGCAGGCCGCGCTTGCGCGCCCAGCGGCCGTTGCCGTCCATTATGACGGCGATGTGGTTGGGAATCGCGCCTGTCTTCGGCATCGTGCGGGCGGCCGGGCCGGGCAGGGAGCGCGCCGGCTAGCGCTCCATTATCTCGGCTTCCTTGCGGTGCAGCAGCTCGTCGAGCTTCTTGATGAAGTCGTCGGTCATCTCCTGCACCTTTTTCGCGCCGACCTTGGAGTCGTCCTCGGAAATCTTCTTGTCTTTCTCGAGCTTCTTGATTGCCTCGTTGGCCTCGCGCCGGATGTTGCGCACCGCGACCCGGGCGTCCTCGGTGAGCTTGCCGCAGAGCTTGGCCAGGTCGCGGCGGCGTTCCTCGGTCAGCGCCGGAATCGGGATGCGGATGAGGTTGGCCTCGACCTTTGGGGTTAGGCCGAGCTCGGCGCGCTGGATGGCCTTCTCGATTTCGGGCAGGAGCGACCGGTCCCACGGCTGGACCGTGAGCTGGCGCGGCTCGGGCGCCGAGACGCTGGCGACCTGCTTCAGGGGGGTCGGTGTGTCGTAGTAGTTGACCCGGACGCCGTCGAGGATGGCGGGGTTGGCGCGGGCCGTCCGGATGCGGGCGAACTCGGCCTCGAGCACCTCGAGCGACTTGGTCATCTTGGCGCGGACGTCTGAGTAGATTTTCTCTAGCATACTAGACTCCCAATCCGTTTGCCTCTGAGAATGTCGGTTATCGCGCCCGGCCGGGCGATGTCGAACACGACTATCGGTATGCGCCGGTCCATCGCGAGCGCGAACGCGGTCAGGTCCATGACGTTGAGCCGGGCGGCGAGCGCTTCTTCGTACTTCACCCGGCGCAGAAGCCTCGCGTCCGGGTCTTTCTCCGGGTCGGCCGAGTAGACGCCGGCGACGCGGGTGCCCTTCAGTATCGCGTCCATCCCGAGCTCGGCGGCGCGCAGGGCCGCGGCCGAGTCGGTGGAGAAAAACGGGTTGCCCGTGCCGCCCGAGAGCACCAGCACGGCCCCGCGTTCGAGCTCGGCCCGGGCGCGCCAGATGTCGTAGCCCTCGACCGTGCCCGGGATGCCGACCGCGCTGTAGTGGCGGCAGGGCAGGCGCGAGCCGAGCAGCTCGGCCAGGCGCAGCCCGTTGATGACCGTGCCCAGCATCCCGGCCTTGTCGGCAGCGGCCCGGTCCAGCCCCGAGGCGTCCCGGCCGCGCAGGATGTTGCCGCCGCCCATCACAATGCCGAACCGCACGCCGGTCCGGCGTGCGGCGGCAATCTGGCTGGCGATTCGGCCGAGGAGCTGCTCGTTCTCGAAGCAGTTGCCCGAGAGCTTGAGCAGTACCCGGTTGTAGCGGCGGCTACTCACCCAGCTTGAAGCGGGAGAAGCGCCTGATGACGGTGTTCTCGCCGAACTTGGCGATGGTTTCCTTCAGATAATCGCCGACCGTCTTGTCCGGCGTCTTGACAAAGGGCTGTTCGAGCAGGCAGACGTCGGCGTAGAACTTCTCGAGCTTGCCCTGGACAATCTTCTCGATGATGTTGGCCGGCTTGCCGGTCTGGGCGACCTGTTCTTCGTAGATGCGCTTCTCGCGGTCGATGACGTCCTGGGGAATGCCGGTGCGGTCGATGGCCAGCGGGTCGGACGCGGCGATGTGCATCGCGATGTCGCGCACGAACCGGCGGAAGTCCTGGTTGCGCGCGACGAAGTCGGTCTCGACGTCGACCTCGACGAGCACGCCCAGGCGCTCGCCCGGATGGATGTAGGCGTCAATCACGCCGGCTGCGGTCGGCCGCTCGGCCCGCTTCGCGGCCTTGGCCACGCCGCGGGTGCGCAGCAGCTCGATCGCCTTTTCCATATCGCCGTTCGCGTCCTGCAGGGCGGACTTGCAGTCCATCATCCCGGCGCCGGTGCGGCGGCGCAGTTCGGCGACGTCGGCAGCTGACAGGCTCACTGGGCCTCCTCGGATTCGGTCTCGAACTGCTTGCGGCCTTCCATCACGGCCTCGGCGATGGTGCTTGCCACGAGCCGGATCGAGCGCAGGGCGTCGTCGTTGCCCGGAATGGGATAGTCGATGTCGCTCGGGTCGCCGTTGGTGTCGATGAGCGCGATGACCGGGATGCGCACGCGCTTGGCCTCGGCCACCGCGGTCGCCTCGCGCACCGGGTCAACCACGAAGAGCGCGCCGGGCAGGCGGTCGAGCGACTTCAGCCCATCGAAGACGTGGGCGAGCTTGCGGTGCTCGCGCTGCAGGAGCAGCGATTCCTTCTTTGTCGAGCCGGCGAAGTTGTTGTCGGCGACCATCCGCTCGAGCTCGGCCAGCCGCGCGATGCGCGTCGAGACGACCTCGAAATTGGTCAGCAGTCCGCCGATCCAGCGCTCGGTGACGTAGGGCGCGCCGCAGCGCTGGGCCTCTTCGCTCATGATCGGCCGGGCCTGCTGCTTGGTGCCGACGAACAGGATGTCCTTGCCCGCTTCGGTCAGGTTGCGGGCGGCGTCGTAGGCCAGGCGGATGCGCTCGAGGCTCTTCTCGAGGTCGATGATGAAAATGCCCTGCCGCTTGCCGAAGATGAACGGCTTCATCTTCGGGTTCCACCGCCGGGAATGATGCCCGAAGTGGACCCCGGCCTCGAGCAGGTTCTTTATCGTTAGCGTTTGACCCACTGGAACCTCTTCCTCCGTTTGGCGAGGCCGTACTTCATCCGCTCTTTCTCGCGCGGGTCGCGTTTGAGCAGGTCGGCGCTCTTGAGTGTCTTGCGCAAGTCGGCGCTGTGTTCGACCAGTGCGCGGGAAGCGCCCAGCGCGACCGCCGCAGCCTGGGCCGCCAGCCCGCCGCCTGCGACCTGGCAGACCAGGCCGAACTGGCCGGCCATGCCGGTCGTCTTCAGCGGCGCGAGCGCGGCGCTGACCAGGTCGGGCCGGCCGAAGTACTGCTCGAAGGGCCGGCCGTTGACGGTCGTTTCGGCGCCGCCCGGGACCAGCCACACCTTGGCGGTGGCGGTCTTGCGGCTGCCCGTGGCAAAAATCCTGTTATCCATAAGAGTCTACTTCTTTACCGGCACCGGCGACTGGGCCTGGTGCTCGTGCTCGGGTCCGGTGTAGATGTGCAGCCGCCTTATCCGGCGGTCCTGGAGCCGGTTCTTGGGCAGCATCCGCTTCACGGCCAGCTCCAGCGGCCGGGTCGGGAACCGCTCGACGACCTGCTTGTAAGTGAAGGTCTTCAGGCCGCCCGGGTAGAACGAGTGCCGGTGGTAGAGCTTCTCCTCGAACTTCTTGCCGGTGACCTTGATGTTTGCGGCGTTGATGACGACGACGTGGTCGCCGGCGTCAATGTGGGGGGTGTAGTTCGGGCGGTGCTTGCCCATCAGCAGAACGGCAATGCGCGTGGCAAGCCGTCCTAGGACCTGATCCTTGGCGTCGACCAGGTACCAGGCGCCCGGAAAATCGGATTTCTTCGCGACAGTCGTCTTCATCGTAACTTTCCTTATAGCAAAAGTATAACTGCTGTCAAGGTTGCACGGGCTGACTCGCAGACCGAGGAGTGAATGATACCCAAACGCGCGAAGGAATCAATAGCGGCTTTAGTCGGGCGGGGCGGTGTCGGGCTGGACAGTAACTCTCTGTCTGGCAGTGAGTTAGCTTGATCTACTCGGGCTCGCCGCCCGGCGAACGCGCCGGCAGGACAAAGAACACCCCGGCGGGCAGCCGGCCGTTGAGTGTCATGCGGCGGCCCAGCGGGTCGTACAGCGCCGCGCCCGGGCCGGCTGGTACCGCGCCCGGGCGGGGCGCCAGCAGCTTGCGCGGCCGCGCGCGCGGCGCGCCGACCGTGCCCGGCTCGGCCACGGCGGTCAGGGTCGAGTCATCGAGGGTTACGCTGTCGACATAGGCGGCTGCGCCGAGCACCGCGACAAAGCTGACCGAGAGCAGGGCAGAGGAATCCGGCGCCGTGACCCAGCGCGCGTATTCGCGGTAGGTGTTGCCCGAGTAGTACGCGGGCAGCAGGGTCGGCGTCCCGACCGCGCCGCCGGTCAGAGTCAGGAACTGCAGCACGAACGAGCCGCCGAGAACTCCGGGCACGCGCGCGAACCCGCTGAACCGGTAATGCCGGCCGGGCCGCACCACGGTCGCCGAGGACACGAAAGCGGTCGTGTCCGCGCTGTTCAGTTTCACGCACCAGCGGCCGGACAGCGCGTTGGAGTCGCGTGCCGCGCTGCCCGGGTAGAGCAGCTCGGAACTGAGCCAGCCCAGCGGGACCGACCCAAGCCAGGTCTCAAATGAAGGGTTCAGGATGATATTGGTGCCGAGCGCGGGCGCGGCGAGCAGCGCGGCCGCGAGCAATGCCGTGAGAGGCTTCATACATACCTCCGCGATTCTGCCATCGCCTGATGGTAGCCGCGCTGCCGCCGTGGTCAATACCGGCCATTGACAATCCGTGGCACCGGCCGAAAATGGAGGCGTGAGGGTTTGGTTGCTGCTTCTCGCCGCGCTTTCCCTTCTGGCCCGGGCCGACTTCGCCACGCTCAGACTGCCCTATGGCGACCGGTCCGAGCGGCCGAGGTCAACGACAATCGCGATCGAGGCCGGGTCTTCGCTGGCCGGCGGCGCGCTGGTCGGGTTTGGCGCGGCCGCGCTTGCCCGCTCCCGGTTCGCGGACGACCTCAACTTCCTCGAACCCGAGGCGATCGGGCCGATACTCATCATTACTGCATCGGGCATTAGCGGGTATTGCATCGGCGCCGGGGCCGGAGCCTGGACCGGAGGCAGTCTGCTGGCCGAGCGCGGCCGGCTGGGGGGTGCGCTGCTCGGCTCTCTTGCCGGCACGGCAGCAGGGCTGGTACTGGGGCTGCCGGCCGGACAGCTGTTTGACCCGCCGGCGTCGGTGTTCGTTTCGCTGGTTCCGATTCTGGCCGCGCCGGTCGCGGGTTCGGTCATTGGCTACAACCTCAGCCGGCCCTGCAACGGCTGCGGCCGCGCGAACCGGCTGGGCCTGCCCGGGCTGGGCGTCGCGGTCACGCGAGGGCCGGCAGACCGGCCGGTGCCGGCCGTGCGCGCGCGGCTGCTCGAACTGGCTATCTAGGCCCGCAGCAGGACCCCGGTCACCTCGCCGACAAACATCCGGTGGTAATCCTTCTTGGGGTAGTTCTCATCAATCGCGGGGTCGACAAACCGCTTCGGGTCGATGTCGGCGGTGTAGAGCTTGCGGCATTCCAGCACCAGCCGGGCCTGCTCGAAGTGGACCGTGCCTTCGCCGGGCACGGGGAGCAGGCCGGTTGCGCGGGACTTGTCGATTTCGCGGCCTGACCTGGTGCCGCAGAGCATCAGCGCGTCGCGGTAGCGTTCCTCGAAGAAGCTCAGGCTGAACCGTTCGGCAGATTCGATGAAGCCGTAGGTGTGCCGGGTCGGGCGCACGAAGCAGAACGCGACCGGCTTGTTCCAGAGTATGCCGAGCGCGCCCCAGCTCGCGGTCATCGTGTTCCATTTCTCAATCGTGCCGGCGGTCACCAGCATCCAGTCCTTGCCGATGAGCTTGAAGACATTGTCCAGAATCGCTTCGGGCGGAATCCTGTGCATCTGCGACATCGAGGCTCCTTTCAATGCGCCAAGCCTACGCCTGAACGGGCCTGCCTGTCAATCGCGGGACGGGCCGAGTGCCGGGCCGAACAACCGATGGGGGAACGGCTCCCTCCACAATATGTAGTATGACCGGCAGGGGAGGGCCACTATTAGTAGTGTCCCTAACACGAGCTTGACCCCGTGGTCCGGGTGCGTTATCCTATGATTGAGCGGCGGCGCGGTCGACTTGCACCTCCTCCCCTACCCTCCACAAGTTGACCTACCTCCCTGCCCGCCGCTCTTTCTGTTTGCGCGGTCTGCCGGGTCGGCGCCGGGCAGCAGGCCAAGCCGCTTGATGAGCCTCTCCAGTTCTTGATGTTGTCGGGCGTGACGGTGCGAAGCGTCACCTCGGTTGACTTCCGAGGCGTGGTTTCTATAATCCCTCGCCGCCCTGACCGGTTCGTTTTCTGCCGGGGTGGTGGAATTGGCAGACACGCTTGGTTGAGGGCCAAGTGCCTATAAAGCATGCAGGTTCAAATCCTGTCCCCGGCATTCCGGTCCGTATGCCTCGTGCCATAGTAGTCGTGCTTGACGGCGTCGGCGTCGGCGAACTGCCCGACGCCGAGGCCTATGGCGATGTCGGTTCGAACACGCTGGCCAATGTCGCCCGCGCGGCCGGCGGTCTTCACCTGCCCAATCTTCAGGCTCTCGGTCTCGGCAACGTAATCCCGGTCGCGGGTGTGCAGCCGGCGCGCGCGCCGCGGGCCTGCTTCGGCCGAATGGCTGAGCGGTCCGCGGGCAAGGATTCCACCACCGGCCACTGGGAAATCGCCGGCATCGTGACCGCCGAGCCGTTTCCGATGTTTCCCGACGGGTTCCCACCCGAGCTGATTGAGCGGGTGGAGGCGGCTCTGGGCCGTGAGGTGATCGGCAACTGCGCGGCTTCGGGCACCGAGATCATCGAGCGGCTCGGGGCGGAGCATCTCGCCACGGGCAGGCCGATTGTGTACACCTCGGCGGACAGCGTGCTGCAGGTCGCCTGCCACGAGCGCGTGATGCCCTCAGGCGAGCTGCACCGCGCCTGCGAGCGCATCCGGGCGGTAATGCAGGGGCCGTGGCGGGTCGGACGCGTGATTGCCCGGCCGTTCTGCGGCGAGCCGGGCGCGTTCCGCCGAACCTCGGCCCGGCGCGACTTCTCCTGCCCGCCGCCCGACGGGACGCTTCTGGACAATTGCATCGCGGCAGGGCTGGAGGTGACCGGCATCGGCAAGGTTGACGACCTTTTCGCCCGGCGCGGGTTCACGCGGATGCGCCATTCGGTGGATAACCGCGAGTGCGTCGGGTTCATCCTCGAAACGCTGGCCGGGCAGCAGGGCGGGCTGGTGTTCGCCAACCTCGTGCAGTTCGACATGGAATGGGGCCACCGCAATGACTGGCGCGGGTTCGCGCGCGGGCTGGAGGAGCTTGACGCGCGGCTGGGCGCGGTACTCGACGCGCTCGCGCCCGGGGATCTGCTCCTGCTGACCGCCGACCATGGCAACGACCCGACCACGCCGTCGACCGACCACTCGCGCGAGTACGTGCCGCTGCTTGCGTTCGGGCCGGGACTGAGATCGGGCGTGAATCTGGGCACGCGCTCGAGCTTCGCCGACGCGGGTCAGACCTGCGCCGAACTGCTCGGGACGAGGCCGGTGCCGGAGGGCCGGAGTTTTCTGGCCAGACTGATGCCGGGAGGTGATGGTGACTAAGACGATGCAGGGCAGGCTGCTGCGCGCGGCCCGGGCCGCGGCGCGCAATGCCTATGCGCCGTTTTCCGGGCTGCGGGTCGGCGCGGCCGTGCTCGCCGGGTCGGGCAAGGTGTATTCCGGGGCCAATGTCGAGAACAGCTCGTTCGGGCTGACCGTGTGCGCCGAGCGGGTGGCGGTGTTCAAGGCGGTCAGCGCGGGCGAGCGGCAGGTCAGGGCCGTGCTCGTGTACGCTGACACCGAGGAGTTGACCTCGCCGTGCGGAGCCTGCCGCCAGGTCATCTTTGAGTTCGGCGGCTCGGCCGAGGTCGTGATGACCGATGGCCGCCGGTCGGAAGCGCGCTGCCTTGCCGACTTGCTGCCGTCCGGATTCCGGTTCGAGAAGTAGAGCTAGCTGATGCGGTCCAGCCCGCCCATGTAGGGCCGCAGGACTTCGGGCACCACAACCGAACCGTCGGCCTGCTGGCAGTTCTCGACAACGCTGATGAACACCCGCGGCAGGGCCAGAGCCGAGCCGTTGAGCGCGTGCGGCAAGAACGTCTTGCCGTCCGCGCCGCGCGCCCGGATTCCCC
This sequence comes from Caldifarciminota bacterium, assembly GCA_965648935.1. Taxonomy (GTDB): domain Bacteria; phylum Hydrothermota; class Tepidihabitantia; order Tepidihabitantales; family Tepidihabitantaceae; genus CBFGJX01. Next base: position 10,403 of record CBFGIY010000043.1, read on the forward strand.
CGCGCCGGGTCTGGTAATCCTCGCAGTTGGAGATTGACGACACTTCGAGCCAGCGGCCCACGCCCGGTGCCCACGCCTCGAGGTCGTAGGTCTTGGCCGACTGGAACGCTATGTCCCAGGCGGCCAGCCGCTTGACCCGGTAGGGGAGGCCGAGGTCGCGCAGCAGGCTCTCGGACTCGGCCCGCATCTCCTCGAGCGCCGCGTAGGACTCCTCGGGCCGCACGAGGCGGACGTTCTCGACCTTGTCGAACTGGTGGATGCGCACCATCCCGCGCACGTCCTTGCCGTACGAGCCGGCCTCGCGCCGGAAACAGGGCGAGTAGGCGACGTACTTGACCGGCAGCAGCGCGGCGTCGAGGGTCTCGCCGCGGTGGTACCCGACGAGCATCGGCTCGGAGGTCGGCGCGAGGTAGAACTCGTCGTCGCGCATGCGGTACATCTCGCCCTCAAGATGGGGCAGCTGGCCGGTCGCCTCGAGCGTGGCCGCGTTGACCAGCACGGGCGGCGATATCTCGGTGTAGCCGTGGCGCCGGGTGTTGGTGTCGAGGAAGTAGTTGATCAGCGCGCGCTCGAGCAGCGCGCCCTGCCCGCGGAACAGCGTGAACCGCGACCCGGCCAGCCGGGCCCCGGCCTCGAGGTCGATTATGCCCAGGGCCGCGCCCAGATCCCAGTGGGCGAGCGGCTGGAAGTCAAACGCGCGCGGCTCGCCCCACTGCGCGACAGTCTCCTCCTCGTCGGTGACGCTGGGGTGCACGACATTGGGCAGGGCCCGGGCCAGCTCGGCCTGCTTCTGTTCGACTGCCGCGAGGTCGGCGTCGAGCCGCTTGACCAGGTCCGAGAGCTCGCGCGCCTCGGCTACCTCGGCGTCGCACGGCCGACGCTCCTTCTTGGCGCGGCCGACCGCCTCGGAGACCCCGCGCTGGCGGAAGCGGGCATCGTCGCGCTCGCGCACGAGTCTCTTGCGCTCGGCGTCAAGCGCGACCAGGGCGTCGATGTCGCCGGGCTTGCGGCGCAGGGCGAGGATGCGCCGCGCTTCGTCGGGATTCTCGCGGACAAGCCTTATGTCCATTGGCGGATTCTAGGCCGGCAGAGGCCCCCGGTCAAACCGGGTTGCGCGGCGCGCGCGCCGCCTTGACGAGCAGGTCGTACTCGATGTTGACCCGGTCGCGCGCGCGGCGCAGGCGCAGGGTCGTGCCGGCCCAGGTATGCGGGATGATGTTGACCGTGAACTCGCGGGGCCGGAGCCCGGCCACGGTCAGGCTGACCCCGTCAACGCAGACCGAGCCGCGCTCGACCATAAGCGGCGCGCTGCCGGTGCCGACCGCGACCGACCAGTAGTCGGCCCGGCGGGCGATGCGCCTGATCAGGCCGACCTCGTCGACGTGGCCCTGCACAAAGTGGCCGCCCAGCCGGTCGCCGGCAGAGAGCGCGCGCTCGAGGTTCACGGCCGAGCCCGGGCGCAGGCTGCCCAGGGTCGTGGCCTTCACGGTTGCGGCGACCGCCTCGGCCGCAAATGTGCGCGCGTCCGCGGCGGTGACGGTAAGGCAGACGCCGCTGACCGCGACGCTGTCCCCGACCTTGAGTTCGGGCGCGAACGGCGCTTCAATCACGAGGACGCGGCCGCCGCCGCGGCCGACCGCCGACACGACTCTGCCGACCGCCTCAACCAGCCCGGTGAACATAGCCCTCGATGAGCGTGTCCGTGCCCAGCCTCGTCACGGTTGTCTGCCTGAGCCTGATGGCGTCGGCCAGGCGGCGCGGCCTGATGTGAGCGCTGAAAGAGCGTCCCGGCCCGAGTATCGTCGGCGCGACAAAGGCGCACACCTTGTCCACCGCCCCGGATTGCAGGGCGGACGATGCGGTCTGGGCACCGCCTTCGATGAGCAGCGTTGAGACTTCGCGCCGGTAGAGCTCGGCCAGCACGGCCGGCCAGTCGAGCATACGGTCGGGCCCGGGCTCGATGACCGCGACCTCGGCCCCGGCCCCCTTGAGCGCGCGCGCCCGCCCCCGCCGGCGCGCGCCGGTCAGAATCAGGACCGGCCCGGGTTCGCGGAACAGCAGCGCGGTCGGCCGGGTTTCGAGGTTCGAGTCAAGCACGACGCGCAGGAGGCGCTTGCCGCGCAGCACGCGGCAGGTCAGGCGCGGGTCGTCGGCCAGGACCGTGCCCGCGCCGACGAGTATCGCGTCCGCGGCCCGGCGCAGGCTCTGGCCGGCGGCGCGCGCGCGCGGCCCGGTAATCCACTGCGACCGGCCGGCGCGGTCAGCGATCATCCCGTCGAGCGTGAGGGCCAGCTTGAGCACGACGAACGGCCGGCGATTGCGCACATAGCAGAAGTAGGCTTCGTTCAGCCGTTCGGCGGCCTCGCGCATCAGCCCGAGTTCGACCCTGACACCGCGCGCGCGCAGGCAGCGCAGGCCGCGGCCGTTGACCGCCGGGTTGGGGTCGGTGCCGGCGGCGACGACCCGGCTGATGCCGGCCGCGGTCACGGCATCGGTGCACGCCGGTGTCTTGGCGCAGATGCAGCACGGTTCCATTGTCACGTAGAGGGTCGAACCGGCGGCCCGGGCCCCGGCGTCGCGGATGGCCTCAACCTCGGCGTGGGGGCCGCCGAACCGCCTGTGCCAGCCGCGGCCGACCACCCGACCGGCCTTGACCAGCACCGCGCCGACCATCGGGTTGGGCGCGACCCGGCCCAGGCCGCGGGCGGCCAGTTCCAGCGCCTCGGCCATGAACCGGGACTGCACGGCCCATCCTAAGCGGCGGCGATGAGGAAGTCAAGCCGCCGGCAGGGCGTCAGTCGTAGGCGATGCTGAAGTCGTCGTACTCGTGGCCGTAGTCCAGCCACTCGGCCGTGACGCCGGTCACCGCGGCGCCGCGCGGCCCGGAGCGGAGCTTCCCGACGAGCGATTCGAGCGCGGCCCGGTCGCCCTCGGCGCGCACCTCGACCCGGCCGTCGGGCAGATTGCGCACCTCGCCGCAGAGCCCGAGCGCGCGGGCCTCGCGGTAGACGAACATCCGGAAGAACACGCCCTGGACCCGGCCCGAGACGAAAGCGTGGAGCGCGGTCTTGCTGTCTGACATCGCTTCCAAGGATATGCCCGCACGGCAGGCTGTCAAAGCCCGAGGTGGGTTTGACAGCTATCGGCGCGGCGCTATCCTCATCTCATGCGTTCAGTCTTTGTCACGCTCTGCCTGCTCGCCGCGCTGGCCGCCGCGGCCGCGCCGGAATGGGCCGCGCTGCGCGCGCGCTACCTTTCGCTGCGGACCCTGTCGGGTACTTTCGAACAGACGACCTGCAGCGACCTCGACGGCACGTGCCAGCGGTTCACGGGCAGTTTCCGGTTCCGGCTGCCCGGCCGGTTCCGGCTCGAGGTCGAGTCGCCCCAGCGGCAGGTGATCGTCAGCGACAGCACGACGCTGTGGATCTACCTGCCCGACGAGAAGCGCGCGATACGCCAGCCGGCGTACGGGCCGTCGCCGGTGCTCGCCTTCCTCGACCCGGTGCTCGACCCGAACACCGAGGCGAGGGTGACGCGCGATTCGACCGGGCCCCGGCTCGTGCAGGTGCTCACGCCCGATTCGCTCTCCGCGCTCTCCGACCTCGTGCTCGAGCTCGACGCCGCCGGCACGCGCATCACCGCGTTCTCGTTCAGCGACGGCTGGGGCAACAAGACCCGGTTCGCGCTGTCGAACCAGCAGTGGAACCCGCGCCTGGCCGACCGGCTGTTCACCTTCACCCCGCCCAAGGGCACGACGATTGAGTAGTCCCCAGCGCTACGAGGACCCGGGCACCTGCTTCGCCTGCGGCCGGCACAACCCGCACGGGCTGCAGTTGCCGATCGTGCCGACCGCGGACGGCGTCGAGCTGGAGTGGGCCGTGCCGGCCCGGTACTCGGGCTGGCGCGACGTGGTGCACGGCGGCATCGTTTCGACGATTCTCGATGAGCTGATGGCGTGGGCCTGCTCGGCGCGCGGCACCTACACGGTGACGGCCGAACTGGCGGTGCGGTTTCGCCGGCCCCTGCCGGCGGAGAAGCCTTTCCGCGGCCACGGCGCGGTCACCGGCGAGAAGGGCCGGGTGCTGTTCGCGGCCAGCCGCATCACGCTGCCCGACGGCACGCTCGTCGCCGAGGCGACCGGCAAGATGATGAAGGTATGACCGCCCGGTCGGCCGCGGTCATACTGCTCGGCTGTCCCAAGAACCAGGTCGATACCGAGGTCGCGCTCGGCTCGCTTGCGCGCGCCGGCTGGCGAATAGTCACCGACCCGGCCCGGGCTGATCTCATCGTCATAACTACCTGCGCGTTTCTCGGCTCGGCGGTGCGCGAGTCCGAGGCGGTCATCGAGCGCACCCTGCGGCTGAAACGGGCCCGGGCCGACCTCAAGGTCGCGGTCGGCGGCTGCCTTGTCCAGCGGTTCGGCGAGGAGCTCGCGCGCCGGTTTCCCGAAGTCGACCTGTGGGTCGGGATCGACGCGCTGGCCGACATCCCGCGGCTGCTGCGGCTGCGCGCGCGGTCGTTCTACTGCGCCGAGCCGCGCGCGGTGGCGCCGGCGGGCGCGGCGCGGCTGCTCTCGACCCCGCGCCACTTCGCCTATCTCAAGATCGCCGACGGCTGCGACAACCGCTGCTCCTACTGTCTGATTCCGTCAATCCGGGGCCGACTGCGGTCGCGGCCGGCCGAGGCGATACTGGAGGAGGCGCGCGGCCTGGCGCGGCTGGGCGCGCGCGAGCTGGTGCTGGTCGCGCAGGACACCACGGCCTGGGGCTCGGACCGCGCCGGCCGGCCCGGGCTTGCCGACCTCCTCTGCCGGCTCGGCCGCATCCGCGGCATCGGCTGGCTGCGCCTGATGTACGCCCACCCGGCCCACGTCGACGACCGCCTGCTTGACGAGTTTCGCGCCAACCCGAAGCTCTGCCGCTACCTCGACCTGCCGGTGCAGCATGTCGCCGACCGCATACTGAAGAAGATGAACCGGCGCTGCACGCGGCGCGACATCGAGCGCGTGCTCGAGCGGGCCCGCGCCGTCGACGGGATGCGGCTGCGCACCACGGTCATCGTCGGGTTTCCGGGCGAGACCGACCGCGAGTTCGAGGAGCTGCTCGGGTTTGTCCGCGCCGCGCGGTTCGACCGGCTGTCGGCCTACGCCTACTCGGCCGAGCCGGGCACCGCGGCCGCGGCCCTGCCGGGCCAGGTGCCGGCCCGGGTCAAGCGCGAGCGGCTGGCAGAGCTGATGCGCGCGCAGGCCCGCATCTCGCGCGCGAACCTGCGCCGGCTGGTCGGTTCAGAGCTGACCGCGCTGGTTGACCAACCCGGCATCGGCCGCACCGAGTGGGACGCGCCCGAGGTGGACGGCACGGTGCGGCTTGAGGGCAGGCCGGCGCGGGCCGGCGCGTTCGTCCGCTGCCGCGTCACTCGCTCGTCGACCCACGACCTCGCGGCTGCGGTGATCGGCGCGGCGCGCGGCCAGCCACGTTGACACCGTAGCGCCGGCCAATAGAATCGCACGATGGACAGAGTCGGCATCGGCGTGCTTGCCTCGGGCCGCGGCTCCAACTTCGAGGCGCTGGCCCGGGCCGCGGCCGAGCCCGGGTTCGGCGGCGAGGTGCGCCTGCTCGTCGCCAACGTGCCCGGGGCCGGGGCCCTGGAGCGGGCCGCGGCGCTGGGGATCCCGTCGCTGGTCATCAATCACCGCGACTTCGCGAAGCGGGCCGAGTTCGAGCGCGCGGTCATCGCGCAGTTCGATGCGCGGTCGGTCGGGCTGGTCTGCCTGGCCGGGTTCATGCGCGTGCTCTCGCCGGTGTTTGTCCGCCATTACGCGGGCCGGGTGATGAACGTTCATCCCTCACTTCTGCCCGCGTTCGCCGGGCTGCAGGGTCTGGGGGTGCACGCGGCGGTGCTCGAGCACGGCTGCAAGGTGTCGGGCTGCACGGTCCACTTTGTCAGCGAGGCGGTCGATGCCGGGCCGATAATCGTCCAGCGCGCGGTGGCCGTCGCGGAGGACGACACGCCCGAGTCGCTCGCGGCGCGGGTGCTGGCCGAGGAGCACCGCGCCTATGCCGAGGCGGCGCGGCTCTTCTGCAACGGCCGGCTGGAAATCAGGGGGCGAAAGGTGAGGGTGAAATGACTGTCAACCGCAGGATAAAGGTCGCGCTGGTCGGCTGCGGGGCCCAGGCCCAGCTTGCCCACATTCCCGCGCTGAAGATGAACCCGTCGGTCGAGCTGTACGCGCTCTGCGACACCGACGTGCGCAAGGTCAACCACCTCGCGGCGCTGCACTCGGTGCCGCGCCGGTTCCTCGACTTCGACGAGCTGCGCGAGGTCGAGGAAATCGAGGGCGTGGTCATCGCCACGCCCAACCACCTGCACGGCCCGATGGCCGCGGCCGCGCTCGGCTACGGCAAGCACGTGCTCTGCGAGATGCCGCTGGGGATGAACTCGGCCGAGGTCGAGCGGATGGTGCAGGTCGCGGCCGCGGAGAAGCGCATCCTGACGCCCTGCCTGAACACCCGGCTGCGGCCCGACGTCCAGACCATAAAGCGGTTCGTCGACGGCGGCGAGCTGGGCTCGCTGTACTACGCCAAGACCGGCTGGCTTCAGGGCCGCGGGTCGTGGTCCCTGGCCGGCTGGCGGGGCGAGCGGCTGCGCGCGGGCGGCGGCGCGTTCCTGAGCCTGGGCACGGCGCTGCTCGACGCCGCGCTGTTCCTGCTCGACAGGCACCGGCCGGTCTCGGTCATCGGCGCGGCCCACCACCGCGCCCCGCGCGCCGAGGTCGAGGACACCGCGTTCGCGATGGTGCGGTTCGAGCCGGACCTGCTGCTGACGGTCGAGGTCGGGTGGAGCCTCTTGATGGAGCGCGACTTCAACTACCTCAACCTGATGGGCAACTCGGGCGCGGCCCTGCTCAACCCGATACAGATTCACAAGGAGATGCACGGCCATCTCGTCAATGTCACGCCCCAGATACCGGAGAAGGGCATCCAGCGCGCCTCGCACAAGATGCTCATCGACCTCTGGGTCGACTCGATGCAGAAGGACCGGCCTGCGGCCGTGACCGCGGAGCAGGCCCTGGCAATCAGCCGCCTGACCGAGGCGTTCTACCGTTCGGCCCAGACCCGCGCCGAGGTGAAGCTCGATTCGTAAGGCTCTCGCGCTCGCCGCGGCCGCGGCAGGGCTGGCCCTGGCCTTCGCGCCGTTCCCGTTGCGCTTTCTCGCGCTCGTCGGGTTCGTGCCGTTCTTCCGCGTGCTGCTGGAGGCCCCGCCGAAGCGCGCGTTCCTGTGGGGCTGGCTGTTCGGCGGGCTGGTTGCGGCCGGGCACCTGTGGTGGGTGTGGTTCCTCATCGTGCCGATCGAGCCGGTGACGCGGGTGCTGCTCAACCTCGGGGTCGCGCTGATGTTCGCCTATCTCGGTCTGTACACCGGCCTGTTCGCAGTGGCGGTGCGCCGGCTCGGGCTGTGGGCCGCGCCGCTGTGCTGGCCTCTTCTGGAGCTCGCGCTCAGCCGCACCCAGATAGCCTTCCCGTGGAACTTGCTCGGCGCGAGCATCACCCCGTGGCTGCCCTATGCCGGGCTCGCCGCGCTCGGCGGGGTGTACCTCGTATCGGCGTGGGTCGTGCTGGTCAATGTCCTGGTCTACCGGCTGGTGTTCACGCCGCGGCGCGCGCTGAGCGCGCTCGGGCTCGCGCTCGCTCTCCTGCTGCCGCTCGGCTATCACGCGCTGCGCGCCCGGCCCTTGGAGAAGTGGTTCACGGTCGCCATAGTCCAGCCCGACGTCTCGCCGCTGGACAAGGGCGACTGGGACTCGCGCGAGCGGATACAGGCCGACCTCGTGCGGCTCAGCCGCGCGGGCGCGGCCCGGCGGCCCGACCTCATCGTGTTCCCGGAGACCGCGACCCTGGTCGATGTGACGCGCTCCGGGACCATCGGTCCGGTCCTGCGCGAGCTGGTCGACTCGCTCGGCATCGAGCTCTTCACCGGCACGCCGCTGTACAACGACTCGGCCCGCACCTGGCACAACGGCGCGACCCTGATCCGGCCGGGCGAATGGCCGCCGGTCCAGCGTTACTACAAGATGTTTCTCGTCCCCTTCTCGGAGAAGATTCCCTACTCCGACGAACTGCCGTTTGTCCGCAAACTCATCGGCACCTCGGACATGGGCGACTGGGCGCGGGGACACGACTGGACCGTGTTCCAGTGGCGCAAGGGCACGCTCTCCGGCCACATCTGCTTCGAGATAATCTTTCCCCAGCACGCGCGCGAGCTTGCCCGGCGCGGCTCGATGCTGCTCGTGAACGTCACCAACGACGGCTGGTTCGGCAGGCTCCCCGGCGCGCACCAGCATGCCGAGCTGTCGGTGATGCGCGCGATCGAAACCGGCCTGCCCCTGGTCAGAAGCGCCAACAACGGCACCTCGATGGTCGTCGACCCCTATGGCCGGGTGATTGCCCGCACGCGGCTGTTTGAGCAGGCCGTGCTCGTCGCGGACGTGCCCGAACCAGGCGTGGTGCCGCCCTACCGCATCTGGGGCGACTGGCCACTCCTGCTTGCCTGCCTCATCCCGCTCGTCATCGCCGCGCTCCGCCGCCGGCGCAACCGCCCGGCCGGCAGTTGAGGGCGGAGAGCAGACAGCCGACAACAGCGAGACCCCGGCTTCCGGCTCAGAGAACCGGCGCAGGACAGAGCGGCCGCCCGGGGGACGAGAGGGGGTCTTGCGATGGGGGCCGGCTAACCGGCCGAACCGCCAGGGGTTGATCCCGGCCCGGCGCGGCGGGCAGATTTAGCCCGGCAGGATAAACGGCACATCATCATATAGTGTTATGTTTATCTTTTGAGGCCTGCCCGGGCGGGCGCGGGCCGCGGCGGGCGGGTGTTGACAGCGGGCGGTGGCGGGGCATAGACTGGCCAGAAGGATGACTCGTTTCGCGCTGTTCCCCCTGCTGGCCGCGGCAGTCGCGCTCGGCGGCTGGCTGAGCGAGGAGCGCATCACCGCGCGCACCAACGCCGCCGATCGCACTTCACCCAACAACGCCCGCTGTCTCGCTGTCGACTCGGCCGGCAACGTTCACGCGGTGTGGTATGGCATGCACGAGGGCCGTTCTCAGATCTGGTATGCCTGGCGGAGTGCGGCCGGTGATTCCTGGAGTGAGCGGATGGTCATCTCGGTCGACGCTGAACGGGACAGCAATCCGTCGCTTGCTGTTGATGCCGGTGGAAATGTCCACGTGGTCTGGCAGGTTTGCCGGGCGGAGACTTCGGCAGTGCGTTACCGGCGGCGGGATGCGGCGACCGGGGAGTGGCATCCGGCTGAGACCGTGGCTCGGATGCCGGCCAGCAGTTCGCCCGTCGTTGTCGGGTTCGGGTCTGCTGAAGCGGTAGCGGCGTGGGAAGCTGCTGCACCCGGGACCTACAAGAACTGTTTTGTTGCCACGCGCAGTCCGGCGGGCTGGTCGGCGCCGCGACTGGTCAGTCAACCCGGGTCTTTCAGTCAATCGCAGGTCTGTCTCGCGGTACTGGATGACTCAACGCCGGCTGCGCTCTGGCTGCGGGTCGGCGATCCGGAGCAGATGCTGTTTCGCGCCAACTGCACCAGCGCAACTCCCAGAATCGACACGTTGTTTCAGGGCAATGCCTGCGCTGGCCCGAGCGCCAGCAGCTGGAGTGACAACAGGCTCGACGCGCTGTGGTATGCCGTGGTCGGTTCGCAACGCCGGCTGGTGCTGCGTCGGTTCGGGCCCTCGGGCTGGTCAGACACGACAGTGGTGCATGCGCAGTCAAGACCGTTGCAGCCTGGTTCGGTGGCGGTGGGCGGATCAGGCACGGCCGCGGTCTGCTGGGTTGCCACTGATGCTTCGAACCGGTCAGCGCTGTTTCTGAAGACCCGCGAACTGGCGGCGCCCAGCTGGTCCGACACAGTTCGCGTTTCTGACTCGGCGGTTAATCCGAGCGGCCAGCATATTGTCTGGGGCACGGATGGCAGTCACAACGTGCTCTGGACCGATGCCCGGCGCAGTTTGACTTTCCCCGATGTCTACTTCCGCCGGTGGGAGTTCGTGCGCGATGTGGCGGTGCTGGGGTTCGAGGC
>CBFGIY010000044.1:0-20269 GCA_965648935.1 Caldifarciminota bacterium
TGTCGTCGAGCCATCCGACACGTTCTGGTGCTTCACCTGGGGTCATGGTGGTCACGACGGCCCGCTGTTCGGGCCGCGCTGGGCCAATCACTACTCGATCATCGTCGGGCCGATTGCCGAGATGGACTCGTCGTTCAGCGGAGTCGAGCTGTGGGATACGACATTCGCCCGGATGGCCAACGTCGTGAACTGCAACCGGGTGTTTATCATGCAGCAGTGCTTCTCCGGTGGCTTCATCGACGACCTGGCTGATTCCTTGACAACGATGGTCTGCGCGTCAGCGGCTGGCAAGAAGGCATGGTCGGCCGACAACGACAGCCGCGATGGCTCGCCATGGCCGGAACACGAAGTCGAGGATGGTGACACGTGGCGGCACGTTGAGTTCAGTTTCCACTTCCTCAACGCACTGCGCGGAGAGGCACTCGCTCCCTACAGCAGTCCTGATACTCAGCCCCGAGTAGCCGACGTCAACCACGATGGGAACGTGACACTGGCTGAGGCCTTTGCTTACGCGGACTCGTTCGACTCGCAGGAACAGCCGGTGATGGTGGATGCCGGTGCGTTCTGGCGCGTGATGCCACCAGTTCCGTTCGCCGACCGAAACAAGGGTCTCAAGCAGGGAGGCGCGGCGTCGGCAGTGCCTGACACCAGCAGCGAGGACACAACGCGTATCTACGTGCTCAAGGGCAACCGGACAGATGAGTTCTGGGCCTTCTTCCCTGAGGGCGACTCTTGGAAGCAGTGCGCTGATGTCCCACCGGGTCCCATTGGCAAGGAGGTCGCGTACGGCGGGACGCTTGCGGCAACGCTTGGGCGAAGGGCGTACATAACAAAGGGCAATAGGACCTTCGAGTTCTGGCGGTTCGACGGCTGCACCACTTGGACTCGGATGGCCGACTTCCCGGCGGGCGCAAGCGGCAAGCCACCGTCCAAGGGCGCTGCGGTGGCGGTTGTGTATGATGATACGACGCCGATGTTGTTCTACGCAAGGGGCAGCAAGCAGGCCGACTTCTACTGCTACGAGCCAGCGCTCGACTCTTGGAGCGAGTGCGCCAGCATACCGCTGGGTCCCAAGAACAAGGGCGCCTACCTGGGTACAGCGTTGACGTCGGACAACGACTCGACGATCTACCTCCTCAAGGGTAAGCAACTCGAGTTCTGCGCCTACAGAGTCAAGACAAACACGTGGGACATACTGGCAAGCATGCCGCGGTACAGCGCGCTTGAGGGTAGGCGCAAGTATGCGGTCAAGGGCACATCCCTCACCTACGCAGGCGGCAAAGTGTACGCCCTCAAAGGTGGCACTCGGCAGCTCTGGGTCTACGACTGCGCGGCGGACGCGTGGTCGGAGGCGCAGATGATGCCCGTCGCCCCGAGCGGCAAGACTAAGAGCGGGCATGGCGCAGCCCTCGTGTTCGCTGATGGATTTGTGTATGCGCTGAAGGGAAACGGCAGAACCGACTTCTACAGGTTCGCTCCGAACCTGCTGTATCGCACAGCCTATCCGGACTCCGGCGGCAATCCCGAATTGGGCGCCGGCGAAGCCGAGATCGCTGCAGGGTCGGACGTGACGAGTCCGCAAATCAGCCCGGACGGCGAAGCGGTGCTTTTCGTCAAGGCCGATACGTCAGGCGTGCTGCAGCTCTGGACGTACAGCCTGATCGACAGCGTGGAGGAGCAGTTGACCGACCTGCCCGAGGACTGCGCCGACCCGGTATGGTCGCCGGATGGGCAGTACGCGGCCTTCATCGCCACCGACTCGGCCACCAATGCCGACCGGGTCGCGCTGCTGACACTGAGCAATGGAGAAGTCGCGTTCCTTACGCCCGACAGCCAGGACTGCGAGACGCCCTGCTGGTCGCCCGACGGCGGGACCATCGCGTATGCCAAGTTCGATACCAGCGGCTACACCCGGCTCTACTCGGTGCCGGCCGAGGGTGGCGAGGAGTTGCTTCTCTCGACAGAGTCCTGTGACTACTCCAGCCCGCACTACGTCTCGGAAGGCGTGCTGGTGTACGCCCGCGAGGGTACCAACGGTTGGACTCACATCTTCAAGCTCAATACCAACGAATCGTCCGAGACGCAGTTGACCACCGAGGGTCGGGAGCACGAGTGCCCTATGGCCGTGCCGGGGTGCGGTGCGGTCGCGTTTGAGACGGTCGATGACTCAGGCTGGACCCAGATTGGCCTGGTTGGGCTTGAGGGAGGCGAGCGCAAGCTGACCACAGCTTCTGCCGACTTCGAGTCGCCGGTCGTCTGCGCCGACGGACCGGACGTCTACTGCGTCAAGCAGACCGATGGCGGGGCGGTCATCTGCCGTGTGGACACTGCGACCGGCGCGGTCTACGAAATCACCAACGATGATGTCGACCGCTTCACGCCGGCCTGCGGTCTGGCGGTGGACGAGACCGAAAGCGCGATACTGAGCGTGATGTACGCTACTGAAGCCGGGGCCTGGCGGTGCAGGGGGGAGCGGACCGACGGCAACCAGGGTCGCGGCATCGAGCCGCTCGTGCTCGCGCGTGCTCTGCCCAATCCCGCGGTCGGCAGAGTGAAGATATCGTGGCAGGTGCCGCAGGAAGCCCAAGTTAGCCTGAAGGTGTACAACACGGCCGGGCGAATGGTCCGGACCTTGGTCGATGGGCCGAGCAAGCCGGGCAGTCTCACGGCGGTGTGGAACGGACAAGATGACCGCGGCCGCAGCGTCCCGGCCGGCATTTACTTCTACGCATTGGAGTCGGACGGTCGCTGCCTGCGCGACAAGGTCGTGCTGGCCCGGTAGTGGTCCAGTTGCCGAGCAGACAAATGGTCCGGCTGGCCAGTTTCGGCCTCACGCTGGAGTGGGTGCGGAGCTGCCCGGCAGACCGGAGGCCGAGGGCAGCGAGAGAACAGGCGCGGGTTGTGACGCCAGCGCCAGGAGAGGTGCATCTGTGAAAGCAGTCGCATTCAACGGTTCGCCGAGGGTACACGGCAACACGCGCCGGGCCCTGGAATTGGTGCTCGACGAACTCAAGCCCGCGGGCATCGAGACCGAGATAGTGCAGGTGGGCGGGCTGGAACTGCACGGGTGCCGGGCGTGTTTCAAGTGCGGCCAGACCCGGGACCGGCGCTGCCACGGCTGGGAAGACGGGATGAACGGGCTGATCGCGAAGATGTTCGAGTCGGACATCGTCATCATCGGCTCGCCGACCTACTTCTCGGCGCTGACCGCCGAGGCCAAGGCGCTGATTGACCGGGCCGGGCTGGTCGAGGGCCACGGCGGCAACCCGCTGCGCCGCAAGATCGGCGCGGCCGTGGTCGCGGTCCGGCGGGGCGGGGCGACCGCGGTGTTTTCCCAGATAAACAGCTTCTTCCTGATGAAGGAGATGGTCGTACCCGGCTCGACCTACTGGAACTTCGGGTTCGGATCAAAGCAGGGCGACATCCTCAAGGACGAGGAAGGCGTGGAGACCTTCAAGAACCTCGGCCGCAACATCGCCTGGCTGGCCGAGCGAATGTGGGGCAAGGAACAGGAGGAGAGATGACAGCTCTGGCAGTGATGGCGGCGCTTCTCGGCGCGGCACTGGTGCCGGGCGCTGATCCGGCGCCGGCCCGGTTCGCACCCGCGCAGTTGGAGCCGGTCGCGGACCGGACCGACACGGTTCTGCTCTACGACAGCGGCGTTACCACGACCTGGTGGACCTCGGACCGCGATTCATTCGGGGCGGGCGTTAAGTTCACGCCCGGCGAGTACCCGTGCGAGGTCATCGCGGCTCGGGCCGAGGTGAACTACGACAACGGCCGCGAAGTGTACCTGCGCGTGTGGGACGATGACGGACCCCAGGGCAGGCCGGGCACGGTGCTCTACCACGAGCAGCGGCTGGATGTGCCGCCCAACCGCACGCCGGGTCTGCGCGACTACACGCTGACCGAGCCGGTGCGCATCGACTCGGGCGACTTCTACATCGTCTGGTGGCACCGGCGCATGTTCGCGATGGTATTCTCTTCCGATGATGCGATGAACTGGCCGGCGCGGCAGTGGTGGTTCTTCCCGGACCAGGGCTGGGTCACGCCCTACGGGATGCACGCGAGCGACCATATGATACGGGCGCTGGTGCGCTACGGCACCGGCATCGAGGAGTGGCTCGAACCGGGCCCGGCCGCGCGCCTGCGCGTCGCGCCCAGCCCGGTGACCGGCGGCAGGGCCGCGATCAGCGTGAGCGGGCTGGCCGGGCCGGCGCGGCTGAGCGTTGTCGATGCGGCGGGTCGAGTAGTGTTCGCGACCCGACTTCCCGGCAATGCCGGCCGGGTGACGGTCGCGACCGGCAGGCTGAACGCCGGCGCATATGTCGCGCACCTGGCCGGGCCGGGCGGCGCGGCCACGCGCGGTTTCGCGGTCGCGCGCTAGGGCCGGCACCTGGATGAACGCCTGTCCGTTCTGCCGCCGCAGGCTTGACGCGCGGCCCGAACCGGTGTAAGCCTGTTCGGCAAACAGGAGAGAGCATTGAATACCATCAGGATCGTCTGCTCCGGGCTGGTTGCGCTGTTTCTGGCCGGTTGCCCGGGAAACGCGCGGCCGGACAAGCCCGAGCCGCCAACCGGGCCGGCCCGGCTCCCGGTCGGCACAGCAGGCACCTTCACGGCGCGCGGTACAGACCCGGATGGCTTCCGCGTGGCGCTGCGCTTTGACTGGGACGACGGCGACACTTCCGAATGGAGCCGCGTCGTCAACAACACCGATACGGTGCAGGCAACGCACGCGTGGAGCGTTCCCGACACTTACTACGTTTCGGTGCAGGCCGAGGACGAGAAGGGCTCGCGATCGCTGTGGTCCGACTGGCTCGAGGTCGTGGTCGTCGACACGGCGAACAGAGCGCCGGGCGTGCCGACAGTCGATGCCCCGGACTCGTGCCCGGTGCTCGTGCTGCGCGAGGTGAGCGTTGTGGCGACTGACCCGGACGGCGATCGGCTGCAGTACACGGTGTTCTACGGTAACGGCGACCAGAGCTTGTCAGGTCTGGTGGCAAGCGGCACGACCGTGCGGTTCTCTTACGCCTGGCCCGACACCGGGGTTTTCACGGTGCAGGCGCAGTCGCGCGACGAGCACGGGGCCGAGTCGCCGCTGTCGGCCGGGCACGAAATCCGGGTCTATCAGCCCTAGGGCCGCGTTCGGGCTTGCAGGCGGCGGCCCCGCCGGCATAATTTGCGCGATGACCCCGGAAGAACTCGCCGGCATTCGCGCGCTGTTTCCCGCACTCTCCCGCAGCGTCTACTTCAACCACGCCTCGACCGGGCCACTGCCCTTGACCGGCGTGGAGGCGGTGGCCGGGTACTGCCGCAGGCAGGCCGAGACCGGCCAGGTGCCTTTTGAAGAGGCCGAGGCAGCGGTGGAACAGACGCGTGCCCTGCTCGCCGAACTGCTGCGCGTCGCGCCCGAGACGGTCGCGTTCACCAAGAACACATCGGCCGGGGTGACAATCGCCATCGGCTCGATCGAATGGCGCGCGGGCGACAGTGTCGTGCTGATGGAGGACGACTTCCCGACCGTCACCTACCCTTTTCACTACCTGCTGCCCGACGTGCAGAAGCGGTTCTGCACAAGCAGGCAACTGGCCGATGGTCCGGAAGCGGTGTTCAGCCTCGTGGATTCGCGCACGCGAATGGTCGCGGTGTCGTGGGTGCACTTCCTCACCGGCCGGCGGTTCGACGTCGCGGCAATCTGCCGGTTCTGCCGCGAACGCGGCATCGTCACCGTGATCGACGCGATTCAGGGGACAGGCGTGGTCGACTGCGACTGGGAGGCTGTCGGCGCCGACTTCGTGGTCTCGCACGGCGCGAAGTGGCTGCTCTCGCCCCAGGGCTCGGGATTCATGCGCGTGCATCCCGACACGCTACCGCGGCTGCGGCCGTGCAATCTCGGCTGGCTCTCGGCCGGGTGGCGCGACTTCAACGACATCTTCACGCTGAAGCCGATGAAGACGGGCGCGGCGCGGTACGAGGAAGGGACGAAGAACTACCTCGCCATCTACGGACTGCGCGAGAGCCTGCGGATACTGCTCGGGGCGGGCGCGGTCGAGGTCGAGAGGCGGGTGCGACTGCTGTGTGCGCGGCTGCGGGCCGGCCTCGCGGCGTGCGGGTTTGAGATTGTCACGCCGGGCGAGAGCGAGCGCAGTGCCGGCATCGTAACCTGCCGGCGGCCGGGCGAGGACTGCGCGGTGCTGGTGCAGCGGCTGGCAGACGCCGGGATGGTCTGCTCGCTGCGCGAGAACCAGTTGCGGATATCGCCCCACTTCTACAACACCGAAGACGAGGTCGACCGGTTCGTCGCGGTGCTGGCCGGGCCGGCCGGCGCGGCCGAGAAACCGGCGGTGTGCGCGACGTGAGGCTAGCGATTCTGACCGCGGTGCGCGGTCTCGAAGGAGAGGGCAATGGTGCAGGTTGACCTGAAGGGCAGGGTTGCGCTCGTGACCGGCGGCAGCCGGGGACTGGGGCGGGCCGCGGCCGTGCTGCTGGCGCGGGCCGGCGCGGATGTGGCGGTGAGCTTCCGCAGCGAGCGCGGCGCGGCCGAGAACGTGGTGCGGGCCTGCCAGGAAGCGGGCGCGCGCGCGTTCGCGCAGGCGTGCGACGTGGGCCGGGCAGCCGACGTGAAGCGGCTGGTGCGCGCGACCGTGCGCCGGCTCGGACGGCTGGACATACTCGTGGCCAATGCCGGCATCTGGAACGAGGCCGCGATAGAACGGATGAGCGACGAGCGGCTGGGCGAGATGATCGACGTGAACCTGCGGGGCGTGTTTGCCTGCTGCCGTGAGGCGGTGCCGGTGATGAAGCGCCAGGGCGCGGGCCGCATCATCCTCGTTTCATCGACCGCGGGCCAGCGCGGCGAGGCGTTTCACTCGCACTACGCCGCGACCAAGGGCGCGGTCATCAGCCTGACCAAGTCGCTCGCCCCCGAACTCGCGCGCGACGGCATCCTCGTCAACTGCATCGCGCCGGGCTGGTTCGATACCGACATGTCGGTACCGACTTTGAGCGTGCCGCAGAAGCGGCGCGCGGTGCTCTCGACGATACCGCTCGGCCGGGTCGGCCGGCCTGAGGAGTTTGCCGGGGCGGTGCTGTTTCTTGCATCCGAGCTTTCGACCTTCATCACCGGCGAGATACTCAACGTCAACGGCGGCGCGGTGCTGGCGGGCTGATGTCGAATCGCACGATCGAACTCACGCCGGAGCTGTACCAGTACCTGCTCGAGGTGTCGCTGCGCGAGGTTCCGCTGCTGCGGCGCCTGCGCGAGGAGACGAACAGCCTGCCTGAGGCGGACTGTCAGATTTCGCCCGAGCAGGGTCAGTTCATGGCGCTGCTGCTGCGGCTGATGGGGGCGCGGCTCGTGCTTGAGATCGGGACGTTCACCGGCTACAGCGCGCTGGTGATGGCGGCGGCACTGCCCACCAATGGTCGCATAGTCACCTGCGACCGCAACGAGCAGTGGACCGCGGTCGCGCGGCGCTACTGGCGCGAGGCCGGGGTCGCGGACCGTATCGAGTTGCGGCTGGGCGAGGCGGGCAGGACGCTTGAGAAGTTGAAGGCCGAGGGTATGGCCGGCCGGTTCGACTTTGCGTTCATCGACGCCGACAAGGAGAATGACGCGGCGTACTTCGGGCAGTGCCTGGAACTGGTGCGGCCGGGCGGGCTGATAGCGGTGGACAACACGCTCTGGAGCGGCCGGGTAATCGACCGTTCGGCATCTGACCCGGACACCGCGGCAATCCGCGAGTTCAACCGGGCGCTGCTTTCGGACGAACGCGTCGACCTGAGCCTCGTGCCGATTGCCGATGGGCTGACCCTGGCCCGCAGGCGGTAGCGCGACCCGGAGGCGACTGGTGTCAAGCGCAGGCGCGGGGCGGGCACGGAGCGGCAGGTGGACGCGAATCGCGCTGGCCGCGCTCGGCATCGCGGCTCTGGCCACGGTGTTTGTTTTCGGCGGGCGCTCGATACTGCACTACTTCACCCATCCCGAGGAACTGCGGCGGCTGGTCGCGGGCTGGGGCCCGTGGGCGCCGGTCGGCATCGTGCTGCTGCAGATGGTGCAGGTTATCGTCGCGCCGCTGCCGGGCAATGCGCTGTCGTTTGCGGCCGGGTACGTGCTCGGAGTCTGGCCGACGATAGTCTGGCTGATGGCCGGGATCTTGCTCGGCGCGACCGTTGACTTTCTCATCGTGCGGCTGCTCGGCCGGCGCGTGCTGCGGCTGTTGGTGCCGCCGGACCGGCTGGCGCGGCTCGACGCGCTGGTCGTGCGCCGCGGCCCGTTCTTCATCTTCCTTCTTCTGCTGGTGCCCAACCCGGTCGGCGACTGGGTGTACTACCTTGCCGGGATGACCGCGATACCGTTGCCGGTGTTCCTCGGGCTGGTGCTGGCCGCGCGCCTGCCCTCGAACCTGCTCGAGGCCTGGGTCGGCGCGACCGCCACCGGATTCGGCTGGCGCGAGTGGGCCCTGCTCGGCATTCTCGCTGCCGTGCTCGCGTTGCTCTACTACACCTACCACGAGCGCATCGAGGCACTGCTGGAACGGCTGAGCCGCGGGCGCGGCCCGCGGCCGGCCGGTTGACGGCGGCTCTCTCCTCCCTAGACTGAGAGCCTGCAGTTCCGCGAAAGGAGCCATCCAATGGCGCGAAACGCCGGTTTGTCGTCCGTGGTGTTCTTCGGCAACTATGTGCCGCGGCAGTGCGGCATAGCGACTTTCACGACCGACATCTGCGAGTCGGTGGCGCGCGAGGCGCCCGAGCTCGAATGCTATGCCGTCGCGATGAACGACGTGCCCGAGGGGTATAGCTACCCGAGCCGGGTGCGGTTCGAAGTGCGCCAGAACGACACCGAGGGCTATCGCCAGCTTGCCGATTTCCTCAACGTGGCCGGGGCGAGCGTGGTCTGCGTGCAGCACGAGTACGGCATTTTCGGCGGGCCGGCCGGGGCCGACCTGCTGCTGACCCTGCGCCGGCTGCGCGTGCCGATCGTGACGACCCTGCACACTGTTCTGCGCGAGCCGAACGACGACCAGCGCCGCGTGATGGACGAGCTGTGCCGGCTGTCGGACCGTCTGGTGGTGATGAGCAACCGCGCGCTCGATTTTCTTTCCGACATCTGGCACGTGCCGGCCGAGAAGGTCGAGATGATTCACCACGGCATACCGGACATGCCTTTCGTCGACCCGGCGTTCTACAAGGACAAGTTCGGGGTCGAGGGCCGGCGCGTGGTGCTGACCTTCGGCCTGCTGTCGCCGAACAAGGGCATCGAGTACATGATCGACGCGCTGCCCGACCTCGTGCGGCGCTGGCCGGACCTGGTGTATGTCGTGCTCGGGGCAACCCATCCCCACGTCCGGCGCGAGCACGGCGAGGAGTATCGGCTCGGGCTGCAGCGCCGGGCGCGCGCTCTCGGGGTGCAGGACAACATCGTGTTCCACAACCGGTTCGTGGACATCGGCGAGCTGTGCGAGTTCCTCGGCGCGGCCGATGTCTACGTGACGCCCTACCTGACCGAGGCGCAGATAACCTCGGGCACGCTGGCCTACGCGATGGGTACGGGCAAGGCCGTGGTCTCGACGCCCTACTGGTACGCCGAGGAGATGCTGGCCGAGGGCCGCGGCGTGCTCGCGCCGTTCCGCGATTCGGCGGCGCTGGCGGCGCGCGTGGCCGAGCTTTTCGACAACGAGGTGGAGCGCCACGCGATGCGCAAGCGGGCCTACACGCTGGGCCGTGAGATGATATGGAAGGAAGTCGCACGGCGCTACCTGGCGACTTTCCAGCGCGCCCGCGACGAGCGGCGCAGCGCGCCGCGCCTCATGGGCAAGACGCCGACCCTGGCCGCGCACGACATCGAGCTGCCCGAAGTCGATCTTTCCCACCTGCGGCGGATGACCGACGACGTCGGGATGCTGCAGCACGCCCGCGCCTCGATACCCAACTACGCCGAGGGCTACACGACCGACGACAACGCCCGGGCGCTGATGGTGGCGGTGGCCAGCCGCCAGCTCGGCCCGAGCGAGAGCGAGGTACGCAGCCTGGCGTCGCGCTACCTCGCGTTTCTCAACTACGCGTTCATTCCCGAGCTGGGCCGGTTCCACAACCTGATGGGATATGACCGGCGCTGGCTTGACGAGTGCGGCTCGGAGGACTGCCACGGCCGCGCGATAATGAGTTTCGGGTGGGTGGTCAACCTGTCGCCGGACGAGGGGCTGGCAACCGCGGCGATGCACCTTCTGCAGGCGGCGCTGCCCGCGACCGAGATGTTCACCTCGCCTCGGGCCTGGGCCTACACGCTGCTCGGCTTGGACCATTACCTGCGCCGCTTCCCGGGCGATTCCGGCGCGCGGCGGATGCGCGAGGTGCTGGCCGAGCGGCTGCACGGGCTGTATCGCGCCACCGCGGGCGAGGGCTGGCACTGGTTCGAGAACACGGTCAGCTACGCCAATGCCCGACTCGCCCACGCGCTGCTGGTGGCGGGCAAGGCGATGGGCAATGACGAGATCGTGCGCGACGCGCTCGCGGCGCTGGAGTGGCTCTGCGCCGAAACCACCGCACCGGACGGCCACTTCGTGCCGATCGGCTCGAACGGCTGGTACCGGCGCGGCGGCACGCGGGCGCGGTTTGCCCAGCAGCCGATCGAGGCGCAGACGACAATCGACGCCTGCCGCGCCGCTTTCCAGGCGACGCGCGACGAGAAGTGGTGGCGGCACATGGTCGCGGCGTTCGAGTGGTTCTTCGGGCGCAACGACCTCGGTCTGCCGTTGTACGACTATGCGACCGGCGGCTGCCACGACGGGCTTGAGCCGGACCGGGTAAGCCTGAACCAGGGCGCGGAGTCCGTGCTTTCGTACCTGCTTGCCCGGCTCGCGATGGGCCGGACCAAGCTGCTCATCGGGGAGGCAAGGTGACGGCGGCGAACGGTCTGCTCGTCCGGGTCGGAGCCGGTCCGATTCTGAGCGCGGCTGACTGGCCGCACACGGTCAACGCGGTGTTCAACCCGGGCGCGGTGCGGCTGCGCGACGGCACGACGCTGCTGCTTTGCCGGGTCGAGGACCGGCGCGGGATTTCTTCACTCTGGGCCGCGCGTTCGGCCAACGGCACTGACGGCTGGCAGATAGACCCGGAGCCGACCTTCCCGCCGGACCCGGCCAACCATCCGGAAGAGCTGTGGGGCGTCGAAGACCCGCGCATCGTGTGGCTCGAAGAAGAGGGCCGGTACGCGGTGACATACACCGCCTACTCGCCGGCCGGACCCGCGGTCGCGCTTGCCCTGACCGAGGACTTCCGGCGGTTCGAGCGGATCGGCGTCGTGATGCCGCCCGAGGACAAGGACGCGGCGCTCCTGCCGCGGCGGTTCGGCGGCAACTGGCTGATGGTGCACCGGCCGACCACTGGCCTGGGCGCGGGCATCTGGCTGGCCGAGTCGCCCGACCTCGTGCACTGGGGCCGGCACCGGGCGATGCTGGTGCCGCGGCGCGGGGCGTGGTGGGACGCGAACAAGATAGGTTTGAGCGGCCCGCTCATCGAGACCGAGCGCGGCTGGCTCGTCATCTACCACGGCGTGCGGCAGACCGCGGCCGGCTGCCTGTACCGGCAGGGACTCGCCCTGTTCGACCGCGCCGCGCCCGACCGGTGCCTGCGCCGCGGCGACGAGTGGGTGATGGGACCGCGCGAGACATGGGAGCGGATGGGCGATGTCGGCGACGTGGTGTTTGTCTGCGGCGCGACGCTCGAGAACGACGGCGACACGCTCAATGTCTACTACGGCGCGGCCGACACCTGCATCGGCCTGGCGCGGGGCAAAGTCAGCGAAATGCTTGACTGGCTTGACAGCCACAGCGGGGGAGAGTGCCCGCGCAACGGCTGATTTGACGCGCCCGGAAGGCGTCCTATAATCCGGCGTCGTGACTGATACCAAACCGGCTGATTTCCCCGCCAGGTACGACCCCAGACCGGTCGAGCAGAAGTGGTACCGGCACTGGGAGGAGAGCGGCCTTTTCACCGCGAACCCGGCGTCGGCCAAGCCCAAGTTCTCGATCGTCATCCCGCCGCCGAACATCACCGGCTCGCTGCACGTCGGCCACGCGCTGAACAACACCCTGCAGGACGCGCAGATACGGTTCAAGAAGCTTCAGGGCTACGAAACGCTGTGGCTGCCCGGCACCGACCACGCGAGCATCGGCACGCACACGCATCTTGACCGGGCCCTGGCCAGGGAGGGCACGGATCGGTTCAAGCTCGGGCGCGAGGAGTTTCTCAAGCGCGCGTGGGCGTGGAAAGAGCAGTACGGCACGCGCATCGTCGAGCAGCTCAAGCTGCTGGGTTGCGCCTGCGACTGGACCCGGTTGCGGTTCACGATGGACGAGACCTGCTCGCGGGCGGTGCGCGAGGCGTTCGTGCGCTACTACGAGGACGGGCTCATCTACCGCGGCACGCGCATCGTCAACTGGTGCCCGCGCTGCCACACCGCGGTGTCCGACCTCGAGGTCAAGCACAAGGACTCAAGCAGTCACTGGTGGTACATCCGCTACCCGTTCGCCGCCGGCGGCGGGCACGTTGTCGTTGCCACGACGCGGCCCGAGACGATGCTGGGCGACACCGCGGTCGCGGTGAACCCCGGCGACAGCCGGTACAGGGGCATCGTCGGGCGGAAGCTCCTGCTACCGCTGACCGGGCGCGAGATACCGGTCGTCGCGGACGAAGCGGTGCTTTCCGAGTTCGGCACCGGCGCGGTGAAGGTGACCCCGGCGCACGACGCGGCCGACTTCGAGATCGGCCGCCGGCACGGGCTTGACGTCATCACGGTCATCGGCGAGGACGCGCGGATGACCGATGCGGCGCCCGAGGCCTACCGCGGCCTGTCGCGCGAGGAGTGCCGCAGGCGGGTGGTCGAGGACCTCGAGGCGCAGGGGCTGCTGGAGAAGACCGAGCCGTACAAGCTCAGCGTGAGCACCTGCGAGCGGTGCGGCACCGTGGTCGAACCGCTGGTCTCGGAGCAGTGGTTCGTGCGGATGGCCGAGCTGGTCAAGCCGGCGATCGAGGTCGTCGAGTCGGGCCGCATCAGGTTCATCCCGGAGCGCTGGAACAAGGTCTATCTTGACTGGATGTACAACATCCGCGACTGGTGCATCTCGCGCCAGCTCTGGTGGGGACACCGGATACCGGTCTGGTACTGCGAGTGCGGCGAGACCATCGTCAGCCGCACCGATCCGGCCGAGTGTCCGAAGTGCCGTTCGCGCGCGCTGCGCCAGGACGAGGACATTCTCGACACGTGGTTCTCCTCGGCGCTCTGGCCGTTCTCGACGATGGGCTGGCCCGAGAGGACCGCGGAGCTGGCCCGGTTCTATCCGACTGATTTTCTTTCGACCGCGCCGGACATCATCTTCCTGTGGGTCGCGCGGATGGTTTTCTCGGGGATGCGCTTCATGGGCGACATCCCGTTCTCTCGCGTCTATTTCCATTCGTTCATCCTCGTCGAGTCGGGCGAGCGGATGAGCCGGTCCAAGGGCGTGGGCATCGACCCGGTGGACATGTTCGAGAAGTACGGCACCGACGCGGTCCGGTTCACACTCGCCTACCTGGAGAGCCAATCGCAGAGCTACCGGCTGAGCGAGAAGCGGTTCGAGTTCGGCCGCAACTTCGCCAACAAGGTCTGGAACGCGGCGCGGCTGCTCTCGCCGCACATCGGGCCGGACCCCGGCGCGCGGCCGCGGCTCGACCCGGTCGACGAATGGGTCATAGGTCGGTTCAACGCGGTGCGCGACGCGGCGACGCGCGGACTGGACGCCTGCACGTACTCGACCGTCGCGGCCGGGCTGTACGAGTTTTTCTGGCACGAGCTGTGTGACTGGTATCTCGAATTCGCCAAGCTCAGGCTCAAGGCCGACGACCCGGCCTGCCGCTGGACAGTCTATCACGTGCTGCGCGGCACGCTGCAGCTGCTGCACCCGTTCATGCCGTTCATCACCGAGGAACTCTGGCACCGGCTGGGCTTTGCCGAGGCCGGTTCGATAATGCAGTCCAGCTGGCCCGAGCCGCTCGCAGTCGACGAGGGGCAGACCGGGCTGGTCGAAACGATGCGCGAACTGATCGTCGCGGTGCGCAACATCCGGGCCGAGATGAACGTGCCCAAGAAGGTTGCGGTGCCGGCGATAGTGCAGCGGGCCGATGCGCGGCTGGCCGAGTTCCTGAGGGAACGCGAGGCGCTGGTGCGCGAGGAGGCCGGGGTCTCGGCTCTGGAGTTTTCCGACCGCCGGCCGGCCAGGTCCTCGCTGGCCGTGATCGCGGGCTGCGAGGTCCTGGTGCCGCTGGAGGGCATTGTGGATTTCGAGCGCGAGGCGGCGCGCATCCGCAAGGACATCGAGGAGCTCAAGCGGCTGGTCGGCGCCATCGACGCCAAGTTCGCCAACCCGGACTTCGCGGCCCGGGCCAGGTCCGAGGTCGTCGAATCCGAGCGGCAGCGCCGCGCCGAGCTCGCAACGAGACTCGAACGGCTCGAGCGCCAGGCAGCGAGCTGGGGGTAAGCGATGCGGTCAATGTGGAGCAGTTCGGGCTGGGCATTGTTCCTTCTGCTGGCGGCGGGGTTCCTGCTGTTCTACAACTTCGCCTACGTGCCGCGCAACGAGACGGTCCGGCGCCAGCAGACCGAAATCTCGATGTGGCTGGGTCAGGTCGAGGCCCTGACCGACAGCCTCGCGGCGCTGCGGTCGGGCGGCGACACCGCGCTATCGGCGAGTTTCACCTGGCCCGAGCTGTTTGCCCCGGGCGACGAGCCGAAGGTGAGCAAGGAGGGCGAGGCCGCGCTGCGGACCTACCTGCCGACGCTGCAAGCGAGCCTCGGCCCGATAGTCATCATCGGCCACACCGACAGCGGCAACCGCGGCAAGGAGGCAGGCACCTGGGAGCACGGCGCGGCGCGCGCCGCGGCCGTGGGCCGGACCCTGCTGGCCTTCGGTATCCAGCCCGGCCGGGTGACGATCGTCAGCGCGGGCGAGACCAGGCCTGCGGCTGACAACAACACGCCGGCCGGCCGGGCCGCGAACCGGCGCATAGAACTCATCCTGCTCAAGCAGTGACAACCCGCATCGCGCTGGCCGCTCTTGCGCTGGCCGCGTGCTGTCTTGGCCAGCCGGCGTTGCCGGACTCGGCCGGGCGACCGCAGGCCGGCAAGGCGGCAGAGCGCCGGTCGCCGGGCCTGGCAATGGCGCTGTCCCTGGTCGTGCCGGGCGGCGGCCAGGTCTATACCGGGCAGTACTGGAAGGCGGCGGCAATCGCCCCGGTCGAGGTCGGGCTGGGCTGGCTTGCCCTGCGTCAGCACAACTTCGCGCGCCGTTCGCTTGCGGCCGGCGACACCACGGCGTACCGGTTTCACCGCGACTGGCGGACAACCTGGCTGTGGTGGACCGGCGCGGTTGTCGTGTTCTCGATGGCCGACGCTTACGTGTCGGCGCGGCTGTTCGGGTTCGAGCGGCAGATGCAGTTCGCGGACAGCGCCGAACGCCTGCGGGCCGGGCGACGGCTCGGGGTCGAACTTGGCCCGGCCCGGGCCGGGCTGGCATTGGAGTTCTAGCGTGGCGGATTTCGCGCTGTTTGCCGGGCGGTTCAGGATTGGCGATGTCCTGACCGCGGTGCTTGAGCTGGCCGGCCCGGAGCCGGCCGCGCCCGAACCATTCTCTGCGCCGCCGGCCGAGAATCCGGCCTGGGGCGCGGCCTGGGTGTACGGCAACCGGCTCGAGGTGGTCCGGTCGGCGCATCATCCGGGGTCAGACCCGGAGTTCCGCAGGCTGGGCGACATCCGCACTGATATGGTCATGTTCCACACCACGGCGCGGGAACGGCCGGGCGTGCGCGAGATGCTGCCGTTCCTGCGCCGCGACGGCGAGCGGCAGTGGGCTTTCTGTCACGCCGGCGCGCTGCGCAGCCCCGAGCGGCTCGATACCGGCGGAAGGATAGTCGACAGCCGCAACCCGAGCGAGCGGCTCTTTCTGCACATTCTGTCGGGGATGGATCCCGATGACCCGGTCGCTTCGGTGGAGCGCACGCTCGAGGGCCTCGCCGGCGAGCCCGAATTGAGCTTCCTGCTGCTCAGCGCCGAGATGCTTGTCGCGAGCTCACGGTACGAGGCCGAGCCGGGCGGTGGAAGGCCCGGGAGCGGCCTGTGGTTCGGTGCCGGCGAGCTGATGCGGGTGATTGCGACCCGCCGCCTGGAGTCGGCCGACGTGGGCTGGGACACGATGGCCAACGGCGCGGTCTGCGCGATCAGCCGCAAGCGGTGGGAGCTCTAAGCCCTCCGCTCCTGTCCGTCACTCTCTGACCATTGTCCCTGCAAAACAGAACGGCCCGAAGGCCGTCAGTCGTCGGTCGCGCGCGAACGCGGCCTACTTGCGGAAGCCGCCGGCGAACTGGGAGCCGGGCTTGCCCGGCTGCTGGGCCGACTTGGCGCCGAACTCGATGAGCTCGCGGAAACCCTTGGGGTCGAAGGCCGATGCGATGGCGGTCTCGTAGGTGACCTTGTTTCCGCGGTAGAGGTCGGCCAGATAGGCGTCGAACGAGACGCTGCCCTCGGCCGTGCCGGTCTGTATGGCGGAAGGCAGGTGTTCGACCTTGCGCTCGCGGATGAGGTTGCGCACGGCCGGGGTCGCGACCATGATCTCGTAGCAGCCGACCCGGCCCTTGCCCCCGGCCTTGACCAGCAGGCGCTGGGAGAAAACCGCGAGCAGCGAGATGGAGAACTGAATTCGGATCTGGTCGCGGATTTCCGGCGGGAAGATGTCGATGAAGCGGGTAACGGTTTCGGCGGCGTTGGTCGTGTGCAGCGTGCCGATGACCAAGTGGCCCGATTCGGCGGCCCAGATGGTCGCTTCGGCGGTGGCCAGGTCTCGGATTTCGGCGACGAGGATGACGTTGGGGTTCGACCGCAGGCCTTTCATGATGGCCTCGCGGAACGAGGACACGTCGATGCCGACCTCGCGCTGGGTCACGAGCCCGTTCTTGTGCTCGTGCGGGAACTCGATCGGGTCCTCGATGGTCAGCACGTGGCGCGGGCTTTCGAGGATGTAGTCAACGAACGTCGCCTGAGTCGTGGTCTTGCCCTGACCGGTCGGCCCGGTCACGAGGATGAGCCCGTGGGGCCGGTCGAGCAGGTTCTTGATGCGCGGCACGAGGTGGGTCGAGAAGAACAGCTCCTCGAAAGGCACGATGCGGCGCGGGATGAGGCGCAGGGCCATCCCGAAGTAGCCCTTTTGCTTGTACACCGCGACGCGGAAACGGGCCATGTTCTTGTAGTTGAGAGCGAAGTCGCCGCCGCCGCCGTTGTCAATCTGGGCGCGCAGGTGCTTCAAGTCCTTGGTTGCGATGTTCTTGAAGCTCTCGGTCATGTCCGGCGTGAGCACCGGGCACTGCTCGACCGCGTGCAGGTAACCGTCGAGTCTCAGCGTGGGAGGACGACCGACAGTGAGGTGCAGGTCCGACGCGTTGCGCTTGATGCACTCGGCGAGGAGCGAATCGAAGAATTCTTCGTCGGTCATCCGATTGAAATTATAGGGCTTGCACCCGGACTGTCAAGGTATATGGGCGGCCTTGCCGGCAGGCCGCCGGTGGCCCTGCCGGCCGGCAGGTATGCGCGTGCCGGGCTAGAACCCGTTTTCGCCGCCCATGTCGTCCATATCGTCGCTGCCGGCCTGGCGCTGGCGACGGTCAAGGCGGAAGTTGTTGAAGTTCCAGGTCAGGCTCAGTGAGGCAGAGGGCCATGACCTCTCGAACCGGTTGCGGGTGTAGAAGCTGTAGCCTGCCCCGCCCGAGGTTAGATCGTGACGCGACGCGCCGAAGAGGTCGCGCGCCGATAGCGCTATGGACAGGCGGCGGCCGAAAAACTGCTGGCGCAGCCCGACATCCGACATCAGGAAACCCTCGGTGCGGCCCTGCGATGTGACCGTCGGGCTGCGGTATGAGACATTCACCTGGACCCGGGTGCCCCAGGGCAGTCGGAACTCGTTGCCCAGCCGGCCGCCCCAGTTGAAGCTCGAACGCTCGCGCCCGGCCGAGGTCAGCGTGTAGTCGTAGGTCGTGCCGGTGAGGTTGATTGTCCACCACTTTGCCGGCACCAGTTCCGAGGAAAGCTCGAGCCCGAGCGAGCGGTCCGACCCGACATTGGCCTGCCGGTGCAGGATGACTTCCGGCGCATAGACTTCGCGGATGTCCTCGACGAGGTCGGTGGTGTTGCGCAGGTAGACATCGAGCGATACCCGGTTGGGGCCGAAGGGCAGGGTGGCGCCGGCCTCCAGAGAATTGATGCGCTCGGGCAGGAGCCGGGGGTTGCCCTGGCGCACGTTGAAGGCGTCCTGCCAGTACAGGAAGGGAAAGAGCTCCCAGCCGCGCGGCCGGCTGATGCGCCGGGCATAACTGGCCATCAGTTCGACATTGCCGGGCAGGCGGTAGGAAAGGTGCGCGGTCGGGAAGAGGTCAAACTGCCGGACCTGGTAGGTACTCTCGCCCGCCTTCACCGCGCGGTCGGTGTACTCGCCGCGCAGGCCGGCCTTGTACCCGAGCCGGCCAAAGTGGCCGGACAGGGTCGAGTAGAGCGAGTGAACGTCATTGGCCATCTCCATCCGATAGGAGTAGTCGGGCCGCGTTATCCAGCCCGAGTCCGGCACGAAGGCTTCGGCCGCGCTGGTCAGTTTCGGCCCGCCCAGAGCGGCCTGGTATCCGGCCTCGAACTTGTCCGAGTTGTCGTCATCCCGGCCGAGCGGCAGTGTGTAATCGAGGTTGACCGTCCAGCGGTCGCCCGGGCCCGAGCCCTCGCTGCGCCAGCCGCTGGCCAGCGCGCCGGTCGAATCGGTGAGGGCGGTAACGGCGCGCGAGTCGTGGCCGCGCCGTCCGTACTCGAACCGGGCGGCCAGTTCGTGGGCGTCGCCGTTCTTGCGCGTCTCGGCGCCGAAGCGATGGCGCTGTTCGACGCTCAGGGACAGGTGGTTCCCGGAGCGGTCGGAGGTGTCGGCATTGGAGTAGCGGGCCGTGTCAGCCAGCCCGCCGGTCCGAAAACGCTCGAACTCGGTGATGCCGCTGCGGCCCATCGAGCGCAGACCGAAGCGCGAGCTGATCACCGTGCGGTCGCGCTCGGTCCACTGCAGTTCGGCGCCGAGCCGGGCGCCGCCGAACCCGCCGCCCCAGTTCGACTCGCCGCTGGACAGCAGCCAGGTCGTGTCGCCGGTCGTGTCGGCGGTCCACTGTTCCGAGTTGCGCGTGCCGGGCGACGCCCGGCGGTTGTAATCGAGGCCGAAGAGGAAGCTTGCGATGCCGGTGCGCCAGTTGAGCAGCAGGTCGCCGCCGTACCGGCCCCACAGCCCGCCGGTCGCGCTGGCCTGGCCCGAGAGCCCGGACCGGCGCTGCTTCTTCAGAATCAGGTTGATGATGCCGGACGTGCCTTCGGGGTCGTACTTGGCCGAAGGGTTGGTGATGATCTCGATGCGCTCGATCGAGCTGGCCGGGGTCTGCTGCAGCGCCTCGTCGGATTCCAGAAGGGTCGGCCGGCCGTCGATGAGAACGGTGAAGTTGCTCGAGCCGCGCAGGGTCACGTTGCCCTCGACGTCGACGTTCACCGAGGGGGCGTTCTCGATTATGTCAACGGCGGTGCCGGATATCGCGGCGCCCTGGCGCCCGACCTCGATGACCTTCTTGTCGATGCGATAGGAAAGCGTCGGCCGGTCGGCGGTCGCCTCGACGCCCTCGACCGCGACCGCGACCTGGCGCAGGTCGATGCGGCCGATGTCCACCCGCGCGTCGGGCGCGAGCTGGACGTCCTTCACGGTGCGCGGCCGGTAGCCGATGAACGAGACCTCGACCGTGTAGCGGCCGGGCGGCACGCCGGTCAGCGCAAACCGGCCGTCGGCGCGCGAGACCGTGCCGGTGACCTGCGACGAGTCGCGCTGGCGCAGCAGCACGATGTTGGCGTACTCGACCGGTTCGTTCAGCTCGGAATCATATACCTGACCTGATATTACGCCCTGCGCCGCGCCCGGGCCGGGCTGGGCGAGCGCGACAAGGGCGGCAGACGACAAAAGGACCGCAAGCAGAATTCGGCTGTTTTTCATAGGTATATGTTTGACACGACAGCCGCCTGCAAGACTGCGGTCAGAGGCTGCGGCCGGGTCGTGCTGCGCCGTTGCGCCGTCCCGCAAGCCCCTCCATCTTCACACCTGTGTGGGGGGGGCGAGGGCTTGAGCGACCACCACATCTGGTGGCTCGGCGCGGGTCGGCATCCCATATGTTGTGGGGG
>CBFGIY010000045.1:0-20149 GCA_965648935.1 Caldifarciminota bacterium
AGATTCCCTGGTACGGCTACATCCACCCGGTTCTCTCGCTTGCGACCTTCGCCTACGGGCTGACCATCGCCCAGGTCGCGCTGACCCGCATCAACGACTGGGACTATCCCCTGCGCCAGCAGCGCAGCCGGACCGTGGTCTACTTCCTCTTCAATGTGGTCAACTTCCTGCTCGGGATGATCTTCGCGGTAATCATCCGCGGCCCGGGCCGGGAGCTGAAGTTGCCCGGGCACTTCGTTCTGTCGGTCGTGGTGCTGCTGGTCACCGCGCTCGCCGCGCTCGTCACCTTCGGCAAGACGCGCCGGGGCGAGGTCGCCCAGATAACGCGGCTTCATCCGATCCTGATGGCGATATCGCTCGCCGGCATCCTGACGCTGGGATTCCTCACCGCCCTGCGCCTGTTTGGCATCTAGCCCCGCCCGAACCGCCGCCGCAGTCGCCCGTGCGCTCGAGCGCGCCTGGCCCGACCTGGACGCGCCGGTCAAGCAGATGCCCGCGCGCGGCGCGTTTCGCATCCTCGTCGGCGCCGTGCTCTCGACCCGGACCCAGGACCCGGTGACCGCGGCCGCAGCCGAACGGCTGATGCTCGCCGCGCCCGACCCGGCCGCGCTCGCCGGCCTGAAGCCCGCCGCAATCGAGAAACTCATCTACCCGGTCGGGTTCTACCGCACCAAGGCGAAAGCCCTGCCCGAACTGGCGCGACTGCTTGTGGAGCGCTGGCAGGGCCGCGTGCCCGATACAATGGAGGAACTGCTGGAACTGCCCGGGGTCGGGCGCAAGGTCGCCAACATCGTGCTCGCGGCGGCGTTCAACCGGCCCGCTATCGCGGTCGACACCCACGTCCAGCGCATCTCCAACCGGCTCGGCCTGGTGCGCACAACCCGGCCCGAGCAGACCGAGCAGGCGCTGGAACGGATTCTGCCCCGCAGCATCGCCGGCCGCTGGAACGCCCTGCTCGTCGCGCTCGGACAGACAATCTGCCGGCCCCAACGGCCGAGGTGCACGGTCTGCCCGGTGGAACGCTGGTGCCGGAGGATCGGGGTCAGGCCCCGGTCCAGAGCCCGGGACTGACGACGCGGTAGGCCGGGCGGTAGGCGTCCCGGTACGCGACCGAGTGGTGCCGAGCCGGGAAACCCAGCGGCTCGCTCTCGGCCAGCAACTGACGCAACGCCCTGTCCGCCTCGGGCCGGCGCGTGCGCGCCCACTCGGCAGCGGACAGAAGCCGCTCGCGCATCGTCCCGTGGTCGGCGGGTACCTCGCGCGCGCTCTCCAGCAACGCCGCAAGCAGCCGCTCGACCCCGGCCGAATCCAGCCCGGGCAGGTTCACGCGGATGAAGCGGTTATCCGGAGCGACGGGTTCAAACGGGTCGGTCAGGTCCGACCGGTCCGACAGCGCGGCGTACTCGCGCAGGAGATCCTCCCGTGCCGAAGCCGCGTCCCGGATGATGTGCCCGGGCCCGTAAACGCCCTGGTGGATCAGTTTGTAGACATCGGCCGCCGCAAGCAGCGGGTAGCGCTCAAGATGCCAGTCGAGAACTGCCGCAAGCGTCAGGATCGGGCCGGCCACGGCCCAGAGTAGCGCCGGCGCGCGCCCGGTCAAGCGCCTGTCAGGGGTTGACTCGACTCGCTCCCCGCCGCTATACTGCTGAACCTTGAGACAAATCACCTGCGGGTGGCGAGCGGCGATTGCCCAGCGCTCTGTCGCTGACTGCCCTGTCGCCGGTCGCGAGTCAACTACCCCGGTTCACCGGAGGAGCCAATGAAACTATTCATCGACAGCGCCGACATAAACGAAATCCGCGAGGTCGCCGGCTGGGGCATCCTCGACGGCTGCACCACCAACCCGAGCCTGGTCTGCAAGACCGGACGGCCTTTCCGCGACTGCGTCAGCGAGATACTGCAGGTCGTGGATGGCCCGGTCTCAATCGAGGCCGTATCGGCTGACGCCGCAGGGATGGTCAAGGAAGGCGAGGAGTGGGCCCGGCTCGACCCGGACAAGGTCACCATCAAGATACCGATGACCGTCGAAGGCCTGAAGGCCGTGCGCATCCTGTCCGAGAAAGAGATTATGACCAATGTCACACTGGTGTTCTCGGCGCCGCAGGCCCTGCTCGCGGCCCGCGCCGGCGCGACCTTTGTCTCGCCCTTTGTCGGCCGCCTCGACGACATCGGCCACGAAGGGATGGCCCTGATCGAGGACATCGTCGGCTTCATCGACTCCTACGGGCTCGACACCGAGGTCATCGCCGCGTCGATTCGCCACCCGCTGCACGTCGTCGACTCGCTGCGCGCCGGCGCCCACATCGCCACCGTCCCCTACGACATTCTCGTCAAGATGGTCAAGCACCCGCTGACCGACGCCGGCATCAAGAAATTCTACGACGACTACCAGAAGATTCCCAGGAGCTAGGCGGAGGAAAAATGCCACTGGTTGATTCCAAGAACAACACGACCCGCCGCACTTACACGCTGGCCGAGCTGGTCGACGCCGCCCGGCTGATGCGCGGCTACAACCTTGTCGCGCTCACCGCCGCCGGGTCCGGCCACTCCGGCGGCACGCTCTCGGTTATGGACCTGGCCGCGGCGCTCTACCTGCACGCGGCCAAGCTCGATCCCCAGAATCCGGAATGGCCCGAGCGCGACCGCATCGTCTGGTCGACCGGCCACAAGGCGCCCGCGCTCTACGTCGCGCTGGGCATGGCCGGCTACTTCCCGATCGAAGATGTCGTCCGCCTGCGCAAGCTCTACTCGCCCTACCAGGGCCACCCGCACTGGCTCAAGCTGCCCGGCGTCGAGGTCTCGACCGGCTCGCTCGGCCAGGGCCTGTCCATCGCCGTCGGCATGGCCCGCGCCGCCAAGATGGACCGCAAGAACTGGCGCACCTACTGCTTCATCGGCGACGGCGAGATGCAGGAAGGCCAGATCTGGGAAGCCCTGATGGAGGCCTCGGCCTGGGGGCTGGACAACCTCTGCTGCATCCTCGACAAGAACCGGCTGCAGATCGACGGCTGGGTCAAGGAAGTGATGAACATCGAGCCGGTCGTCGACAAGTTCCGCGCCTTCGGCTGGAACGTCATCGAAATCGACGGCCACAACATGCAGCAGATCGTCAAGGCCTTCGACAAGGCCGCCGCGACCAGAGAGCAGCCCACCGCCATCGTCGCCAACACGACCAAGGGCAAGGGCGTCGCCTTCATGGAGAACATCGCCGGCTGGCACGGCCGCGCCCCCAAGCACGACGAGCTGGTCAAGGCGCTCGAAGGCCTGGGCCTGAAGTACCGCATCGAGTACGAGAAGCTGCTCAAGAAGGCCGAGGAATACCACGCCGAGGCTGTCGCGAAGCTCAAGGCGACCGTGCCCGCTTTCGGCCGCGACTACTTCTGGAACCGCGGCGAGAAGATGAAGGTCGAGATGAAGCCGACCCGGATGGGCTTCGGCGAGGCGCTGGCCAAAGGCGGCAAGGACCGCCGCACCGTCGCCATCGGCGCCGACATCTCCGGCTCCATCGCCATCTCGAAGTTCTACGAGTGCGACGCCGAGCGCTGCGAGCGCTGGCTCTCGGTCGGCATCGCCGAGCAGTCCGGCACCTGCGTCGCCGCGGGCCTGGCCCGCGAGGGCAAGATACCGGTCTTCGGCACCTACGGCGTGTTCGCGGCCGGCCGCAACCTCGACCAGCTCCGCACCACCGTCGCCTACGGCAACCTCAACGTGCTCATCGCCGGTGCCCACGGCGGCGTGTCGGTCGGGCCGGACGGCGCCACCCACCAGGCCCTCGAAGACCTTTTCCAGATTTGCGGCCTGCCCGGGATGAACGTCTCGGTGCCCTGCGACGCGCTTGAAACCGAGCGCGCCACCGAGCACCTGCTGTTCAACATCACCGGGCCCAAGTACATCCGCTTCGCCCGCGAGGCGACGCCCGTGGTCACGCGGCCCGACACGCCGTTCGTCTGGGGCGAGCCCAATGTCTACCGCTACCGCGGCGAGAAGCCCAATTTCATCGACGCCTTCGAATGCAAGCTCGCCAACGAATACGACAGCGAGAACGAGGACCTGACGATCATCGCCTGCGGCCCGATGGTGCCCGAAGCGATGCGCGCCGCCTGGATACTGAAGGAAGAACACGGCGTCGAAACCCGGGTGCTGAACTACCACACGCTCAAACCCTTCGTGCCCGACCAGGCAATCCGCGCCGCGGCCGAGACCGGCATCATCATCACCGCCGAGGAACACCAGGTCGGCGGCCTCGCCAACTGGGTGTCCCACCATCTCCACGCCGCGCCCGAGCTGTACGGCGTGCCGGTCGCGTTCGGCGCCATCGGCGTCAAGGACCGGTTCGGCGAATCGGGCGAGCCCTGGGAACTGATGTGGGAGTTCGAAGTGTCGGGCGAGCACATCGCGGCCCGCGCCAAAGAGCTCTACGACTTCGTCCAGGGCCGCAAAGCCGCGCCCGCGCCGAAGAAACCCGCGCCCAAAAAGCCCGCCGCAAAGAAACCCGCCGCCAAGAAGCCGGCCGCAAAAAAGACCCCGAAGAAGGCCGCCGCGGGCGGGACCGAGTAGGCGCGACCCGACATGCGACTCGCTGACCGGATGAACCGCCTCGGCACCGAAACGGCATTCGACTGCCTGTGCCGGGCCAAAGCCCTGGAGTGCCGGATGGACGTGGTCCATCTCGAAATCGGCGAGCCCGACTTCGACACTCCGGCCCACATCCGCGCCGCGGCCAAGCGCGCGCTCGACGAAGGCTACACCCACTACGGTCCATCGGCCGGACTGCCCGAACTGCGTCAGGCCATCGCCGACTACGCCGGCCGCCTGCGCGGTGTTCACTTCACGCCCGAGCAGATCGTGGTCACCCCGGGCGGCAAGCCGGTGATGGCCTTCGCGATAATGGCCCTGGTCGAACCCGGCGACGAGGTCATCTACCCCAACCCCGGATTCCCGATCTACCAGTCGATGATCGAGTACATGGGCGGCACCGCCGTGCCCATCCGCCTGCGCGAGGAGCGCGGTTTCCGGCTCGACGCCGAGGAGCTCGCGGCCCTGGTCAACCCGCGCACCAAGCTCATCATCATCAACTCGCCCGGCAACCCGACCGGCGGCGTGCTCAACCGCGAAGACCTCGACCTGATCGCCCGCACCGCGGTCAGCCACAACGTCTGGATACTCGCCGACGAAATCTACTCCGAAATCGTCTACGACGCGGAGTTTGAAAGCATCGTCCGCTTCCCCGACTGCCGCCAGCGGCTCATCATCCTCGACGGGTTTTCCAAGACCTTCGCGATGACCGGCTGGCGCATCGGCTACGGCATCATGCCGCCCAAGATGGCCGACCTGCTCGCGCGCATTCAGACCAACACCAACTCCTGCACCGCGACCTTCACCCAGCGCGCCTGCCTCGACGCGCTTTCCGGCCCGCGCGATGACATCAACCGGATGCTCGCCGAGTTCCGCCGCCGCCGCGACTTCATCGTCGAAGGGCTGAACAACCTGCCCGGGTTCCGCTGCGAACTGCCCGCCGGCGCGTTCTACGCCTTCCCCAACATCGAGGGTACGAAACTCGACTGCGAGGTTCTTGCCCATCGCCTGCTCGAGGAACAGGGCGTGGCGTGCCTTGCCGGCACCTGCTTCGGCAAGTACGGCGACGGCTTCCTCCGCTTCTCCTACGCCAACTCGGTCGAGAACATCGGCAAGGCGCTCGAGCGCACCGCGCTGCTGCTCAAGCAGCTGTAGAAGATGACCGGCTCATCCCGCCCGGCCCGGCCCGGGCGGGATGCCCTTATCGAACGCGTTGTCGAATGGGGCCGGCTCGAGTTTGCCGACTTTGCCCGGCTCGACCCGGCTGTCCTGCGCGCGCTGCCTGATTTGGCCGACCCGGACTGGCCGGCCGCGCTCAACAACACGCCAGAGGTATGGCGGCGGCTCAAGGCCGCAGGTGTCTGGCCGGCGACCCGCAGTCCGGAATCTGCAGCCGGCGCCCCATCACTGACCGAGATCCGCGCCGCCCAGTCGCGTCTTGTCCGCCGCTTCTGGCGCGAACTGCTCACAGCCAAGGCCCCGGCCCTGTACGACGCCCTGCCCTGGCATGACCTTGACCTCGAACCGGTCCTGTGCGGCCGCCGGCTCTGGCAGACCCGGTTCCTGCTCGCCGGCGGCCACTCGCTGGTGACCGCCTGCCGCCTGCGCCGCTCGGCCGGGGTCATCGTCATCGAACCGAACCCCGGCCTCGCGCGCTACCTTGAGCGCAAGGCCGAGATGGAAAGGCTGAAGAAACTGCGGGTCCTCCCGGCCCTGACCGCCCTGCCGGCCCGCGCCGCCGACCTCGCCCTGGTCGGGCCGAGGCACTGGCCGCTTATGCCCGAGATAGAATCCCGCGCCGGCACGGTCGTGCTTCTCGACACCGACCCGCTCGCCGCGCCCGACTCCGACGACCTGGCTGAACGCGGCTGGCGCGGTATTCCTGTCCGCACCCGCTTCGGCCCGGCGCGGGCCTGGACCCGTGAAGCGCAACATCGTTGACGATTCAGTGACCCAACTGCCTGCGGCGGTGCGACAACAGCCCCGATTCCCTGCGACAACTGCGACCGCCGGCGCCGCTCTGACGGGCACGAAGACTCGCAACTGCCGGCTAAGTCGGTGACAGTAGCCATCATAGTCGTGCTGGCCGGCACGGCCGCTTGACCGGACATCGCGTGGCCCGATAATCGGCTGATGCGCTCTTTTGACCCAGACGCGCCCGAGCAGCCGTGCGACCCGGACGTCGCCGGGCCAACCGACGCTGTCGCCGCGTACAAAGCGCAACTGCGCCGCGACTTTGAGGGCCTGCCGTTTGAGACCGTACTGCCCGGTTCCGCGCTTGCCGGCGAGTACGGCGCCTGCTGGCGCATCGCCGAGTCCCTGCGCGGCGGGATGCGCCGGGTCAACGCCGCGCGGGTCCGTTCCGGCATTGCGGGTAACCTCGACCTAGTGCGCGGCATCCGCGCGCGCACCCGCGCCAGGTTGAACGAACAGGGCATTCGCTCGCTGGCCGACCTTCAGGGCCATCCGCGCTTCGGCACGGAATCAGCGCGCATCCGGGAAGCGCTGGAGCGCGGCGACTCGGCCGAACTCGCCGGCCTGCTGTCTTCGCGCCTGCCCCGGTCCCACCCGCAGATACTCGAGTTGTCGGGCCTCCACCCCGACGCCGACTTTCTCTTCCTTGACCTCGAAACGATGGGCCTGCACGCCGGCCAGCCGATAGTCGTCGCGGGCGTCGCCACGCTGGAGCCGGACAACGTCATCTGCGTCGAGCAGTTTGTCGTGCGCGACTTCCCGGACGAACTGCCGCTCGTGGCCGAGCTCAAGCGCCTGCTGGAATCCCGCCCCGTGCTTGTCACCTACAACGGCAAGGCATTCGACCTGCCGATCCTTACCGGCCGCTGCGTCTACTACGGTCTGTCGCTCGAACCGCCGCCGGTCCACTTCGACCTGCTGCACTTCTGCCGCCGCGCCTGGAAAGACAGTCTCGACTCCTGCTCGCTCGACTCGATCGAACGCGCAGTGCTCGGCGCCGGCCGCGACACCGACCTGCCCGGCGAGCTGGTGCCCGAGTTCTTCCACGAGTACCTGTGGTCGCGCAATGCCGGGTTCCTGAAACCCATCGTTGACCACAACCGCCAGGATGTCGCGAGCCTGGTCAGTATCTTCTCGTCGCTGATGGACCGATGGAACGAACCGGGGCAATGACAGCGGTCGTCCGCTCGCCCCTGCCCTGCAACCATTCGCCCTCGTCTCTTGCCTGATATCCTCAAGACCCTGTCCGACCTGGAGCGCCAGCCCTGGTACTCGGGCGGGTTGGTCTGCGTCGAACCGCTGGCCGGCCGCACCGCCGAGTACGCCGCCCCGGCCGCGCCCCTGCCCCCCTCGCTTGCGCGCTACCTTGCCGCCGCCGGAATCGAACGGCTCTACCGGCATCAGGCCGCGCTGCTCGACCTCTGCCGCGCCGGCGCGAACGTCATCGTCACCACCGGCACCGCCTCGGGCAAGACCCTCGGCTTCAACCTGCCGGTCGCCGAAACGCTCGACGCGGATCGCTCTGCCACCGCGCTCTACCTCTACCCGATGAAGGCCGTGACCCGGGACCAGCTCCGCGTCCTGCGCGAGATGGAGAAACTCTCCGGCATCCCGCTGGAGCCGGCGGTCTACGACGGCGACACCCCGTCTGAGCGCCGGCCCCGAATCCGCAGAAGCGCCCGCGTCGTGCTGTCCAATCCGTACGAGCTGCACCAGATCCTGCCCTGGCATCACCAGTGGCAGCGGTTCTTGCGCAACTTGCGCTGGGTCGTGCTCGACGAGGCGCACCGCTACCGCGGCGTATTCGGGTCCAACATCGCCCAGCTCATCCGCCGGCTGCGCCGGGTCCTGAGGGTCCACGGCGCCGAACCGCGCTTCATACTCTCGTCGGCCTCGATTGCCAACCCGGTCGAGCTTGCCGAGCGCCTGACCGGCAAGCCGTTCGAGCTGGTCGACGAGGACTGCTCGCCGCGCGGCCGCTCGTGGCTGGCATTCTACAACCCGCTCTCCGCGCCGCACGGCTCGCCCCACGCCGCGGCGCGGCACCTGCTCGAGCACTTCACCCGCGCCGGTTTCCAGACGCTCTGCTTCGTACCATCGCGCCGGCTGGTCGAGCTCATATCGCGCGGCATCGGTGACCGCGCACCGGGCGCCGCGGTCGCGCCCTACCGCGCCGGTTATCTCCCCGAAGACCGCCGCCGCATCGAGGCCGACCTGTCGGCCGGCGAGCTGCGCGGCGTGGTCTCGACCGACGCGCTCGAGCTGGGCATCGACATCGGCGGCCTCGACTGCATCATCATCGCCTCGTACCCGGGCACTCTCGCTTCCTTCTGGCAACAGGCCGGCCGGGCCGGGCGCAAGCTGCAGGACTCGGTCATCGTCTTCGTGGGTTTTGCCGGCGGGCTTGATGGATACCTGATGCGCCACCCCGAGATAATCCTCGCGCGCGGGTTCGAGAGCGCGGCCGTCGACCTCAACAACCCGTACATCCTCAAGGGCCACCTCGCCTGCGCCGCAGCCGAACTGCCGCTGAAGGAAGAAGAGATCGGGCTCAACGAAGAAGCCCGACAGAACATCACCGAAGGCGGGGGCGACAGCGCCGGCGGTGCGCCGGCTCGCTCACCCGACCTCACTTCCCTGGTCCGTGAGCTGGAGGCCGACCGGCTGCTGCGCCGCACCCCGGTTGGCTGGGTGTACATCGGCCGCGACCGGCCTCAGGACCGGGTCAGGCTCGAGGCCATCGAGGAGCGCCGCGTGGAGGTAATCTGCGGCGGCGCGGTCATCGAAACCCTGGACTACACCCGCGCCCTGCGCGAAGCCCATCCCGGCGCGGTGTTCCTGCATCAGGGCGAGACCTTCCTTGTCGGCTCGCTCGACCTTGACAACCTGCGCGCCGAAGTCGAACGCCGGCCGGTCGACTACCTGACCAGCGCAATCCAGCACGAGGAACTGCGCGTCATCGCGACCGACGCCGAGCGCGCGCTCACCGCGAACTGCACGCTCGCGCTCGGCCGGGTGCGCGCCACCTACCGCTACACCGGCTACAAGGTAACCCGCTTCGACCAGGTGCTCTCGACCCACCCGCTCGATCTGCCCGCGGTCGAGTTCCCCACGGTCGGGCTCTGGCTGA
Organism: Caldifarciminota bacterium; assembly: GCA_965648935.1. Lineage (GTDB taxonomy): Bacteria > Hydrothermota > Tepidihabitantia > Tepidihabitantales > Tepidihabitantaceae > CBFGJX01. The sequence continues at coordinate 9,680 of CBFGIY010000045.1, forward strand.
CGCTCTCCGGCGCGGTGCGGGCCGAAGTCGAGGCGCGGGGCTGCGACTTCACCGGCGCCCTGCACGGCGCCGAACACGCGCTCATCGCGCTCGCGCCGCTGGTCGCGATGTGCGACCCGACCGATATCGGCGGCTCAAGCTACCCCGTCTTCCCCGACACCGGGCTGCCGACAATCGTCATCTATGACGGCTATGAGGGCGGCATCGGCATCAGCGAGAAGCTGTTCGCCGAGTTCGACCGCCTCTCGCGCATCACGCGCGGGATGATCGAGGAGTGCGGCTGCGACGATGGCTGCCCGGCCTGCGTGCTTTCCGCCCGCTGCGGCGACGGCAACCTGCCGATGGACAAGCGCGGCGCGCAGGACTTGCTGCGCCTCATAGCTCCCCCGGCTTGACAGCGCTTCGTCAGCGGTCAGGATTACAGCGATGACGCAGAGCCGATCAACAGCGCGGTGTCCTGTCCGGGCGTCCCTGCGGGCTGCGCCGTGAATCCCCGCTCAGGGCTGAGTGCGGCCGAGGCCGCGCGGCTGTTGCGCGAGCACGGGCCGAACGAACTGCCCGGTTCCAGCGCGCGCGGACTGCTGCGCACCGTCTTCGAGGTGCTGCGCGAGCCGATGTTCCTGCTGCTCATCGCGGCCGGCGCGGTCTACCTCGTGCTCGGCGAGGTGCAGGATGCGCTGATGCTTCTGGGCTTCGTCGGCGTGGTCATCGGCATCACGCTCTACCAGGAACGCAAGACCGAACGGGCGCTCGCCGCGCTGCGCGACCTCTCCAGCCCGCGTGCGCTGGTCATCCGCGACGGCGTGCAGGCGCGCATCGCCGGGCGCGAGGTTGTACCCGGCGACCTGCTTGTCCTGTCCGAGGGCGACCGGGTGCCGGCCGACGCGGTGCTGGTCGATTCCAGCCACCTCGAGGTCGACGAGTCGCTCCTGACCGGCGAGTCGGCCGCGGTGCGCAAGGTTCCCGGCCCGGCCGACTGCCGGCTCGCCGAGCCGGGCGGCGACGACACCTCGACGGTGTTCTCCGGCACTCTCGTGGTCCAGGGAAGCGGCCTCGCAGTGGTCCGCTCGACCGGCGAACGTACTCGGCTCGGCCGCATCGGCCGCGCTCTCGCGACGCTTGAGCCCGAAGACTCGCCCCTGCAGAAAGAGACCAGGCGGATGGTGCGCAACCTGGCCGTCGCCGGCCTCGGGCTCTGCCTCGCTGTCGCCGTTCTTTACGCCCTTGCGCGCGGCGGCCTGCTCGGCGGCCTGCTCGCCGGGCTGACCCTGGCGATGGCAATCCTGCCCGAAGAGATCCCGGTCGTGCTGACCGTGTTCCTCGCGCTCGGCGCGTGGCGGATGTCGCGGCGGCACGCGCTCACGCGCCGGGTGAGCGCGATCCAGGCGTTGGGCTCGACAACCGCGCTGTGCGTGGACAAGACCGGCACGCTCACGCTGAACCGGATGAGCGTGGCGCGGCTGTGGGGCGGCGGCAGTTTCTGCGAAGTGGACGCGGCGACCGTGACCGCCCTGCCCGAGTACTGCCACCTCGCGATGGAGTACGCGATTCTGGCCTGCGCCGTCGTGCCGACCGACCCGATGGAACGAGCTCTGCTCGAACTGGGCAGGCAGACCCTGGGCTCGACCGAGCACCTGCACGCCGACTGGGAACTGGTGCGCGAGTACCCGCTTTCGCGCGAGCTGCTGGCGATGTCGCGGGTCTGGCGCTCGCCGGACGGCGCGGACTACGTGATAGCGGCCAAGGGCGCGCCCGAGGCCATCGCGGACCTGTGCCACCTCGACAGCGCGGCCCGGGACGCGCTGGATGAGCTGGTCAGACCGATGGCCGACGATGCCCTGCGCGTGCTGGGCGTGGCCCGCGCGCGGTTCGCGCTACCGGGACGCGCGGGCGAGGACGCCTCGGCGCTACCGGGACGCGCGGGCGAGGACGCCTCGGCGCTACCGGGACGCGCGGGCGAGGACGCCTCGGCGCTACCGGGACGCGCGGGCGAGGACGCCTTCCGCTCAAGCGAGCTGCCGCCGGGCCAGCACGAGTTCGCCTTCGAGTTAGTCGGGCTTGTCGGGTTCTCTGACCCGGTGCGGCCCGACGTCCCCGCCGCCATCAAGGCCTGTCGCGCCGCCGGCATCAGGGTCGTGATGATAACCGGCGACTATCCCGGCACCGCGCTGAACATCGCGCGGCGCGTCGGCCTTGACGAAACCGGGCTGTTGACCGGGTCCGAGCTCGAGGCGCTGGACGATGCGGCGCTCGAGCGGCGCGTGCGCGCGGTCAGCGTCTGCGCCCGGGTCGTGCCGGAGCAGAAACTGCGTCTGGTCGAGGCGCTGAAGCGCACCGGCGAGGTTGTCGTGATGACCGGCGACGGGGTCAACGACGCGCCCGCGCTCAAGAGCGCGCAGGTCGGCATCGCGATGGGCGGCCGGGGCACGGACGTTGCGCGCGAGGCGGCCGCAATGGTTCTTCTGGACGACGACTTCTCGACCATCGTCGCGGCAATCGGCCAGGGCCGCCGCATCCTCGACAACCTGAAGAAGGCCATCGCGTACATCTTCTCGGTACACGTGCCCATCGCCGGGATGTCGTTTCTGCCCGTACTGCTGGGCTGGCCCCTGGTGCTGCTGCCGGTGCACGTCGTGTTCCTCGAACTCATCATCGACCCGGCCTGCTCGATCGTGTTCGAGGCCGAGCCGGCCGAGCCCGACCTGATGCGCCGGCGGCCAAGGCGGCCCGACGAACCGCTGTTTGACCGGCGCACCGTCATCTGGAGCATCCTGCAGGGTTTGGGCGTTCTGGCGGTGGTGCTCGCGGTCTACGGCGTCGCCTCGCTGCGCGGCCGGGGCGAGCTCGAGGCGCGCGCCCTGACCTTCACCGCGCTCATCGTCGCCAATCTCGGGCTGATACTGTCCAACCGCTCGCGCTCCGAGCCGCTCGCCCTGTCGCTTGCCCGCCCCAATGGGGCGCTGTGGTGGGTCATCGGCGGCGCGCTCCTGGTCCTCGGGCTGGTGCTGTGCGTGCCTTTCCTGCGCGAGCTGTTCCGGTTCGGGGTGCTGCACGCCGACGACCTCCTGCTCTGCCTCGGCGCCGGCATCGCTGGCATCGTGCCGTTCGAGCTTTACAAGCTGGCCCGCCGCCTGCGGCGCGCTTGATTTGAGCGGCGCATCCGCTATATTGCTGTGATGTTACCGAGGGTAATCCGCACGCCCAAAGACAGAGGGGAAATGGTCCTGGTCCCGGCCGGGCCGTTCCCGTTTGGCGCCAGCCAGGAAGACATCGCCCGCGTCCTCTCCGAGCTCAACGAACCGGCCGACCCGATTTTCGCGACCGAGCACGCCCCGCGCGTCGCCCAGGTCCGCGACTGCTACATCGACCGCCGTCCGGTCACCAACGCCCAGTACGCGCTGTTTCTGGCCGAGACCAGGCACCCCGCGCCGCTTTTCTGGAACGACGCGCCCTGGAACGCGGCCGACCGGCCGGTTGTCGGCCTGTGCTTTCGCGACGCCGAGGCCTACTGCCGCTGGGCCCAGAAACGCCTGCCCACCGAGGAGGAATGGGAGCGCGCCGCGCGCGGCACCGACCGCCGCCGCTGGCCTTGGGGCGATGAATTCGGCGTCAAGAACTGCAACTCGCGCGAGTGGAACGCCGGCACGACCACCGAGGTCGGCAAGTTCCCGTCGGGCCGCAGCCCGGTCGGCTGCGACGACATGGCCGGTAATGTCTGGGAGTTCACCACCGGCAACTGGGAAGGCTTCGGCAAGGCCATCCGCGGCGGCTCGTGGAAGAACTCGGCCGCGTTCTGCCGCACCACAACCCGCTGGGGTATCGACCCGGAAATCAAGGGTTCGACCTGGCTCGGGTTCCGCTGCGTGATGGACCTGGCCAAGGCCCGCATCTACGGCCAGGTCGTGCGCTAGTCCGGCCCCGCAAACACCGCGCCGGGCCCTGCCGCCCGGCGTGATGCTTGAGGCGCCGTCTGCGGCTAGGCTCCCCGGCCCGCCAGCACTTCGTTCAGCGCCTTGATGAACCGCCGGTTCTGCGGCTCGGTGCCGACCGTCACGCGCAACGCGTTCGGGAAGCCGTACTCGCGCACCGTGCGCGCGATGACGCCGCGCTGCTGCAGCCCGTCGAAAATCTCCTGCGCGTCGACCGCGAAGTTCACGAACACGAAATTCGCGAAGCTCGGCAGGTAAAAGAGCTTCAGCCGCTTGAACTCGGCGTAGAACAGCTTCTTGCCCGCTTCGACGAGCTTGCGGCTGCGGCCGATGTGGGCCTTGTCGTCAAGCGCGGCGATGGCCGCGGCCTGACCCATCCGGTTCGCGTTGAACGGCAGCCGCACTTTCATCAGGCTGGCGATTATCTCGGGCCGGGCAAAGCCGTAGCCGATGCGCAGCCCGGCCAGCCCGTGCACCTTCGAGAAAGTGCGCAGTATGAAGACGTTGCGGTTGGCGTTGTAGTAGTCCATCGAGCGCGGGTAATCGCGGCTGGTGATGTACTCGGCGTAGGCCTCGTCGAGGATGACCAGCACGTGCTCGGGCACGCTCTCGATGAACTTGTCCAGCGCCCGGCGCTCGACCATCGTGCCCAGCGGGTTTATCGGGTTGTCAAGATATACTATCTTCGTCCGGTCGCTGATCGATTCCCGCATCCGCTCGAGGTCGTGGCAGTAATCGTCCGGCGGTATCTCGACCAGCCGGCCCGCGGCGATCGCGGTCGCCACCCTGGCCATCATGAAGGAGCCCTGCGTCATCACCAGCTCGTCGCCCGGGTTCAGGTAGGCCAGCGCCGCGAAGAGAATCAGCTCGACCGACCCGTTGCCGACCATCACCGACTCGAAGTCGACCTTGAACGCGCGCGCCAGCCGGTCGCGCAGCCAGTAGGCCGAGTCCTCGGGGTAATAGTGCATCTGGTTGACGTTCCTGCGCATCGCGGCCATCGCCCGGGGCGACGGCCCGAGCGGGTTCTCGTTCGACGCCAGCTTGATGACCGTGCCCTTCAGCCGGAGCTCGCGCACGACCTGCTCGATCGGCTTGCCCGGCTTGTAGGGCCGGATGCCCTCAACGTTTGGTCTGGTAACCGGTAACACTGCGGTCCTCCTTACCTCCGGCGGCCGATTGTGTTTCGGGATTGCCCGCGGCCGCGAAATTGCCTCGCCGCGTGACGGCGAAAAGCACGCCGCCCGACAGCGCGAACACAAGGTCCAGCGCCAGGAACAGAAGCGCCGAGGCCAGCGCCAGCTCGCCGGTCAGGTGACCGGAAAGCCAGGCCGGCGTGAAAAACAGCACGTAGGCCCACTCCCGCACGCCCAGCCCGCCGATGGTCGGTATGTTGACCACGACATTGAGCAGCGGGATGAAAACCAGGTAGTAGACCACCGGCACCGTGCCGCCGATCGCGGCCGCGGTCGCGTGCCACGACAGGGCCAGCGTCGCCTGCACCGCGATGCCTGAAAGGAAGCTCAGACCCAGGGCCCAGCGCGCGCGGCGGTAAGACTTCACCGCCGCGAACGCCTTGTCCAGCCGCTCGCCCAGACGCGCGAGCCGCACCCGGCCGAACGCGCGGTTGGCCAGCCGGTGGGCCGTGTCGGAAAAAAACGCCAGGGTGACCAGCACCAGCGCTGCCAGCCCCGCGCAAAGAAGACCCAGTATCGCCGGGCCGCGCAGCGCGACCCCGCCCAAAGCGAGCTCCAGGGCCCGCGCCGAAGGGCTGAACAGAAAAAGCCCCAGCGCCACCACCACCGCGAGAAACATCAGGCTCGTGAACCCGATGAGCCGGTCCAGCAGCGTCGCCGAGAACGCGTCCGCGGTGCGGCCCTCGCCCGCGGTGTATGCGATGCGGAACACGTCGCCGCCGATCGATGTCGGCAGCAGCTTGCAGAAAAAAAGCGAAATCGTGAACACCCGCGCGAGGTACCAGGTCGAAAAGCGCATCCCCCGCGCCGCGAGCAGAATCTGCCAGCGCCACGACGACACCAGCACGAACACCGCGTACCAGCCCGCGGCCAGGGCCAGCCAGCCCGGCCGCGCCCGGCCGATGAGCGCGAGCGAATCGCCCAGCTTGTCGCGGAAAAGATACCCGAGCAGGCCCAGCAGCCCGGCCGACAGCGCGATGCGCAGGGCCGTGCCCAGAAAAGACTTCAGCCGCCCGGCCAATCACCGCTCCCCGCTGTCGCGCCGGGATGAGCGCACCAGCCGTTCCAGCCGTTCGATGCGGTCGTTGACCCCGGCCAGCGCCTCGCCCAGAAACCCGGCCGCGAAGAAGAGGATCCCGGCCAGCACCAGAAGCATCACCAGGTACAGCATCGGCCGGAACCCGTGCCCGAACAGCCGCATCACTATCGCGACGACGCCGACGAGGAATCCCAGCGCGAGCGAGCCCGTGCCCAGCGTGCCGAAGTACAGCATCGGCTTGCGCATGAACGAGAGCTGGAACGCCACCGCGATGAGGTCGAAAAACCCGACGAGAATCCGCGCCCGGCCCGAGTACTTCGGCTCGCCGTGCAGCCGCGGCCGCAGCTCGACCGGTATCTCGGTGATCTTGAAGCCGCGCGACCGGGCCAGCGGCACGATGTAGCGGTGCCAGTCCTTGCGCAGTATCTCGCCCGCCAGCACCTCGCGCCGGAAAGTCTTCAGCGCGTTGATGTCGCGCACCTTCAGCCCGAACATAGCGCGGGCCATCGCGTTGTAGATTGAAGACACGAGCCGCTTCTCGTAATGCCCGACCTTGCGCCCGGTTACGAGGTCGTAGCCCTCGCGCAGCTTCGCGACCTGGGCCAGCACGTCCTCGGGCCGGAACTGCAGGTCCGCGTCCAGAACGCAGACAAACTCGCCCTGCGCCAGCTCCATCCCGGTCATTATCGCGGCGGTCTTGCCCTGATTCGCGGCGTGGCGGCAAACCTTGAGGTACGGATACTGCGCGGTCAGCTTCTGCGCCGCGGCGAAAGTGCCGTCGGTCGAGCCGTCGTCCACGACGATGACCTCGAACTGCTGACCCATCTTCGCCGCCAGTTCCTCCAGCAGCGGGCCGATATTCTCGACCTCGTTGTACGCCGGGACAATCACAGAGAGCTCGGGTTTCTGGCTAAACCCCATAACTCCTGTAATATAGCACTAGTGCCAAGTATGTCAAGATTGGCCTGCACCCGGCGCGCCGGCCCTGACTGACCTGACCGCCCGGCCCCGAACAACATAACCCGCCGATGCACTGGAACTTAGCTCAAACCGGCCGCCCCAGCAACCCGGGCGGTGTGATTGCGACCAAGTCATTGATTGGGAAACGCTTAGGCTAGGAGTGCCGCCGGGCCGGCCAGCCTGTCCGGTGCGGAGACCGTTGGGTTGCCCTTGGGGCCTCGCGCCGGCCCACTCTGTACCCGCCTACCCGGTCTCTACAGGGCCGCCCGGGGAACGGTCCCCTGGACTGCCCAAGAGCCGGCCATTTCCGCGAAACCAACTTCGCCCCCGCCCGTAAGTGCCCGACAATTCTCTTCCTACCTGTTACCTCCAATCTCCGGCCTGTCCCGGCCTCACGGATTTCGTCACAAACCCGCCCCGGGTCGGCTCTGATGTCCCACCGGCGCGTCAAGCGCCATTGATGTTATTGACTCCGCGCCCGCGCCGCTTACACTTCGTCAACTTCTCTGTCCGGACAACCGTACAACAATCAGACTTGCCCCTGAGGGGGGAAGGAGACATCGTGTCATACGACACCGAAGTCGATCGCATCCAACAAGTCACTTGGCCGGCTGGCCGCTACGAGGAGATCTGCTTCGGACTGAGCCACTATGGCCTGTATTGGAACAGAGAATCCCACGGCCCGGGCACGTGGGATTGCGCCATCCTGAGCAGTATGGCTAACGCCGCCGCTTACCAGGGAATGCCTCTGAAACCGCACGGCCACAGGATTGGTTCCGGGCCGTGGCTGGCCGACCTCGTCTGGACACTTGGCGACCCCAAGACCGAGAGCCTGTACTACGTGGCGATGGCGCTTAACATCGAACTGGGCTGGGGAGCGTCCGACGAGCCCGGGTGGCGCCGCAAGGTCATACCTCACCTCAAGAGCCTGATGCACGTCGTCGCAGACGAGCGCGTGTTCGTCACCTCGGTACCGCGGGGCTGGGAGGAAAGCTTCTCGCCCCTGCGCGCGCTCGACGAACTGGCGCACTGCGTCGAGAACCACGGGTACCAGGATGACATCCTGCTCGTCGTGCTGTCCGCGCCGTGGATGAAGACGAACCGCGTTGCCCTGCGCGCCTGCTCGCTCGCGTTTGGGGACCCCGATTCAGACCGGAAGCGCACCCGCCTGCTCGACCGCGAGCTCTAGCCGGCGCCTAGGCCACGTCGTAGCCGATATTGTGCAGCACCGTCACGGCGGTCAGCGCCTCGGCGTGCTCCGACATCTCAACCGGCATCGCGGCAAGGCGCGTGACCGACCCGTCCTTCCGGCAGAGCGTGCCGCAGGGCAGCGCGCCCTCAGCCTGCGACCACTCGAGCCGGAACCCGTGCTGGGGCGCGGCGCTTTCCAGCACCTCGCGCAGCCAGAACCACGCATCGCCCCCGTGGCAGACCACGGCCCCGGGCCGCCGCAGTTCCAGCGCGGTGATGGCCTGGCGCGTGCAGTGCCGCTGGGCCGGCGGCCGGCCCGCCTCGACCGGGGCCAGCGACCGGTCCAGTCGCGCCGGGCAATCGCTGATGGTCATCATCATCATCCGCCGGGCCAGGTCGCACAGCGCCTCGCCGTCGGACTCGCGGGCCGCATCCTCCCACTGCTGCCGGCCCAGGTAACGGTTCGTCGCCACCGCGCACTCCAGCTCGTACGCGGCGCGTATCGTCACGACCTCGGCCAGTTCCGCCAGCCCATCGGCGTCGCGGTCGAACCACGACAGGTACTGCTCCACCTTCTCCGCGGCCGACCGCGGCGGGCGGCGGGGATAAGGCCCCGGCCAGTACTGCGGCGTGGTCTGAAGATTGTGCCAGGTCTCCCACTCGAACTCGACCGCCCGGGTGACGAGCAGGTGCAGAATCGGGCCGCCGGGATGGCCCAGCAGCGCGGTCGGCCGGAACCACCTTGTGCGGCCGGCCGGCACCGGCACCAGCTTCCCGTGCGCGCAGAACCGGTCCGGGCAGCGCTCGCTGTCCAGCGAGGAAAGAAACTCGGTATCCTGCCACAGCCGAGCCCCGTCATCGCCCGCCTGCCCGTCCGACGATTCTCTGGATTCCTCATCGTGCAACAACCCGTGCCCTCCCTTCGGAGAAAAACGCTTCCTGCAGTTGTCCGGACAGAGAAGTTGGAGAAGACTATTGCCGTACCGGCGGCGAGTCAAGCAACGCCCGACGCCGGGCTGGTCGCGCGCTTGCCCCGCCGGTCGCTTGACAGCGGGACCGAGCCCCCTATTATGCCACGAGGAGACGAATGTGCTGGATGAACTGCCCCGCCCGCCTGTTCCACATTGGCTTGAGACCATCACGAGTGAAAGCATCGAGCGTTGCACGTTCCCGCTGAGGGAACTGCTGAACGGAAGCCTCTACTATCCCGCCTGCGGGACCGACGGCAATCCTGTCAGATTCCTGGCCGGCAACTTCCACAGCTTCATCTACGTAGACTACAGGTTCGAACGCGAAGCGCTCGGGCGAGAACTGGCAGAGAGGGGATTCAGAGGCTACCGAGTCATAGCGGAGAGGAATGTCCTGAAGCAGGAGCTTGTGCCGCAGGGCTGGCGTCCGTCGCCACCGACTTCCGATGACATCATCCCGAACCGCGAGCCGCCAAGCGAACCGACGGATGGTACGGCCCCATTCTGCCTGTGGACGGTGTTCGAGCGGCAAGCTGAACTCGGCGACGACCATGGGCCAGCGCGGTTCAGCCTGCTGTGCATCTGCGGTGATGGAGTAGCCACATACCAAGCGCTGTACCACAGCAACCACTGCAGACCTGATGCCATCGCGATAATCCAGCCGGGAACCGGATTCGGAGGAAACTGGACGGACTTCGCGAACCCAGAGATGGTACTCTCACGCTCAGTGGAGAGTACACCCGGTGGTGCGCCTGAGTACCTGCTCCATGGAGGATGGGGCGACCCCAGTTTCTATGAGCACTCCTGCTGGCCGAACTACTCCAGACTCGTCCGTCGCTTCAGGGATGGCCGCCTGGGGCTGTGGAGGCGACGCACAGCTCAGCGGTGACCAACAGGGCTGGATTTGGCAAACCGGCCAGCCGCACACCATCCATCCCTGAATCCCTCAATCTGACACATCCCACACGCTCCATTCGGCTGCAGATGTAGCGTGCGGTTGCATGAACAGAGAAGCAGGTTAAGCCCGCACGCGCGCCAGGCGGGCAGGTCAAGCCGAATCGGGCTTGACGGTCAGACGGCGGCGCCTAGAGTATCCTGTGTCAGTGTTCTGCGCGCCTGTGTCACGCGACGCAGGCGCTGGGCTGTGCAGTACATACCCGTTGGTCATGCGTGCAAAGACAAGGAGG
>CBFGIY010000046.1:0-19629 GCA_965648935.1 Caldifarciminota bacterium
ACCGAGATTGTTCCGCCGCAACTTAGACTCTTCGACCGCGCCCGGCGCACGACGGTGAAATGGCCCGACTTCAATAAGACCGTCACTTGGGACGAAATCGCCGACGAGCTTGCCGGCCGAGATGCCACTCAGTCGCTTTGCGTTGTCAACCTCAAGCGGCACGCGCTCGATCTATTCCAGCGACTGCGCGGCCGGGGCGTTGGCGAAGATGAGCTGTTTCACCTGTCCACCAATATGTGCCCGGCGCACCGCAAAGCTGTTCTTGCGGGGGTCAACGAGCGGCTACGCAACGGGCGACCCTGCCGGCTTGTGTCCACCCAGTGTGTTGAGGCGGGGGTGGATGTAGTTTTCCCGGTCGTGTACCGGGCTTGGGGCCCCCTTGAGAGCATCGCGCAGGCGGCCGGGCGCTGCAACCGCAACGGCCGGCTTCAGACTGGTTTGGTTCGTGTCTTCGTGCCCGAGGACGACAGGTACCCGGACGGCACCTATCAGCAGGCCGCCGCGGTTGCGCGCATCGTCGCCGGGCTCAGGGCACTCGATATCGACGACCCGCAGATGTTCCGGCAGTACTACGAGCGCCTGTATGATATCCTTCGGCCCGAGAACCGCAGCCCGGAACTCATCGACGCCATCCTGCGCAAAGACTTCGCCGATGTCGCCCAGCGTTACCGTGTTATACCTCAGGATGCGGTCAACGTGCTGGTACCCTACGACCCTGAGCAGTTCAAGACACTGATAGCGGAAGTTCGCTCCGGCGGGTTGACGCGGTCGTGGATAGCTCGTGCCCGGCCGTATGCGGTGAGCATTTTTCGGCCTCGGCGCGACAGCGAAGTGCGGAGTTTGATTGTACCCCTGCCTGCCGGGCGCGGCGAATGGGCGGAAGACTGGTTTGAGTATGTGGGGAGCCCTGCGGATTATGATGTCAAGACCGGCCTCGTGTTGCCTCAGGGTGGTGAGCGGCTGCTTATCGCCTGAGCCGGGGCCGGAGTGAAATGGAAAAGCGAAAGGAGGAATAATGACACCCAAAGACCAGGCACTGGATGTCTGGGGTGAATTCGCCTGCTTCACCCGGCCTGAAATGAAGGTCGAACGCTTCAGCTATCCGGTGCCCACGCCTTCGGCGGTGCGCGGCATCTACGACGCCATCTACTGCAAACCGAAGGAATTCCGCTGGCAGGTGACCAGTATCGAGATACTCGCTCCACCTGCCTACATCGCTCTGCGGCGCAACGAGGTCAAGGACAAGGTCAGCGTGCGCACCGTGCTTGGCTGGATAGACGGCAAGTCCGAGCCGGAGCCAATCTGGGCGGACGGTACAGGGGACGAGCTGGGTACCGACAAGAAAGGTCATACTCAACGCCAAACCATGGCACTGCGGGATGTCCGCTACCGATTCCATGCCGAAATCAGGCCCTGGCCGGGTTATGAAGACCGGCTCGCCGGCATGGAGGAGCAGTTCCGGCGGCGTGCCGCACACGGCAAATGCATCTACCAGCCGTGTCTGGGTTGCCGCGAGTTTCCTGCCTGGTTTGAACTGGTCCCGGTTGGCGCGCCCGCCGTGTCGCGAGTTGACATCAATCAGGATATCGGGCTGATGCTATATGATGTCTTCGACCTTTCGAGCCCGGGCAAGAAGGCTGCCGACAGTGCCGGTGTTAGCGTCAGCCTTTTTCGCGCCAGGGTGGAGTCAGGCCTGCTCGCGGTGCCGGACTACTCAAGCTCCGAGGTAATCAAGGTCCCCAAAGGAGGCGACGATGCTTGAACTGCTCGCGCGGCGCGCCGGGCAGTCCGAGCCCGGCTTCGCCGAAAAGCGCGCCCGCTGGGGAATCGTCTTCGATTCGGGTGGAGCCTATCTGGATGTCGTTGAGCTGGGCGATGTCGGGCAGCGAGGCAACAAGGGCCAGTCGTTTCCTTGCTGTCCGGAGTTCGACCGTACCTTCAAACAGAGCGGCGGCAAGGCCGAGTTTCTGATTGATTCGGCCGGGGTAGTTGCTCTGAACGCCGAGCCCGGCAAGCCACTAGACGCAAAGCTTCCCCAAAAACACGCTCATTTCGTTGAGCTTCTGAGCGGTGCCGCTGCCGTAGTGCCCGGACTGAAATCGGTGGCCAGAGCACTGGCCGACGAGGCAGTGCTCGCTCGTGTCCGGCAGCGGTTCGCGGCGCTGAAGGCCAAATCAACCGACAAGGTAACGTTGCAGATTGGCCCGGCGTTTCCCCTCGAGTCAACGGCCTGGCACGACTGGTGGCGAAAGGAATATGCCCGCAGTTGTGCGCCGAAGGCAAGGCCCGGCGCCAAGACCGGGAAAGGCCGGATGGTCTGTTTCGTCACCGGCGATGTCGTTGAGCCGCTTGATACGCACCCGAAAATCGAAGGCCTGGCCGGAGTCGGCGGTCAGGGGATGGGCGATGTGCTGGTGGGAATGGACAAGGAAGCGTTCCAGTCATACTTCCTTGAGCAGTCGGCAAACGCCGCGGTCGGCAAGCAGGCTGCCTATGGCTATCGCGCCGCGCTGAACGAGCTGATACGCCAGAGCAGCCGTAAACTCGCCGGCGCGCTTGTCGTTCACTGGTTCAAAGAGAAGGTCGACGAAGGCGACGACCCACTTGGTTGGCTTGAGGAGCCACCTGAAGGAGTTGAACGCAACGCCCAGCAGTTTGCTCGCGAACTGCTGGAAAGCATCGCCGCCGGCAGGCGGCCGGACCTGGCGCAGAACCACTACTATGCCCTCACTTTGTCCGGGATGAGTGGCAGGGTGATGGTGCGCGACTGGATGGAGGGCGACTTCAGGGAACTGGTCGAGAGCATACTTTCCTGGTTCAGTGACTTGGCCGTTGTGGACATTTGCCTCGGTACGGAAGGCAGGCCTTTGGGAATGGGGCGTATCATTGAGGGGTTGCTGCCGTCGCGCAAGTCAGGCCAAGAGTACAGCGACTGGATTAAGGCCCTAGGCGCCGATCGACTGGCGCTGTGGCGCGCGGCGACCAAACGGGAATCAATACCTCATTCTGCTCTTGCCAGAGCCGTGCTTCAACTCCGTGGGTTCGTGCTGACAGGCAAAATCGACGAAGTCCTGGCAAGAGACAGAAGAAACTTCAAGAGAAAAGAGCAGCTGGCTGAATTGCTGCGCACCCGCATGGGCCTGATGAAGGCATATCACATCCGGCAGTGCAGGCTAGACAACAAGGAGGCACACTTGACGCCATACCTGAACAAAGAGCATCCATCTCCGGCCTATCAGTGCGGCCGGCTGATGGCGATACTTGCCAGGCTTCAGCAGGCCGCCCTCGGCGATGTCGGGGCCGGCGTGGTGCAGCGCTACTATGCCGCCGCGTCCACCACTCCCGCGCTGGTGCTGGGTCGGCTTGTCCGCGGCGCCCAGTTTCACCTGGGCAAGCTTGATCCTGGCCTGGCCTACTGGTACGAACAGCAGCTCGGCGAAGTGGTTGGCCGGATCGGCAGCGCTGCGCCCAAAACCCTGACACTGGAAGAGCAGAGTCTGTTCGCACTGGGTTACTACCAGCAATTGGCCGAGATGAGAGTGAAGAAGTCGGCCGAAGACAAGGAGGCATAAGCAATGAGCGAGCCAATCAAGAACCGCTACGAGTTTCTGATGCTGTTCGACTGCGAAAACGGCAATCCCAACGGCGACCCGGATTCGGGCAACGCCCCGCGAATTGACCCGCAGACCATGCTGGGCCTGGTGTCTGATGTCGCGCTCAAGCGCCGCGTCCGTAACTATGTCCAGCTCGCGCGCGGGAACAAGATGCCCTATGCCATTTTCGTCGAGCATGCAACCAATCTGAATGTGCCGATTGCCCGGGCCCACGAAGAGACCTTGGGCGAAGTTGTGAAAGGTCCGAACAAGGAACAGGTCGAAAGAGCGCGGGCGTGGATGTGCGCCAATTTCTACGATGTGCGGACCTTCGGCGCGGTGATGAGCACCGGCCCCAATGCCGGCCAGGTGCGCGGTCCGGTGCAGTTCTCGTTCGCCCGTTCCTACGACCCGGTCCTGCCGCTTGATTTGTCGCTGACGCGGATGGCGATAGCCGAGCCGGAGGGTTTTCTTGACTCCAGCGCAAAGTACCTCAAGCACGCCGAGGAGAAACCTGAAGACAAGCTTCGCACCATGGGGCGCAAAGCGCTGATACCTTACGGCCTCTACGCGGCCAAGGGATTCGTCAGCGCCCACCTTGCGCGCGGCACCGGTTTCTCCGAGGACGACCTCACCCTGTTCTGGGAAGCGCTGGTCAACATGTACGAGCACGACCGGTCGGCCAGCAAGGGCCTGATGTCAGTGCCCGAGGTCTTCGCATTCAAACACATAGGCACTGAGGACGGCAGTCCTGAGCAGCGTGCCCAGCAGGCGATTCTCGGTTGCGCGCCCGCGCACAGGCTTTTCGACCTCGTGAAAGTGCAGAAGAAGCCTGGTGTCGAAGCCCCGCGCAAGTATGAGGACTACGAGGTGACTTTCGACAACGGCAGTCTGCCGAAGGGAGTTGCCGCGCGACTGCTGGTCGCCGGCACGACTTTCGGCGCTTGGTAAGCCGAGAAGCTTTGGCGTGCACGAAGAACGCGATCTGCTGCCGTTGTCGGCCTTGCAGCATCTCGTCTTTTGCGAGCGCCGCGCAGCGCTTATTCACCTGGAGTGCATCTGGGACGACAACGAAGCCACTGTCGAGGGTGATCATCTGCACGACAGTGCTCACGATGTCGGCACCGAGCTGCGCGCCGGCGTGCGCATCGCCCGCGCCCTGATTCTGCGGTCTCTGCGACTGGGTCTGGCCGGCAAGACCGATGTGGTCGAGTTCCACGAGCTGGCAGTCGGCGAGCCGGAGGCGTCGGGCGTTGTCCTGCCCGGCGTCTCCGGCCGCTGGCGGCCGTTCCCAGTCGAGTACAAGCGGGGCAAGCTGCGGCACGAGGCGAGCTATGCTGTGCAGGTCTGCGCGCAGGCGCTGTGCCTTGAGGAGATGCTCGGCGTCCCGGTACCCGAAGGGGCACTGTTCTACGGCAAGAGCGCTCGGCGGCAGCCCGTTGTGTTCGACGACGGGCTGCGGCGAGAGACCGAGGCCGCGGCCGAGCGTCTGCACGAGTTGTTCGCCGCGGGCATCACGCCAAAGGCAGTCTTCGTCCCGGCGAAGTGCCGCGCGTGCTCGCTGGTCGAGCGCTGTGTTCCCGAGTCGACCGACGGCCATCACAGCGCCGGCCGCTACTTGGACCGCATCGCCACGCCCGAGGAGGGACCGTGAAGCGACATCTCAACACGCTCTTCGTCACGACGCCGGGCGCATATCTCAGCCGCGAGGGCGAGACCGTGCTGGTGAGCGTTGAAAAGGAGGTGCGGCTGAAGGTGCCGATTCACACGCTCGGCAGCATCGTCTGCTTCGGGCAGGTGATGTGCAGCCCGCCGCTGATGGGTCTCTGCGGTGAGCGCAATGTGCTGGTGAGCTTTCACAGCGAACACGGCCGGTTCCTCGGTCGAGTGCACGGTCCGGTGTCGGGCAATGTGCTCCTGCGCCGAGCCCAGTACCGCTGCGCCGATGACGCGGATGTGAGTGCCGCCATCGCCCGCGCGGTCGTCATCGGCAAGGTAGCCAACTGCCGGACCGTTCTCCAGCGCGCCTGCCGCGACCACCCCGGTTCCTGTGACACCGTCGCAATCACGGCCGCTGCCGAGGCGCTGGCGCGTCACCTCAGAGAGTTGCAGGCCGCCCGGCCGCTGGACGCGGTGCGCGGCATCGAGGGTGACGCGGCACGCACCTACTTCGGCGTGTTTGACCATCTGATAGTCGCGCAGAAGGATGACTTCTGCTTTCGCGAGCGCAGCCGCCGGCCGCCGCTGGACCCGGTCAACGCCCTGCTTTCGTTTCTTTATGCGCTGCTGACCAATGATGTGACTTCGTCGCTGGAGTCGGTTGGCCTGGACCCGGCGGTCGGCTTCCTGCACCGTGACCGCCCCGGCCGGCCCGGGCTGGCGCTTGACTTGATGGAGGAGTTCCGGCCCGTACTGGCCGACCGCGTAGCGCTTACCCTGGTGAACCTTCAGCAGGTTCGGGGCAGCGGATTCACCAGGACCGAAACCGGCGCGGTAGTGATGGACGACAAGACCCGGAAGGAAGTGCTTATGGCGTGGCAGAAGCGCAAATCCGAGGAAGTTCAGCATCCATTTCTTGGCGATAAGGTGACGGTCGGGCTGCTGCCGTTCGTCCAGGCGCTGCTGTTTGCGCGCTATCTGCGCGGCGACCTCGACGCGTATCCGCCATATGTGTGGAAGTGAGGCACGCGATGCTGGTGCTGATTACCTACGACGTGAACACGCTTGGCAAGCCGGGGCAGAGGCGGCTGCGCCGTGTGGCCAAGGCCTGCGAGGACTACGGCCAGCGGGTCCAGAAGTCGGTCTTTGAGTGCTTGGTTGACCCGGCTCAATGGGCGGAACTGAAGGCGCGGCTACTGGACATCATCGACAAGGAGCAGGACAGCCTGCGGTTCTACTTCCTTGGTGCGAACTGGCGTCCGCGCGTAGAGCAGGTAGGTGCCAAGCCGTCTTACGACCCGGAGGGGCCGTTGATAGTCTAGCCTGATGCGCGAACCAGAAGCGAACGGCATTCCCCTTGGCGAGTCGCGCCCGCCCCAAGTGCCCACAGCGGTACTGCTTGGGCCAAGTCCTGACCGGGTAACTGCGGCGCACAGGCGGTTCGCGCCCCGGTTCGCGGAACTCGACCCGCAATGGGTTGTCTTAGGCTGACTTAGACTGCTTACCGTCGCGCCCTGCGCGGGCGCGTGGATTGAAACACCATCCTGTGCGACTCGTTCTCCCCTGCCGCCTTGTCGCGCCCTGCGCGGGCGCGTGGATTGAAACGAGGCCGGTTCGGCCAGCCGCTTTGCCGCCGGGCCGGCGGGGTCAGTAGTTGAAGACTGCGGCGAGGGTCGCGCCTTTGCCTGCGGTCGCGCCGGGGATGGCGCCGGTCGCGGCCGAGCGGTCCGGGCCCCAGAAGCCCGCGACCTGAAAGGTCCAGCGGTCGAGCGCGCGCTGCCAGGCCGCGAAGGCGTACACTTCCTCGTTCTGCCAGTCGTAGAGCGCAAATCCGCTGAGCCGGTCGAGCAGGCCGAGCGGGTAGGCAAGGGAGAGCGCGGTTACCTGCGCGGTCAGGGCGCCGGCCGAGCGAAGGGGCTGGACGGTGCGGGCGAGGCCAAGGTGTTCGGCTGTGACGGTGAGGCCGTTGCCGATGCCGAAGGTGTAGTCAATGCCGAGGCAGGCGGCCGTCTGCCAGGGCAGGGGCAGGCGGCTGTCCCATTCGTGCAGGAGCGTGGCTTCGGACCACAGGCCGATGCCGAGGTCGAGTTTGGCGTCGATGCCGAGCCGGTCTTCGGGGATGCGGCCGCCGAGCGGGTGAAGCGCGGTGCGGTGGTGAAAGCTCAGCGCGGCCTCGCCGCGAGGGACCGGTACCTGCAGTCGCGCGCCCGCTTCGGGAATCCAGCGCGCGCCTTCAAGCGCCTGCCAGGGCCGCGCCCCGGTGTTGCCCAATAGTCCCCACGCCCAGAGGGTGGCGTCGCCGGCAAACCAGTAACGGCCGAGCGCGGCCCAGACGCCGCGGGTCGAGGCGGTCGGGTCGCGCGGGTCGATGCGGTCAAACCACTGCAGGGGGCGCAATAGCAGGGCCGAGCCGAAGGCGAGTTTCTGCAGGCCGACCCGGGTTTCAAACCGTTCCGCGCCGAGGCGGACCCAGGCGCGGTAGGGCGCGAGGTCGGGGGACAGCTCGAAGCTGTCGGGTCGCGCCAGCGCGTTGAGCCGGGCGTCGAGCGAGGCTTCGAGGTCGAGGGCGAGCGCCGGGCCGATGGGCTGGGCAAGGGACAGCGCGGGAACGAGGCGCAGCTCGGCGTCGGCCGCGAGGACAGAGTCCCGGCGCGCGGTGAGGCGGGCCGATGCCTGACCGGAGAAGCGGGTCTCAAGCCCCGGGCAGAGCGTTGCCGCGGCGGCGAGCGCGCAGGCAACGAGGCAGTGGCGCGTCATTTCCTGCATTGTAGCGGCCTTGCCGCGCCGGGGCAATGGACTAGGCAGAGGGCCATTTCTTCAGCCGCCCGACGAGGGCGAGGATGCTGTAGCGGTCCATCAGGCGGCCGAGCGGTTTGCCCATCGCGAAGAAGTCGGCTATCTCCTCCTGGGTCGGGCTGGCGCCTTTCGCGCCCATCCGCGCGTACTGGATCAGCTCGGGGGCGAGGGTGTACCAGTAGACGAGGTTGCAGAGCAGCATATAGACAACGTGGGGCCAGGAGTGCAGGCGCAGCCAGAACCAGGGTACGAGATAGAGCAGCCAGGCCCAGCGGAACACGAGGATGTGGCCGAGCACAAGCCCGGTCGCCGACGATGCGGCAGCGGTGACCGCCAGGCCGAGAGGGTCAATCGCGAGCAGGCCGCCGATGATGGGCGATTCGCCGCGGCCGCCCTTGAAGCCGTGGTAGAGCGGCCAGTCGTGGCCGACGAGGCCGAAGGCGGCCGTGGCGAGGTAATAGGGCGCGCCGGGCCAGATCAGGCGCACGGCCAGCGTCGGGGCAGACACCTTGGCCATATCGAGGATGGCAGTGAGGCAGCCCCAGCGGGCGCCGAGGTGGTGACGGGCCGCGGTCGCCGAGACCGAGTCGGTGACGAACTTGTCGGCCGTGCCGGGCACGTCGTATTCAATCTTCGAGATGTCGGCCCGCGGGTTGACGCGGCGGGCGATCATCCGGCTGAAGGACAGCGAGCCGAAGAGATAGCCGGCCGCGGCCGCGGCGAGCGCCGTGACGATGCTCACCGCGCGGCCACCGCCCCGCGCTCAAGCAGCGGGTCGATCTTCTCCTTGATGGCCCGGATCACGAGCGGGTCGTCGTTCCACGCGCCCATGTTCCAGAGCTGGACATCGGGCGGCACCTTCGCCCTGCGCACCAGTTTCGGCACGTCGTACTGGCTGTGCATCGCGTCGGCCGAGATGGCGGCCGAGAAGTAAAGCACCCGCCTGACCCCGTTTCTGACAAATTCCTCGACCTGCGCGGCGGGATGCGGCTCCTTGAACTCCATCCACGCGAGCGAGAGGTTCTCGCGCCGGTAGCCGTTGGCCGCGAGCAGCTCGAGCACGCCGTTGCGGAACGCAAGCTCGTGCTCGGTCTCGGTCGGCCACTCGCGGTCCCACTCGTCGGGCTGGCCGTGGCCGACCAGCAGCACGCCGACCTGCGACTTGTCGATGTCGGCCGAGTGCGCGTCGGCGCGCTCAAGGAACATCCGCCTGAGCGTTTCCGAATCGTACAGCGGCCCGGTGAAGCTGACCGGGACGCCGAACTTCTCTTCAATCGCCAGTTCCTTTATCTGGTCCGCGCCTTCGGCGGTGTGGTTGGACACGGTGAGGAATACCTCGCTGACCACGATGCGCGACGCGCCGTCGTTGAGGGCCTGAATCGCCGCGGCGTGCGGGGTGGGCGATGCGTCGAGGAAGGAGATGTAGAAGCGGGTGGTGGAGTCGCCCGCGGCGCGGTAGGCGGCCTCGAGCGCCTTGAGCATCTGCCGGTGCATGAAGACGTGGTTGGACCGGCCGACGCGCAGGTAGCCGTTGCGCAGGGCGTGGGCGAAGAACGGCCGCACCAGCCAGGGCACGAACGGTATCTTCTGTTCGTCGAACTCGCGGAACTGGTTTATCCAGCCGATGGGGTCGTAGGTTTCGGGTTCGCCGTGGGTGAAGTACACCACCGCGGTATGGCCCTTGCCCGGGTCGCCGGGCGTGCGGACGAGTTCCGGGCTGGTGCGGGTGTCGGGCCGGTTCATGAACGCCTCGGTCTGCAGGCACCAGCCGCCCATGAACGCGACGAAGGCGAGCGGCACGAGGATGGCGAAGTGCCAGGCGCGGAACCGGGCAAAGAACACCAGCAGCGCGGCCACGGCAGAGAGCACGGCCAGCGCCAGGTTCAGGCTCATCTCGAGCGGGTGGCAGACGAGATAGCGGACCGCAAACCAGCCGGTGAAGAACGCGAAGGCGGGCAGAAGCAGCCAGCGCAGGAGCTTCATGGTTCAGACCTCCCTGGATTTCCTGTGTACGGTAATCTCGCCGGTGAAGCCGTCGACCGTGACCTCGGCGCCGTCGGGTATGCCGAGCGCGCCGGGGACCGAGACGACCGCCGGGATGTTGTACTCGCGGGCGATTATCGAGCTGTGGGACAGGATGCCGCCGGACTCGGCCACGACCGCGCCGGCCCGGGCAAAGAGCGGCGTCCAACCGACATCGGAGAACGGTATCACCAGCACGTCGCCATTGTTGAGCCGGGCGAACTCGCCGGTGTCGCGTATCACACGGGCCGGGCCGCGGTAGTAGCCGCGCGAGGTGGCGGCCCCGCGCAGGCGGTCGGCCCCGGAGTCCTCGAGCGGCGGCGCGATGTCGCCGAAGATGACCGTGGGCAGGCGCGCGCCGGCGCAGGCGGCCATCTCGGCGCGCCGCGCGGCAGCCAGGGCGCGGGCGTCGAGCCGCTCGCCCCGTGCCACGGCGCGGACTTCGTCAAGATAGAGATAGAAGACGTCGTCGGCCGAGCCGAGGCGGCCGTGTTCGGCCCAGCGCCGGCCCAGCTCGAGGAACAGCGGCCGGAACAGGCCGTAGCCGTAGATGTAGAGCTGCGACACCTGCTCGCGCAGCAGCCGGAACCGGCGCGCCCGGTCCGCGAGCCAGCGCAGGCGGCGCCGGTCGAGGGAGGAAAGCCCGAGCTCTTCAAGAGACTTCAGGCCGGAACCGGCGCGCGGCGTGAAGCCGGCAATCATCCCGAGAACGTCATCGGGCCGCTCGCGCCACGGCACGTAGGAGAAGTCGACGCCCGAGTCGGACAGGTGGCCGAAGCGCGCGATGAATTCCTCGAACCCGCGGCGGAACGATTCCAGCCCCGGCGCGGCCAGTCCGGCGACGGTGCGGGCAGACGCGCGCCGGGCCGGGTCAAGCCGCATCAGCTCGTCGTGCAGTCGGGCGATGTGGACATTGGGGTCGGTGCCGGCGAGTCGCTCAAGGCCGCGGGTCAGGTCAAGCCGGGCGAAGTCCTGGCCCAGTTTCTCGAGCCGCGTGCGCAGGAGCCGGTTGTAGAAGAGCATCAACAGCGGCGTTACGACGTTGTGGTAGGCTGTCTCGATGCTGTACTCGAAGAGCCGGTCGACGCGGTCCAGCAGGGCCGCGTCGGGCAGGGCAGTGAGGTCGGCCGAGCGGAATTCGTCGTACCACCGGCGCGCCCGGGGCATGAACCGTTCGGTCTTGCCGGCGAAACGGTACTTGTCGAGCGCGAAGCCGAGCATCCGGAACGCGTGGCGCAACGCTTTCACCGAGGGCATCATCCGCGGTTTCTCCGGGCCCTCGGACTGCACGCCCATCATCAGTTCGAGGCTGTCCTGCGGCATGCCGAGCGACTCGAAGATGCGGCCGATGACGCCCATGTTGAAATAGGCGCGGTAGTGAAACGCGCGGGCGAGGGAGCGCGGGTCGATGTCGTTGGGGCCGATGAGCTCGGTGAAGAACCGCACCCAGGCGGTGTTGACCAGCGGGATGTTGATTGACCAGACCAGCGGCTTGACCTGGCCGGGCAACATCTCGCGCGCGATCGCATTGGAGTAGATGCTGACGCCGCCCAGCGAGGTGATGTCGCGCACCTGCACCAGCCATAGCCGCCCGCCGTCCCACACCCATTCGATGTCGACCGGCCGGCGCAGGCGGCGCGCGATGCGGCGCGTTTCGGCGACGACCTGCACCGCGACCGGTTCGAGCAGGGCGCCGGCCGCGGGGCGGGTTGTCCACTCGCCCCACTTCCACACCCAGCGCAGGGGCGTGACCCCGCCCTGGACCAGCGCGTCGCCGCGGCCGGTCACGGCCTCGACGATGGTTTCGGCCAGGCCGGTCATCGGGTTCTTCGAGAACGCGACGCCGGACAGGACCGGCTTGACCATCGCCTGGATGAGCACACCCATCCGCAGCTCGGCGCAGGTCCGGCCCGAGCGCTTGAGATACTCGGCCACGCGGGGCGGGCAGGCCGCGTCCCAGACCGCACGCACCGCTGCGACAAGCGCGTCGGTGCCGCGGACATCGAGCGCGGTGTGGAACTGGCCGGCAAAGGAACGGCCGACCGAGTCCTCGACATTGGCCGATGACCGCACGGCCCAGGCACGGGCCTGCGACCCGAGCCGGTCGAGCGCGGGCCGCAGTCCGTCGAGCACCGAGCGGTCGCCGCCGGCGAAACGGGCAAAGGCGTCCCAAGGTACGGCCCAGGCTTCGGGAACGTTCGCGCGCAGGGCCAGAAGGCGGGACAGACCGGCGGCCTTGTTGCCGGTGCGTGCCGTTGCACGAGAGCCGACGCGCTGCAGCAGAGACATCAGACTATTGACCGGGCCCGGTCCGGCCCGGGTTCGCGCCGGCGGGGGAGGCTATCTCCATCTCCCTGTGAGCCGATGATGCCAGAGACGGCGGCCCGGGTCAAGTCCCGGCCGGCAGCAGAATTGACACCACTCGGCGCGGGAATAAGATAGGCCGATGGCGCGCGGCGCGACAGCACGAGGCCGGTCCCCGGACGCGGTGTTGAAAGACATCGCGGCGGGCCGGTTCGAGCGGCTGTACGTGCTGGCCGGGCCGGACCGGGCCGGGGCCGACGATATCATCGCGGCGTTGAAGAAGGCGCTGGTCGAGCCGGGGTTCGAGGCGTTTGACCTGGAGACGGCGTATGCCGGCGACGCGCCGGTCGAGACAGTGGTCGAGCACGCGCGTCAGGCGCCGATGGGCTCGAAGCGGCGGCTGGTGATACTGCGCGAGGCCGAGCGGCTGCGCGCGCCGGAGTTCGAGACGCTGTGCGCGGGGCTGGCCCGGCTGCCCGAGGGCAACACGACGGTCGTGACCGTGGACCCGGACAAGACAAAGAAGAAGCACCTGCAGTCCGCCGGGCTGGAATGCTGGATAGTGAACCTGGGCCAGCCCGATGCCGGCGACCTGCCGGCGCTGGTGAACCGTTGGGCCAGGGAGCGCAGGCTCGAACTGGAGCCGGCCGCGGCGCGGCTGCTGGTGGAGCTGGCCGGTTCGGATACCGCGATACTGCGCAGCGAGCTGGACAAGCTCGCGCTGAACCTCGAACCCGGGACAAGGGTTACCGAGAAGGTGATGCGCGGGCTGGCCGGGCATTCGCGCACGTGGGGGATTCGCGAGTTCGTCGCGCGGCTGATGGCTCTGGACACGGGCCGGGCACTGGTCGCGCTGGAGAACCTGGCCGCGCTGGGCGAGAGCCCGGTGACGATTCTCTACTGGCTCGAGGGCGGGTTTTTCGAGCTGGCCCAGCTTCTGGCCGGGCGCATCACCGAGCGGGCGGCCTGGCGCACGCGCGATTTCGCCGCGAAGTGGCGCGACCCGAAGATGGTGAACCGCTGCCTGCTGCGGCTTTATGAGATCCACAAGGCGGCGGTGACCGGGAACCGCGAGGTCTTCACGCTGCTCGCCCAGTTCGCGGTGTGCGCGGCGTGCCGGAAGCCGGAGGAGTGCGAGGTTTTTGCGCGGCCGCGCCGGCCCGGGTTCTGCCTGCGCCGGCTGCAGCAGGCCGCGGCTGGGAAAGTCAGCAGTGAGCAGGGAGCAGTGAGGAGTGAGCAGTGAGCGATAACGCGGAACGCGGCGCGGTCGGTTACCCGGCACGCGAAATCGAGGCGCGCTGGCAGGCGTACTGGGACGAGCAGAAGACCTTCCGCACCAAGGCCGACCCGAAGCGGAAGTTCTACGTGCTGGTGATGTTTTTCTACCCGTCGGGCGACGTGCACATGGGGCACTGCCGCAACTACGTCATCGGCGACGTGCTGTGCCGGTTCCGCCGGATGCAGGGCTTTGACGTGCTGCACCCGTTCGGCTGGGACGCGTTCGGCTTGCCGGCCGAGAACGCGGCCATCGCCCACGGCAATCACCCGAGCTACTGGACCTTCGAATCGATAAACACGGCGCGGCGCAGCCTGAAGCTTCTGGGCATCGGCTACGACTGGGAGCGCGAGGTGACGACCTGCCTGCCCGAGTACTACCGCTGGAACCAGTGGCTGTTCATCAAGTTCTACGAGCGCGGGCTGGCCTACCGCAAGGAAGCGTCGGTGAACTGGTGCCCGTCGTGCCAGACCGTGCTGGCCAACGAACAGGTCGACGAGGGGCACTGCTACCGGTGCAAGGCGACCGTGGACAAGCGCAAGCTGACCCAGTGGTTTCTGAAGATCACCGAGTACGCGCAGGACCTGCTCGACGGTATCGAGACGCTGGACCGCTGGCCCGAGCCGGTGAAGGTGATGCAGCGCAACTGGATCGGCCGGTCCGAGGGCGTGGAGGTGGACTTCACGCTGGAGGGGGCAGGCGAGCGCGTGCCCGTGTTCACGACCCGGCCGGACACGCTCTGGGGCGTGACTTTCATGGCGCTGGCCCCGGATTCGGCGCTGGCCGAGACGATCGCCGAGGGCACGGGGCGCGAGGCCGAGGTGCGCGAGTTCTGCCGGCGGGTCGTGATGCGGCCGGAGATCGAGCGGGTCGCGGCGAACGCGGACAAGGAAGGCATCTTCACCGGCCGCTACGCGGTGAACCCGGTGAACGGGGAGCGGGTGCCGATTTACATCGCCGACTTCGTGCTCGGGTCTTACGGAACCGGGATGATAATGGCGGTGCCGGCGCACGACCAGCGCGATTTCGAGTTCGCCCGCAAGTACGGCATCGGCATCAAGCCGGTCATCCAGCCGGCAGACGGCGCGCGGCTGGCGCCTGAGGCGATGACCGCGGCGTTCACCGAGGTCGGGGTGATGACCGAGTCCGGGCCGTTCGACGGCACGCGGTCGGACGAGGGCATCGAGCGCGTCAGCGACTGGCTGGAGGGGAAGGGGCTCGGCCGGCGCGTGGTGAACTACCGGCTGAAGGACTGGCTGGTGTCGCGCCAGCGCTACTGGGGCACGCCGATACCGATGGTGCACTGCCCGCACTGCGGCGTGGTGCCGGTGCCGCTCGATGAGCTGCCCGTCCTGCTGCCCGAGAGCGTCAAGGACTACAAGCCGAAGGGCAAGTCGGTGCTCGAGGGCGTCGAGGAGTTCATCAACACGACCTGCCCGAAGTGCGGCGGCCCGGCCCGGCGCGACCCGGACACGATGGACACCTTTGTCGACTCGTCGTGGTACTACCTGCGTTACACCGACGCGCACAATCAGGCGTTGCCGTTTGAGCCGGCCGAGGCGAACAAGTGGCTGCCGATCGACGAGTACATCGGCGGCATCGAGCACGCCTGCGGCCACCTGATTTTCTTCCGGTTCTTCCATCGGGCCCTGAAAGACCTCGGGATGGTCGCGACCGACGAACCGTGCCGGGCCCTGCACACGCAGGGGATGGTGAGCCTGAACGGGGTGACGATGTCGAGTTCGAAGCGGGTCGGGGTGTGGGTCGGCGAATTCACCCAGTCCCACGGCGCGGACACGGCGCGGCTGACCGCGCTGTTCGCGGCGCCGCCCGAGAAGCCGATGGACTGGACCGACGACCTGGTGACCGGCGTGACCCGGTTCCTCAACCGCGTCTGGCGGCTCTACGAGGAAAACGCCGGCGTGGTGCGGTTTGACCGGCCGGACACGGCGCGCCTGAGCGCGGCCGAGAAGCGGCTCTACATCCGGCTCAACCAGACAATCGCGAAGACCGCGGCCGACTGCGAGGGCTTCCAGTTCAACACCGCGATCGCGGCGCAGATGGAATTTCTCAATTCGCTGGCCGCCTTCGAGGACCGCGACTCGGCGGTGTTCGGCTACGCACTGGGCTGCATGCTCCTTCTGCTCGCGCCGTTCGCGCCGCACATAGCCGAGGAGCTGTGGCACCGGGCCCGGCCCGATGCCGGCTCGATCGTCGACGAGGCTTTCCCCGAACCGGACCCGGCGTTTCTGTCGTTCGACGAGGTCGAGCTCGGGGTGCAGGTCGACGGCAAGCTGCGCGACCGGCTCACGGTCGAGCGCGGCGCGCCCGAGGCCGAGGTCAGGCAGAAGGCGCTGGCCTGCCCGGGCGTGGCGCAGTTCCTCGCCGGGCGCACCGTCGCCAAGGTGATATATGTCAAGGACCGGCTGGTCAGCATCGTGACCGCAAAGGAGCGGCAATGAAGACTTTCTGGCTGATATGCCTGATCGTGATAGCCGGGATGCTGGGCTACCTGATTCACGATTTCATCGAGCACCGCAAGGGCCAGGTGGAGTTTCTCGACTTCACGGCCGGCCGGGACGCGATGGCCACCTACCAGGCGAGGGCTGATTCGCTCAAGGCTAAGGCCGATTCCCTGCGCGGGCGGCTGGAAGGGGCCGGGCTGCTGCGCCGGCGATCGGTGCGGGCCCACCTCGAGCTGCTCGACGACGAGATAATAGCGCTCGAGCGCACGATCGAAAAGTGGCAGAAGTCCAAGCGCAGCCGGTCCGATGTCGATCTGCACCGGCAGGTGGTGCTGCTCTACGGCGAGGCGTCGGCCGCGGCCCGCGCCCTGGCCGCGGACACACTGCCCGACGACGAACGGTAGCGGGGACGCAGAGGAAGGACGGGTCAGATGAAAGCCGTGGGATGGATAGTGGGCCTGATCGCGCTGGCCCTGATCGGCTACCTGCTGTACGAGTTCTTCACCGACCGGAAGCGCGCCCGCGACATCGTGTACTACGAGGTCACGGCCGACTCGGTGCAGGCCTACCGTGACCGGGCCGTCGAGCTGCGCCGGCAGGCAAAGGTGCTGCGGGCGCGGCTGGACGATCTGAAGCTCTGGGAGCGGCCGGCCGTGCAGGCGCGCATCGCCGAGCTCGACCGGCAGGTCGAGGAGCTTGAGCTGGCGATCGAGCGCTGGTCCAAGGCGCGGCGGACCCGCTCGGAGAAGGACCTCTACCGGCAGTGCATCCTGCTCTACGGCGAGGCCTCGGGCATCTGCAAGGCGCTGGCCGCGGACACGCTGACCCCGGGCGAGTAACGGCATCCCGGTGGACCGCGTACTCGTCCTCGACTTCGGCTCGCAGTACAACCAGCTCATCGCGCGGCGGGTGCGCGAGCTGAAGGTTTATTCCGAGATAGTCGCCCACGACATCACCGCCGAGGAAGTGCGGCGGCGCGAGCCCCAGGCTCTGATTCTGTCGGGCGGGCCGGCGAGCGTGCTTGCGCCGGGCGCGCCGATGCCCGACCCGGAGATCCTGCGGCTCGGCATTCCGGTGCTGGGCATCTGCTACGGGATGCAGGCCATCGCGCGCCTGCTCGGGGGCCGGGTCGCGGCGGGACGAAGCCGCGAGTACGGCCGCGCCCAGCTTCGCGTCGGCCGCTCGCGGCTGCTTGCGGGACTGCCCAGGACAACGCAGACCTGGATGAGCCACGGCGACCACGTCGCGCGGCTGCCGCGCGGGTTTGAGTCGGTCGGCCGGACCGCCGGGATAGCCAACGCGGCGATGGCCGACGAGGACCGGCTGATATACGGCGTGCAGTTCCACCCCGAGGTCGAGCACACGCCCGAGGGGCGCAGGATTCTGGCGAATTTCGTGCTGGGCATCGCCGGGGCGCGGCCGACCTGGACGATGCAGAGCTTCATCCGCGAGAAGGTGGACGAGTTGCGCGCGCGCGTCGGCGCCGGCCGGGTGATATGCGCGGTGTCGGGCGGGGTGGATTCGTCGGTGATGGCGGCGCTGCTGGCCCGGGCCGTGGGCAAGCGGCTGGTCGCGGTTTTCGTGGACAACGGGCTGCTGCGCCACGAGGAGGCCGAGGCCGTGCGCCGGGCCCTGGGCCGGATCCTGACGCTCAGGACGATTGACGCGCGCCGGCGGTTTCTTTCGCGCCTGGCCGGGGTCGCGGACCCGGAGCGCAAGCGCCGCATCATCGGCCGCGAGTTCATCCGTGTCTTCGAGGAGCAGGCGCGGCGCGCGGGCCGGGTGAAGTTCCTCGCGCAGGGAACGCTCTATCCCGACCTCATCGAGTCACGCTCGGCGTTCGGCGGCCCGTCCGCGACCATCAAGACCCACCACAATGTCGGCGGCCTGCCCAGGCGGATGAAGCTTGAGCTCATCGAGCCGCTGCGCGAGCTGTTCAAGGACGAGGTGCGCGAGCTGGGGCGCGCGCTCGGACTGCCCGGAAGCCTCATCGGTCGCCACCCGTTCCCCGGCCCGGGCCTGGCCGTGCGCATCCTCGGGCCGGTGACCGAACAGCGGCTGCGCCTGCTGCGCGCGGCCGACCATATCTTCACAAGCGAGCTGCGCCGCACCGGGCTCTACGACAGCGTCTGGCAGGCGCTGGCCGTGCTGCTGCCGGTGCGCTCGGTCGGGGTGATGGGCGACGAGCGCACCTACGAGAACGCGGTTGTGCTGCGGGCCGTGACCTCGACCGACGCGATGACCGCGGACTGGGCGCGCCTGCCCGACGACTTCCTCGCGCGCTGCTCGAACCGCATCATCAACGAGGTGCGCGGCATCAACCGGGTCGTGTACGACATATCGTCCAAGCCGCCGGCGACGATCGAGTGGGAGTGAGGCCGGGCCGCGAGTGACGGCCGGCACCGGCGGGCGAATCCGCCGGCCGCAAAAGGCGTCCAATGGTGTTCGGGTCAGGAGGGCGGACTTGGGGTATTGCAGACCGAAACGCGGAGGAGTGAAATGAGATCGATTCTTGTTATTCTGTCCGGCCTGCTTGTCGCGGCGCCTGCGACCGCGTCGTTGATCAACAAGCCCGAGCACCCGTACGAGATACGGGGCGTGGCCGAGGTCGGCTGGTTCGGCTGGCTCAAGAACGACATTCAGTTCGGCGCGGGAGCGCGCGGGACTGAGTTCGACTATGTCGGCGAGGGCCGGCAGAACATCCTGTTCCCGTTCCAGCGGCTGTCTCTGGAAATGCATCTCAAGCCGCGGCACACCCTCGTGTTCCTGTACCAGCCGATCGACGCGCGCAGCCAGGCCACGCTGCAGAGCGAGCTGCTGCTCGACTCCACGGTTTTCCCGGCCGGCACGCCGATGAGCCTGCGCTACGGGTTTGACTTCTACCGCGCGAGCTGGCTCTATGATTTCCAGCGCGCCCCGGACCGCGAGCTATCGGCCGGGCTGTCGCTGCAGATTCGCGACGCGGTCATCGCTTTCACCGCGGTGGACGGCTCGGCGCAGCGGGTGTACACCGACGTCGGCCTGGTGCCGGCGGTCAAGGTCCGCGCCCGCTTTCCCCTGAACCGGCTGATGTGGCTCGGGGCCGAGGTCGACGGCATCTATGCCCAGGGCAAGGTCGTCACCGGCAGCACCAATGTCGAGAGCAGTTTCAAGGGCGCGATTCTCGACGCCTCGCTGCGCTACGGGTTCAAGGTCAACGAGTCGATAGACGCTTTCCTCAACGCGCGCTACCTCGGCGGCGGGGCCGAGGGCGGGCAGATTGACCCGGAGAACCCCGACACCGACGGCTACACCAGCAACTGGCTCGGCGCGGTGTCGCTGTCGGCCGGGTTCGGCATCAAGTAGCCGTCGCTCGGAGAACCGCGAAGGCCGGGCATTGCCCGGCCTTCGTTGTTGTTCCGTGACAGAGTCAGCGCACGATCAGCTTGACCTCGGCCGGGCCGCGCTCGGTGTCGGCCCGGACGAGATACACGCCGGACGCAAGACCGCGCAGGTCAAGGACGAGCGTCCCGGC
>CBFGIY010000047.1:0-19359 GCA_965648935.1 Caldifarciminota bacterium
CGTGTCCGGCACCGGGTTGCCGGAGTTGTCGGTCAGCTTGCCCTGGTAGGAGAGCAGTTTCGGTATTGTCACGGCGTCGGTCTGCGCCATTACTGCATCCAGGCCTGTCGTCTGCGTCACGGTGGGCATATCGGTCTGCGCCAGAGCACAGGCGCCGGACAGTGCCATCAGCACTGCGATGATTCTCACGGATCCTCCTTGGATCTGTTACGGTCCGCTCGGCGGGTTGGGGCGGCTTGCCAGTCGTCAGTCCCTGCCGCTGTCAGGCTGACACTAATGATAGCAGCAGCAGTCTGTCAGTCCACAATTGCCGCTGTCAAGGGCGCAGCTCTTGCCTGTTCCTTCAAAGCCGACGTATCACCGTGGGGGTTCACCCGCAGACCCGCAAAGCCGCGGGGCGCGGTTGCCCGCGCCCCGTTAGTCAGCTTGGCTCGGTCGGTCAGTGCAGAATCAGCGTCTTGGCCGTGACCTGACCCGAGGCGGTCTCGGCGCGGACAAAGTAGACGCCGGGCGCGAGCCGGGATACATCGTTTGCGCCGGATTGAAGTGACAGCACCCGGCGGCCCGAGGCATCGAGCAGGACAGCAGACCGATCACGCAGGATGCCCGATGCCGGAAGCGTCAGGGTGCCCCTGACGATGGTTCTGCCCGGCGCGATGCGTTCCGCGTGGGGCGTGGTGTTTTCGACAACTCCGACCGTCGGCGGGCCGTCGAAGGCGATGGCGCGGCGCGGCGTGAACGGCGCGCAGCCGCGGTGGTAGGCGCCGTCAGCCAGCGCGGTGAGTCCGTACTGCGAGGTCGGGTTCTCAAGCCCGATCGTGCAGGAGGTGTAGTCGTTGCCTGAGTGGTACTGGAACACGATTAGGTTCTCGCCGCTTGTGGTCGCGACGGTCGTATCATAGACGATGATCTGGGCTTTGATGAACGAGGTGCGCGGGGTGTACTCGGCGACCGAGTCCCACTCGACGATGAAGCGGCGGTTGGCCGCGTCGTGCCAGTACCACACGCCGTTGCCGGTCTGCGGGTAGAGGTCTTCCCAGTAGAGCGCGAGTATGCCCGGTGCCGTGTTGTCGGGCAGGCGGACATTGGTGTACGACGAGTTGGTCGTCGCGCCCGGCGCAACCCAGCCGTTGGAGCAGATTGAGAGGCTGGTGAAGCGCTGGCCGTAGTACTTCCACGCCCCGAATGCGGGCGGCAGATTCACCTGCACGGTCTGGTCGTCGGCGAGCGTCAGGCGCGTGCCGACCGGGTTGATCTCCACCCAGTTGTAGTTCGGGCGCTGGACATACCCCGAGTCGCACTCGTCAAACGCAAGGAAGTGCGGGTTCGACGGGTAGTTGTCCGGAATCGGGTCCCACACCGTGAGCTGGCCGACCTCGAGCGACAGGTTCGCGGTCCAGGTCGTCTCGACGGCGGCGATGGTGAGAGTCAGGTCGACGCGGTGCTCACGCGGGGTCGCGGCGTCGGCGGCGAGCGCGAATGCCGCAGAGCCGACCGCGGTATCGTTGCCTGCGATGTCGCCGTACCAGGCGCTGTCGTTCTGCACGGTAACATACGGGTCGGACTCCGAAAGGGTCACCCGCACCGAGTGGGCCGCGACCAGGCCATAGTTCTTGAGCGTGGCGTACAGGCTGATTGCCTCGCCCGGGTCCCAGCGGCCGTTGCCGTTGCCCGCGGCGTCGTCGAGCCTCGTGCGCAGGACGCCGACCAGCGGCCGGTTGGTCGGCACGGGCTGGCCGAGCGTGGCCAGGGCCGCGACCGCGGCGCGGGTGACATTGGTGCAGAACTCGTTGCTGTTGTAGCCCGCGCCGATGGAGTCGTGCGAGGTGTGGTAATGGGGGTTGGTCGGCCAGAAGTCCTCGATGCCGGTGAGCGCGATGTAGCCGTTGTTCCAGAACGGGCCGTGGTCGGAGTTCTGGTTGTCGCTCATCATCTGCTTCACGCAGGGCAGGGTGGTGTAGGTGTCGGCCACGGCGATGAACCAGTTGGCGAACGGCTCGCAGGGCGGGTTGGCGGTCTTGGCCATCATGTCGCAGTTCTCGGGCGCGGCGTCAACGTAGCCGATCATATCGAAGTTCAGCACGCCGAGGATGGAGTCGCCCGCGGCGCGCGCCGCGTTGGCATAGGCTTCAGAACCGTAAAGGCCGAACTCCTCGCCGGTCCACGCGATGAACTTGAGGTCGTGGGTGAACAGCGACCCCTGGGTGACGCGGCAGGCTTCCATCGCCGCGGCTGTACCCGAGGCGTTGTCGTCGGCGCCGGGCGCGTTGGAAGCGGCGTAGGCGTCGATGTGGCCCGAGATGATCGCGTAGAGGTTGCGCCGGCCAAGCGTGCCGTAGCGGACGCCGATGACATTGGGCGCGTGGCCGCTGCGGTGGGGCTGGAGAATGACCGTGTCGCAGCCCCAGTCGCGGAACTTCTGCGCGACCCAGTTGCAGGCGGCGCGGCAGGAGTCGCCGGTCGAGTAGCGGTTGCGGTAGTTCTGCAACCGGCGCACGAACGAGAGCACCGTGTCCGGCGAGACGCGCGCGACCATCGCCTCGATGAGCGGGTTGGCCGTCACCGGCGGTAGCGCATCGGGCGCGGTCTTCAGCACCCAGCCCTGTTCGGGGATGCGTCCGGCCATTACCGGCAGGGCAATCAGCCGCTCAATAGCTTCGTCGGTGACCTCGAGGATATACTGCTCCCCGTCGAAGTCGAGAATGCGGCCGACCGCGCCAAGTTCCTCGCGCTGGGCCGCGGCAAACAGCCGGACCCTGTAATAGTGCCGGCCGCGCGTGTCGGACGCGAGCACCTGGCCGCCGCGCGCCGTGACTTCGGCCGACTGCGCCTCTGAGCCGCGCACGAGCACGCCGCGCTCGGTCACGCCGACAACGCGAAAAGCCGGGCTCAGGTCTTCGGGAGTCGCGCCGGGCACCAGACCGAGAAACTCGCCGGCAAGAGCAAGACCGGCAACCAGAAGTACACAGGACAGGACTCGCTGCACGTTGCCTCCTTGGGCAAAAAAAGAAAGGCGGGCACGCAACGGCGGCCCGCCCCGGTTTCAGGTAACCAGTAATGGTAAGGCGCGGCCCGGGCCGGGTCAAGCCGGGGCGGGCGACCGGCGTGCGGCCAACGACAGGACGCTGAAGCTCGGTCTGCGGCAAAGTCCCCTGTCGGCGCCCGTTCGCTTGACAGCACTCTGATGTCTGCGGCGTTGACAACACGCGCGCCGCCACTACGATGGGCGTGTGATGGGGTACCCGCGTGTCTTTCTCGCGCTGGCCGCAGCCGTCGCGTCAGTCGGCTGCGACTCATTACCTGTTCTGGGCGGCCGCGATGTTACCTATCGCGTGACCGGCAGCGCCCAGACCGTGACCCTCAACTTCCGGGTCGACGACTCCATGTGCTACGCCTTCCGCCAGACGCTGCCCTGGTCTTACGGATTCCCGGCCCGCCGCGGTGACTACGTGAGGCTGTTCGCCTGCATCGAAGGCGATACTGGCAGCGTGACCGTCGCGATTCTCATCGACGGCTCGGCCTGGCGCGGGGCGACGACATACGGAGGCCACATTGGCACAAATGCGGAAGGTCTTATCCCCTGAACCGTATGCAGTGCGCTGGCGGCTTTGGCTGAGCCTGCTGGCGTTACTCGCGGCGTGCGACCAGCCACCTGACTTCCGGGCCTGGCGCGTGCAGCGGTTCGTCGGCTTCGCCCACCCGGCCGGCGGCATCAGCGAGATCGTACTGAACAACGTCAATGGTAACATCGGCATTACCCCGTGGGAGCTCGATTCGATATCGGTGGCTCTGCTGCTGTCTGCGACCGGACTGGATTCGGCCGACGCCGAGCGCTGCCTTGCCCACGTGATGGTCGGTGAAAGCACGGCCGCCGGGACTCTGTTTCTGTGGGGAGATGTCGGTGACCCCGGCCCGCGCGACGCGGGCGTGGAGTTCGCGATCCTCGCACCCGAATCCATTGCGCTCAACTTAAGGGTGGAGTATGGCGACATCTCAATCCAGGACCTGCGCGGACGGCTGGAGGCAGATGTGACAAGCGGTTTCGTCGGCGTGTCCCGGCACGCCGGTAGTATCATCATCCGCTCCACCCGTGGCGATGTGCAATGCGATTTGGCGAGGCTGGTTCCCGATGATTCGATCCGGATCGAGACTGGCTATCGGCCATTGGTCCCGACCACCGGCCGCGTGACTCTCGCCCTGCCCGGCGATGTGTCTGCGCGGTTCGACGCCGAGGTCACGCGCCGCAACACCGAGCACGTCATCATCGACAGCTTCCCCGAGCTCCACCTGAAGATCCGCAAGGATGCCCACAAGGTCGGCACCATCGGCGCGGGCGAGGCGGACATCTTCATCAGGGCATACGAGCACGGCATCGACATCGAAAACAGCGATAGCCGAGCCGCCGCGCCCGATGGAGTCCGTTGAGGGCGGCGACAGAGAGCGAGCAGTCGGCAGTCAGGGACAGCAAATCGCGGACCGAGAGCCGAAGGTTGGCGGGAAAAGGGGTATGGCTAGCGGTCGGGCCGAGACCACGCTTCCGGCGCCTGTCGGCCGGCGGTTCGTCGGCCAGCCTGGTTTCGCCGACTCGGCCCCAGCCCTAACTGCTCCTCACGCCTGCGCTTGGCCGCACGCCCCGGCCTTGGCTCGACTCGGCCCTGCCCGGTTGCCTGCGCCCGGCCCAGCACTACATATCGACTGGGTGAGTCGTCCCACCACCACCACATATAGTGACATCCTCCAGCTTTCTGACCGTTACAGAACTCCGGCCAGGTGCCGCGGTCTACTGCCATCTGCTTGACCGGGCCGCGCCAGCCCGGAAGCTCTTGCGATGACACGGACAGAGTCCGCGACCGACAAATGCGGCTGCGGCCACGAGGAGAAGCTGGCGCTCGGCCGGCGGGCACTGGTTCTGTCGTGGGTCACCGTGTGCTACAACATCGTCGAGGGCGTCGTTTCGATCGCCGTCGGCGCGGCCGCTGGCAACTGGATGCCGCTCCTGGTGCCCGCCCGGCCTTGACCGGCGCGGACCAGCAAACTATACTCGCGCGATGAGCGGGATAGTGGTGCTGGTTCTGCTGGCCGGGGTTGACTCAACAACGACAATCGAGTGCCGCTGGGCCGCGATACCGCCGGTAGTTGACGGCGTCATCGAGGAAACCTGGCGGATGGCCGATTCGGCATATGACTTCACGCAAGCGCGGCCCGAAGCAGGCAAGCCGGCAACCGAGCAGACCGTGGCCTATGTCCTGCAGGACGACCGCAACCTGTACGTCGCGTTTCGCTGCCTGGTGCGCGACACTTCAACCATCGTCGCGCGGCTGTCCGGCTACGTGGACGGGGTGCGGCTCTTTCTTGACACCTATGACGACAACGCCAGCGCGTACTCCTTCGCCGTGAGCGCGGCCGGGGTCGAGGGTGACATGCGGCTGACCGAAAACGCGATGGTGTTCCAGGAGTGGGACGGTGTGTGGCGATCGGCCGTGCAGAGGCACGACTGGGGCTATGCCGTGGAAATCGCGATACCGTTCGCGACCCTGCGCTACCGGCCGGGTCAGGATCGCTGGGGCATCGAGTTCGGCCGCGACCTGGCCCGGGCCGGCGAACGCAGTTACTGGAGCGTGACTCCGCAGACAGGGTTCCGCGTCGCGCAGATGCCTTCGCTGATCGGGGTCAGTCCGCCCAGTCCCGGCCTGCGTCTCGAGCTTTACCCGGTGGCGCTGGGCCGGACCGAGAAGACCGGCAGCGAGCGCGCCGGGTGGCAGGACGATGTGTCCGCCGCGGCCGGGCTTGACCTGTCGTGGCAGCCGACCGCGAGCGGCAACCTCCAGCTCACGACCCTGCCCGACTTTGCCCAGATTGAGGCCGACGCCTATGAGGTGAACCTGTCGCGCTACGAGCTGTGGCTGTCCGAAGCGCGGCCGTTCTTTGTCGAGGCGGCCGAGAACTTCGGCCGGCTGGACATGCTCACGCCGTTCTACACGCGGCGGGTGGGCCGGCCCCTGCCCGGCGGCGCGGTCGTGCCGATACTGGCCGGGGCCAAGTACACCGACCGGCTGGGCCGGACCTCGCTCGGCGCGCTCGGTGCGCTCACCGGCCGGACCGAATACAGCTGGTACGGCGAAGAGCGCGTGGAGCCGGCCAGCATCTTCTCGGTGGCCTCGGTCCGCCAGGGCGTGCTGCGCAGTTCCGAGGCCGGGTTGCTCTATGCAGGCAAGGACAACGAGCGGCTTTCAAACCACGGCCTGGTCGCGGACTTCGCCCTGCGCACCCAGGTGTTCAACGGCCAGTTGTTCGCGGCCGGCTCGCAGCAGGGCGAAAGCCTGGCCTGGGCCGCCGGGGCCACCGGAAACTACGACGGCGAGCGCTTCTTTGCATCCGCGAACGCGATGCGGATTGAGCCGCGGTTCGACCTCAACGGACCCGGGTTCACGACCTGGCGCGGCCAGACCGTAAGCGCGAACGGCGGCCCGCAGTGGTACGCGGCCGGGCCGTTTCGCTATGCCTCGGTGAGCCTGGGCGGCGGTATGGAACAGGTCTGGGACCTGGCCGACGGCGCGCGGACCTGGTCGGCGAATGCGAACGGCAACCTGACCCTGAACAACCAGACCAGCATGATGGCGTGGGCCGGCGCCGGCACCGACCTGTATCCGGACACGCTGGGCGGCTGGCAACGGGGCGTGTCCACGAGCGCGGGCGGGCATGTCTCTACCCCGACGGCAAAACCGATCTGGGGAAGCGTGTTTGCGAACTGGAGCCGGTCGTACAACTGGCGCCGGGGCGAGAAGGCGCCGAGCCTGTCGGCGCGGGCAAGTGTAACCGTGCAGGCTGTGGAGCGGCTGGCGTTCTCGTTCGGCCTGCGCCCGACCGCGGAGTTTGCGCCGGACGGCAGCCTCGACCCGAAGCGGGGCCTGACCATGGTCTATCGGCCTGCGGCCGAGTACTCAATCACGCCCAAGATGACGCTGCGGCTGATTCTGGAGGCGGTGCGCGGCTGGGACCCCCAGCTCGACCGCCCCGAGCGAAGCGAACACCTCTCGGCGCTTTACTCCTGGACCTTCCGGCCGCGTAGCACCGTGTACTTCGCGTGGAACTTCAACACCGACTCGGACCGCGTTCAGCGGCAGGTCGGGGTGCTGAAGGTCCGCTATCTGTTCGTGTTCTGAAGCGACAGGCCGGGTCAGGGCAGGACCGTGACGGTGCGCGCAGGCGACCAGGGCGATTCGTTGCCGCGGTCATCGCGCGCGAGCACGCGCACTGCAGGACTGCCCGGTTCGGCCCAAGTGTGATACTGGCGGCAGGTGTCGGCCGAAGCGTAGCGCTCGGTCACGGTCACGCTGCCGTCGCCCCAGTCGAAGCGGTAGACCAGACGGTCGCCCTCGGGGTCGACCGCGACCGCGCCGCAGAGCGCGGGCACGCCGGCGCGGGCGGTCTCGGGCGCAAACAGCGCAATCACAACCGGGGCGCGGTTGTACACGACCACAGGATGAATCTCGGACCAGTCTGACGCGCGGCCGTCGTCGCGCAGGGCCATGCAGCGTACCCCGAAACGGCCGGTATCGGGCCAGGACCGTTCCAGGGTCAGCGTGTCGCCGGCGCGGAAGGCCGCTGTGGTGTCGACCCGGCCGCGCGACCAGTCGATGACGTAGCGGTCGCGCTCCGGTTCGGCAGGCAGGCTGTAGAACCGAAACCGGCCCGGCTCGCCGACCGCGAGGCTGTCCGGACCGAGCGGCTTCTGTGGGGTTGTCGGCAGCGGACCCGGACAGGCGGCAGTCAGCAGTACTGCGACGCAAAGCAGGCAGGGGCGGAAGATCGTTCCGCCCCTGCCTGTGGACTTCATTGCCGGTCTGTTACCGGCGCGCGCCGTACTTGCCGGTGTGGCGGACGTCGTGGTGGAACATCGGCCACGGGCTGTTGGCGAGCGTGCCCGCCGTGCGGCCGGCAACCGCAAAC
Organism: Caldifarciminota bacterium; assembly: GCA_965648935.1. GTDB lineage: Bacteria > Hydrothermota > Tepidihabitantia > Tepidihabitantales > Tepidihabitantaceae > CBFGJX01. The sequence goes on from CBFGIY010000047.1 coordinate 7,951, forward strand.
ACGCCGGCCGGGCAGGTGATGTAGACGATGCCGTAGTTGTCGACCGCGGGCGACGGCACCACGTCGATCGAGAGCGCGCGGCCGCGCTGTCCCGGGCGCCGGCCCGCAGGCGGCACGACCAGCGGGGTCTGCCACATCACGGTGCCGCTCGGTCCGACCGCGATGAGGTTCTCGTCGTCGTCGAGCACGTAGCAGTAGCCGTCGGCGGTGAGCGCCGGGGTCGAGGTCAGCGGGGTCGTGCTGACCTGCACCGGCCAGCCGGGCACAGGCAGGTGGTTGTTGACGTCGATCTGATGGAGCTTGCCGTCATCGGCCGAGAACAGGATGTTGCCGTTCGTGGCGATGATGGGCGAGGAGGAAATACCGGCGCGCGGGCTGGTCTCGTACGCCCAGACCAGGGCGTTGTCCTTGACCGCGAGCAGGCGGCCGCTCTCGGTGCCGACGTAAATGGTGCCGTCGGTGCCGATGGCCGGCGAGGAGGAAATGCCGGTCGAGTCGCCGGTGTAGAAGCTCCAGAGAATGGTGCCGGCGGCGGAGATGCAGTGAACGTAGCCGGAGTCGTCAACCGCGATGATGTTGCCCGAGCCGTCCATCACCGGCGAGGCGATGAGCTCGTTGCGCAGCGCCACCGACCAGTTATGGGTGTAGGTCGCGCCGTTGTCGGTGAGCTTGTGCAGCTTGCGGTCCTCGCCGCCGAAGTAGATGCTCGAACCGTCGAGGAGCGGCGTGGTCGAAATGCCCTGACCCGAGTCAGGCACCGAGTAAGCCCACTTCTGGTCGCCGTCGGCGTCGAAGGCGTAGAGCCAGCCGTTCTCGTTGCCGACATAGGCGACCCCGGCCGGGGTGACCGTGGGCGAGGACTGGAACTCCTCGGCGTCGGTCGGCACCGCGGTGTTGATGATGACTCCGAGGTGGGCGTCGATGAAGTGCATGTTGCCCTCGTCCGAACCGACGATGACCGACGGCCAGAGCGCGCCGAACGAGTTGGTCACGCCGATGGCTGGCGAAGCGGTGAAGTCGTCCTCGAACCCGTAGATTACCTCGCCCTCGCCGACCGTCTTGAAGGTGATCGGGTCGGACATGTCTGAGACCAGCCCGCCGCGGTCGATCGCCTTGACCGTGATGGTGTAGGTCGCGGTGTCGCCGGTCGGCCGGAAAGTGCCGAGGCCGTTGGTGCCCTGCAGGAAACGCTCGCTGATCGTCGAGTCGCCGTTGCCCCAGTAGTAAATGTAGCGCAGGGTGTCATTCAGGTTCGGGTCGGTGGAACGGGCGTAGAACCGGTAGTTCGGGCCGCTGTTGATGCCGCGCTTCGGCCAGGCGATCCACTCCGGCTTGCGCGGCACGAGGTTGACCTCGTTGATGAGCACGGTGCAGGGCGCGGACCAGGCCGAGGTGTCGCCCACGATGTCGCGGGCCACGGCGTGAACCACCTTGTAGCCGCCCGCAGCGTAGATAACCGGCTGGGACACGGTCGCGCCGCCGGCGACGAACGGCGTCCAGCCCGAGACCTGGCCGTCGCCGAAGTAGAACTTCACGCTGACCGAGTCGCCGTCCGGGTCGGTCGCGGAAGTCGAGAAGGTCACGGTCGAGTCGACCCAGAGCGAGCCGCCGGCCACGGGCTTGGCCGGGGCGGCGGGCGGGTTGTTGGCCGAGCCGGTGTCGGTCACGACGTGAACGAAGAGCGAATCGGACCAGTCGGCGCTGCGCGCGCCGTTGCGGTCCTCGGCCAGGGCGCGCACCGCATACCAGCCGGTGTCGGCCCAGGTGTGGGTGACCGTTGCGGCCACGCCCGAGCCGCTGTAGCCGGTGGTATCGGTCCTGCCGTCGGCCCAGTTCACGAAGTAGCGGATTTCGTCGCGGTTCGCGTCGGTCGCGGTCACGGTGAAGTCCGTGGCCGAGTTGACCAGCACGAGCGTCGGGCCGGTCAGGGTCGGCGTCTTGGGCGGCTTGTTCTTGCAGCCCGTGGCGATGGTCAGGACCGCAAGCGCCAATACCGTCAGGGTCAGGCTCTTACGCATTTTTCCTCCTCAAGGATAAAGCCTGTAAGCGGTCATAAACGGAAGCTAAAAATACCCTAAGCCGGTCAGGCAGTCAATAGCCGCCCGAAATCCGCCGTTCGCAGGTTGACCGGCAGAGCAAGCGGTCTATAATCGCGCGGCCGCAGGCAAATGGCAAAAAGACAGCCCGACCGCCCGAAAGAACAAGGCCCGAGCGGGCCGGTCCGGTTCGCGCTGGCCGTATCCGGACTGGTCCTCCTGGCGCTGGCCGCGCTGGCCAACTATTCGGATGAGTGGCTGTTTGCGGCCCGAGGCCGGGTCTTCGTCCGCCTGCCCGGGATGGCGCCGAATGACTACGTCTTCTTCCCGGTATTGCTGGCGACCGGCGGGCTCGTACTTGCGGTACTGCTGGCCGGGCTGTTGTGGCCGCGGTTTCGTGCCGCGCTCGCCCAGCCATGGCGCGCGGGCCGGACTGCCGCGCCGCTCCTGGCCGCGCTGGCGCTCATGGCCTTCTCGCTGTGGCCCTGGCCCTCGACCGATTCCAGCCCGGTCGACACCGGTTCGAGCACTGTGTTCTACGTTGTCACGGCCGGGGCCGGGCTGGCGCTGTTTCTGGCCGGGGCGTGGCGCAGCCTGGCCTTTCTCGACCGCCCGGTCGAACGGCTGTTTGACCGGCTGATGGCCATGGGCCGCTGGCGCTTCGCCCTCCTGGTGTTCGGCTTCACCTTCCTCGTGACCAACCTCGTCTCGCTGCTGGTGTTCCAGCACATGCCCCACATCCAGGACTCGATTGCCCAGCTCTTTCAGGCCCGCATCTTTGCCAGCGGCCGGCTCTGGCTGCCCTCGATGCGCTTCGCCGACTTCTTCGACTACACTCACATCATCAACATCTCCGGCGAAACCGGGCACCCGGCATCGGGGTTCGCGGTCGAGAACTGGCCCGGGCCGGACGGCCGCTGGTACTCGCAGTACCCGTTCCTCCACCCCTTGCTGCTCGTGCCCGGCGTGCTCGTCGGGATGCCCTGGATAGTCAACCCGCTGCTGGGCGCGCTGACCGTGCCTGCCATCTACCTGCTCGGCCGCGAGCTGTACGATGAGCGAACCGCACGGGTCGCGGCGCTGCTCGCCTGCCTTTCCCCTTTCCTGTTCAACATGTCGGCCGAGTTCATGAACCACACCAGCGCGCTGCTGTTCGTGACGCTCTTCCTTTACTTCTACGCGCGCGCGACCGGGGTCGGGGCGCACCCGGCCGGGGCCTGGCCCAATGCGCTGGCCGCGGGCGCGATGCTCGGGCTGGTGATCAACATCCGGCCCTACACCGCGGCCGCGCTGGTCCTGCCCTTTGCCGCGTACGGCGTCTGGCTTGCCGCGAGACAGCCGCGTCGGTTCGCCGGCCGGTTCGCGCTCGTGCTGCTCGCTGCGGCCGCGGTCTCGAGCCTGTCGCTGGTCTACAACTGGCTGACCAACGGCCACCCCTTGCTCTTCGGCTATGTCGTGAAATGGGGCGCGGCCCACGAAATCGGGTTCGGCCGCGCCGGCTGGGGCGAGGGCCACACCCCGCTGCGCGGGCTGTTCAACACCGGCAACGACTGGAACATGCTCAACAAGGCGCTGTTCGAGTGGCCCCTGCCCGCGCTGGGCCTGATCCTGCTGCCCTTCGCCGCGGGCACGCGCGACCGGCGCGACTGGCTGCTCGGCGCGTCCTTCCTCTGCCTGTCTGCGGCCTACTTCTTCTACTGGTACCACGGCGGCGTGTTCGGACCGCGGTTTCTGTTCGAGTCCGCGACCGGGCTGCTGCTCCTGGTCGCGCGCGGCGGTCTTGCCCTGCCCGAGCTCATCCGCCGCGTCTTCGGCGCAGGCGGGTTTGGCGGGCGCAAGGCCGCGGCGCTATTCTGCCGGACCGTGCCACTGCTGGTGCTGTCGATGGTCGCGGTCGGCCTGCCGCCGCTGTTCAAGAAGTACTGGAGCTACAACGAGGTCGACGGCCGGGTCGTGCGCAACGTGCGCCGGGCCGGGCTCTCGAACGCGCTGGTGTTCTGCGCCAACCTGGGCAATGGGTTCTCGGCCAACCGGCTCGACCTCGAAGGCGACGTGGTCTATGCCAAGGACTACCGTCTGCTCAACCCGGCGCTCACCGTGCGCTACCCGGACCGCGCCTGCTGGTACGCCAACAAGGACACGCTGATACCGCTGGGCGACATCAGCTACGCCAACTCACTCCTGCGCGCGACGCTCGACGAGCTGGCCGGCGGCCTGACCGATACCCTGCTCGCCCGGTACAAGTCGGTCATCTGGCCGTTCATCGACCTGCCGCCCGCGACGATGGACGAGGCGACGCGCTCGGCCAAGCTGACCGACTTCCGCATCGTCTCGCGCGAGCTTTTCACCGGGCGCCACGCGCTCGACGACTACCTGCCGGCGCTGGCCTGCTGGATAATCAAGGACAAGCGCGAGCACCTGTCGATCTTCGCCTATATGGATGACCTGGAAAGCTTCATCGCCTCGGACTACAAGTTCACCCTGCTGTATGTGTCGCGCGAGGGCACGGCCGCGGTATACGACGTGCGGCGCGTGACCGGCGACGAAACGAAGTTCGACGGCAAATCCGCTCCCCCGCCGCTGCGGTAGGCCGCGCGGCGCGCGAAAACCAGCCGGGCGCGGCAATCCGCGCCCGGCTCTGTCTCTGCACACAGACTACTGCTTGACCACTGCCGCGGACTCGCCGCACGACCGGATGACATAGACCCCGGCGGGCAGGGACGAGAGGTCCAGGTCGACGGCAGGCTCAGGACCGGGGGCAGCGGACCGGACAAGACGGCCCGACCGGTCATAGACGCTGACCGGGCCCGGGGCGGTGACATGCGCGCGTGCGCGGACCGGGTTGGGCCTGACCAGAAGCGCGCGCTGCCCCGGCCGGTCGCCGCGCTCGGCCACGGCGATCGGGTAATCGAAGAAGGCGTACATCACGCGGTAGTTTCCCGGCTCGCCCTGCATCCACAGCACCAGCGCGCCGAGGCAGGTAGGGGCCCAGATGTTCTCGGTGATGCCGAAGAACTGGCGCAGCGAGTAGCCCGCATCCCAGCCGTTCATGAAATAGTAGAAGTGCGTCCGGATGTCAGAAACGCCGCCGCTGTCGTCCTGCCAGAACAGGTAGGACCAGGTGGTGCCGAGGTGGCTGACCACGGGCGAGCGCGCGTCCCAGCGCGTCGAGTAGCCGCCGCCGTTGCCGCCGTGGTAGCGGACATCGTAGCCGCCGCTGGTCGTGCTGTCGACCCAGCACATCCCGAAGGACTCGTGGCCGCGGGACCAGTCCAGCGCGGGTGAGGCAAGCTCGCGGCTGCTGTGCCAGACCAGTTCGACCGGCTGCCACCGTCCGCCGGCAAGCCGGCGGCGCTTCGTCCACCAGGGCGTGGGCGACTGCATGTCGTGGGCCAGCCAGGTGACCGCGATGTCGCCCGAATCGCCGAAACACGATATTGACGGGTTGGTGTTGTCCTCGTAGCCGGGCTCGCTCGAAACCAGGACCGGCGCGGAAAGGCTGCCCCGGTACCAGGTGCAGTACCAGATGTCGGTAGTGTCGTCGTCCACCTGGCTCCAGACGATGTGGGCGCAGCCCGAGTCGTCAGCGAACACGTCGGGGTCGACGCCCTCGTAGGGCGGGTCGCTCACGCGCACCGGCGCCATCGCGGTGTCGAGGTCGCGGAAGTAGACCTGGTTCGAGCCGGCCGAATCATCAACCAGCCACGCCACGTAGCGGTGGCCGTCAGGCCGGCAGTCGATGGCCGGCCGGCGGCCGCCCGCGCCGATGAGCGTGGGCGCGCCCCAGGTGAGCCGGCCGAAGCGGAAAGCGCCGGTGCGGACCCAGGCGGCCTGCGCATCCGCGTAGACAAAGTGAACCGTGTCGGTCGCGCCGCCGACAGCTTCATTGACGGCGCCCAGCCGGTGGCTCGAATTGGGCTCGGTGGCGAACGGGCTATCAGTCGTGCAGACCACGCCGAACTGGAACTGGGCCGGCGCGGCAGCGGTGAAAAGGGCGAGGGCCAGCAGAACCTTGATAGAATGCATATTGCCTCCCGGACGGGATTGTGCGCCGGGAATCGCGCTGTGTCAATACCCGGCGCGGCGTTGACTGGCGGCCGGGCCGGGCTAGTATCGCGCGTGAACGCCGTAAAGCTCCACCGCGAAGCCCTGGTCTGTGACCTGCACACCGACGCGCTCTATGAACACGTCTCCGGCCGGCGCGACATCACCGTCCGCGCCACCACCGGTCATGTTGACCTCCCCCGCCTTGCCGAAGGCGGCGTCAACGCTCAGGTATTTGCCATCTGGCCCAGCCCGGAGAAATTCCGTCCCGGCGAGTTCAGCGGGTTCGCGCTCGGCGCCTGCGCCGCGTTCACCGGCATCTGCGGCCGCGTGCCCGACCGGCTGGCCCACTGCCGCACCCCGGCCGAGTTCGACGCGGCGGTGCAGGCGGGCAAGGTCGCCGGCATACTTGGAGTCGAAGGCGCGCACGCGCTTGACGGCCGGCTGGAAACGCTCGGCCGCTTCTTCGAATTCGGCGTGCGCGTGCTCACGCTCACCTGGAACAACTCCAACGAGCTGGCCGACTCGGCGCTCGACCGCTCGCCGCGCAATGACGGCCTCTCCCCGCTCGGACGCTCGGCCGTGCGCCGCTGCAACGAGCTCGGCATCACTATCGACCTCTCGCACGCCTCGGAGAAGACCTTCTTCGACACGCTTGAGGCGAGCAGCGCGCCGGTCATCGCCTCGCACTCGGGCGTGAAATCGCTCTGCGACCACCCGCGCAACCTCTCGGACGAGCAACTGCGCGCGCTCGCCGCCAGAGGCGGAATGGTCGGCATCGTGTTCCTGCCCTATTTCCTGCGCCCCGGGGCCGAGAATGCCGACATCGCCGACGTGCTCGCGGCAATCGACCATGCCTGCGCCGTGGCCGGACCGCAGTGCGTCGGCATCGGCTCGGACTTTGACGGCTACGGCGGCACCACCGCCGGGCTTGAAGATGTCACCCGGCTCGGCGCGATTACCGCCGGCCTGGTTGAACGCGGCTACACCGAGCGCGACATCCGGCTGATTCTGGGCGGAAACTTCCGCCGGGTCTGGAGCGCGGTCGCGCAACATGCCGGGGCTTAGCCGGTCGCTGCCGTGAAGGCGTTGCTACTGCTTGGTCTGGTCGGGACTGCGGCCGGCGCCGCGGTCTGGGCCGGGCCTGCGGTCGCTCTGGTCGGGGACACTGCGGCGGTTGTGTACTGGGAAACCGACGACACGCTCGCCGGCGCGGTCGAGTACGGCCTGACATCGGGTTACGGCCTTGCCGCCGCCGAAACCGTTGCCGCAACCCGGCACGAACTTGTTCTCACCCGACTCGCCCCGGACACGCTCTGGCACTATCGCGTCATCAGCGGCGCCGACACGACCCCGGACCGCGCGTTCCGCACGCGCGCTTCGGCCGGCCGCTCGTTCCGCTTTGCGGTCTACGGCGACAATCAGGACGACAGCGCCGCGCACCAGCGCGTGGTTGACCGGCTGACGCTGGCCGCGCCCGATGCCGAGTTCTGCGCCCACGTCGGCGACCTCGTGCAGAACGGCACGGTCGCCGAGTGGCGGTCGTGGTTCAACATTGAGCGGGAGATTGTCGCGGGCCGGCCGGTCCTGCCCGCTCCGGGCAACCACGACATCATCATCCCCGACAACTGGCTGCGCTTTCTGGTGCTGCCCGGCAACGAGCGGTGGCACTCGCTGCGCTGGGGCGGCGTCGCCCTGCACTGCCTTGACGCCTACTCCGACTTCTCGCCCGCAAGCGCGCAGTACGACTGGCTGCTCTCGGAGCTTCTGTCCGACAGCGCCGACCCGGCGGTGCGCTTCATCCTCGTCAGTTTGCACCTGCCGCCCTGGACCACCAACCGCAGCTATTCGGGCAATGCCGACGCGCGGCAGTGGCTGTGCCCGCTGTTCGAGCGGTTCCGGGTCGCGGTGGTGTTCGCGGGACACGTCCATGCCTACGAGCACAGCCTGGTCAACGGCGTGCACTACATCAACCCGGGCTCGGCCGGCGCCGCGCTCTCGACCGGGTGGAACGCGGCCCAGCCATGGACCGTGTACCGCGAGGCGGGCTACTCGTTCGTCGTCGCCGCGGCCTCGGCCGATTCGCTGATTCTGTCCGGCGTCCGCGTCAACGGCACCGGTTTCGACACCCTGCGCCTGGGCGCGCCGCCGGTCGGGGTCGTCGAGCACGGCGCGGTGCCGCAGCTTCGGCTCTCGGCACGCGGGCCGCGCGTGGTGCTTGACCTGCCCGGTGCCGGGCCGGCCGACATTGCGGTGTTCGACCCGAGCGGCCGGCAGGTCGCGCGGCTGGCCGAAGCCCGGCTCGCGGCCGGGCGGCACGAGTTTGCCCTGCCCGCCGGCCTGGCGCGCGGCTGCTATGTCGTGCGGGCAAGCGCGGCCGGAGCCTCGGCCTCGGTCAAGACCGTCCTGCTTCCCTAGTCAGCCGCGCCGAAAAGCAACGGGCGGGCCCAAGCCCGCCCGCCGCATCGTATGGCCGCCCTATCGGAGCTGGCCGCGAATCTCGCCGTCGGGGAAGGAGTCTGTGCGGATGCTGACATAGGTCGAGCCGGCGCGCACCGCCGACACCAGCGCGCGGATGCTCTTGCCCGCCATCGGGCCGATGAGGTCGGCGGTGAGCAGCGAGCCCTGGGTGAGCTGGCCGGTGAAGCTGCCGGTCTTCTTCGGCCCGGCATACAGCACCGCGACCGAGTCGCCGTTCTGATTGGCCGGAGCGTAATGCAGGTACGCGGTGTTGATCTCGGCGAGGTTGGCGACCGTGATGGTGTACTCCATCTTCGTGTTGGACACGTCGACCGTGAACTCGGCGGTGCCGGTGGCGATGCTCGAATTGGGCGGCACGGCGCTCGAGCCGTTGAGCGTCGCGCTGAAACTGCGGGCGAGGTTCTCGCAGCCGGCCAGGCTGATGAGCGCGGCCGCGGCCATCAGTGCTGTCACATGAACTGCTCTGCGCATATTGCCTCCTGTCGTTGCCGATCTTTCTCTGCCGCGGGTCGGACAGATGATAGGTTCAGTCCTGCGTCGGGTCAAGCCGCCTGCGCGCCGCCCACTCCTCGCGCAGTATCCCGTAGAGCACGAGGTCGTGGAACGCGCCGAAGCTCTCGACGTGGCGGCGCTGCACCCCCTCGCGCATCATCCCCAGCTTCTGCATCACGCGGCCCGAGGCGTCGTTGCCCGCGATGTGCGACGAGTAGACCCGCCGCAGCCCGAGCGTGTTGAACGCGTAATCCAGCACCGCGTCGGCCGCCTCGGTGCAGTAGCCGCGGTTCCACCACTCCCGGCCGACCCACCAGCCGATGTCGGCCCGGCAGTGCCGCGCGCTGATGGCCGCCAGCCCGATCGAGCCGACCAGCCAGCCGTCCCCGCGCTCGGTGATGGCGAACACGACCTCGCTGCCGTTGCGATACAGCTCGGGATGCGTGCGAATCCAGGACTCGGCCGCGCCCGCGGGATAAGGGTGAGGGATGCCCAGCGTGTTGCGGGCGAAGACCGCTTCGCCGCACAGCTCGCGCACGCGCGCACCGTCGGCGACCTCGAAAGGCCGCAATGCGAGGCGCGCGGTGAAAAGCGTCGGCTGAGGCTGGTCAAACACCGGCGGATGATAACCCCGGAGCGAGGCCGGTCAACGCGCGGCTAGCGGCCGCACGCGCCGCCGTGCTTCTCGTGATAGCGCTGGTGATACTCCTCGGCGCGCCAGAACGTCTGCGCCGGCACAATCTCGGTGGCGATGGGCCGGCGCAGACGGCCGGACTGCTCCAGCGCCGCCTTCGAGGCCAGTGCCGCGGCCTGCTGCTCGGGAGTGTGGTAGAAAATCGCGGAACGATACTGACTGCCGATATCCGGACCCTGGCGGTTGAGCTGGGTCGGGTCGTGGATGTTCCAGAAAACTTCCAGCAGTTGCTCATACGAAACCACCGCCGGGTCAAACTCGACCTGCACCGCCTCGGCGTGACCGGTCCTGCCGGAGCAGACCTCGGAGTAGGTCGGGTTCTCTTTCCGGCCGCCGGTGTAGCCGACCGCGGCGTCAACCACGCCCTCGATTGCGCGGAACTTTGCCTCCACGCCCCAGAAACACCCGGCCGCGAAAGTCGCCTTCTCTGTCAAAGAATCTCCTCTGGTGGCGGCTGCGGCAACGGTTGACCGAGCCGCAGTGCCGCTGCCGCAGCCGCCGGTCAGGGCTACCAGCGCGGTCCACAGCGCTACAGCACTCTGCATCACCTGTTTAGACTGCCGCGCAGGCAGGAGGGTGCCGCCTTGACACAGACTGGCGCGCGGCGAGAATGTCGCAGAAGAGCGGCCCGGCTGCAGGGCCCGGGAGGTTCACGTGAAGACCGGACACTACACCGACGTCGCGCCCGAAAAAGCCGCGATGCAGGGCGCGCAGGCCTGGATCCGCTGGATAATCACGGCCAAAGACGGCGCGCCGCTGTTCACGATGCGGGTCATCGAACTGCTCGACCGCGGCAACACCATCCCGCTGCACAGCCATCCGTACGAACACGAGATTTTCGTCATCGAAGGCCGGGGACACGCGCGCTATCCCGGGGGCGAGCACGCGGTCGGGGTCGGCGACTTCATCTACGTCGAGCCGGGCGAAGAACACGGGTTCGAGAACACCGGCGACACCCCGTTCCGCTTCATCTGCGTCATCCCGAACCCGAAGTAGCCGCGCCCGGACTCGCGGTCGCGCCCGGCGTTCAGCCCGCCGCGCTCAGTAGCGGTGCGCGCCCCACTTCAGCAGATTGATGCCGACGAACGTGAAGAGCATCACGGCGAACGCCAGCGCGAAGCCGGCAAGGTTCAGCCAGCGCCGCGGCCGCAGATGGGCGTAACCGACCAGCACGGCCCAGGTCAGCAGCGCCCAGGATTCCTTCGGGTCCCAGTTCCAGTATCTGCCCCACGAAATGTCGGCCCACAGCGCGCCGGTCAGTATGCCGGAACCGAGAAGGAAAGCGGCCAGCAGGGCAACCCGCCGCAGGCTCTCGCCGTCGTCGTCGAGCCGCCGGTCAAACAGCGCGGCTGCCGACCACCCCAGACCGACCGCAAGCAACCCGTACCCGGCGAACGCGAGGACGATGTGAATCGCGAACCAGGGCGAATCAAGAATCGGATTCAGCCCGCCGCCCGGATTCCAGCCGACCGCCAGCACCGCGACCCCGAGCACTGCCGCGCTCAGGATATCCCACGCCGCCTTGGCTGAATCGCGCGGCCGCCACAGATAGACTTTCAGCCCGGCCCAGTGAATCGCCAGCGCGAAGAACGCCATCGCCTCGAACCGCGAGGCAAACGGCAGAAACCCCACGCGCGCCGACCGGACAACGACAAAACCCAG
>CBFGIY010000048.1:0-18879 GCA_965648935.1 Caldifarciminota bacterium
CCAGCTGCGACCGGATCGTCTATATGTTGTTTGAAAAGCTGAACCGACGGTGGCAGAATCGCCCGCTCTGGACTGCCTGTGAATCTACACAAAAAGATTGACGCTACCCGACCGCAGGCACAAGAACAGCGGCGGGGAGTCGACTCCCCGCCGCAAAGAGAACCGCTGCCCGTGCTAGCGGGCGATGATGACCTTGGCCACCGGGAACGCGCTGCCGACTGCCCGGGCGAAGTAGATGCCCTCTGGCAGCAGCCGACCGCGGCTGTCACGGCCGTCAAACCGGGCACTGCCGCGCTCCAGTTCGAGCGTGCGCACGACGCTGCCGGTCGCGTCGTAGACCTCGACCGCGGTGGCGTTGCCCAACGCATTCTCGAGCTTCAGCGTGGTCAGAGTGCCGAACGGGTTGGGCGTGACCGCAATGCCTGCGCGCGGCCGCACCGGCGCCGGGGTGAGCTCCATCAGCCCGACCGGACCGGACACGGTCGCGTTGGCCATCACGTCCTGGCGCGCGGCGTCACGGCCGGGCGCCCACACGCCGGTGTATTCCCAGCCCTGGAACGACAGCGGCGGCACCGAATCCATCCCGAAGGACGGGTCGGATGAGACCGCCGACATCGCGCCGACAAAGAAGCCGCCCTCGGTGATGACCGCCGGGGTGGGCAGGGTCAGCGAGTACCAGTTGGCCGCGCTGACATTGATGTTCTGGATGAAGAGCGTCTCGCCCGGCGAGCCGCCCGGCCCGTTGTCCTTGAACAGCCCCAGCGCGGCGGTGGCGCTTGAGGTAGACTGGGCGTAGATGCGTATCGAGCTGATCGAGCAGGGGTAGACCGGCGGGTAGAAGAAGTTGCCGAACCCGCCCGGCCCGTTCCACGACATCGAGGCAGTCGGCGTGCCTCGGTCATAGGTCAGGGTCGAAGGCATCGTGATGACGCGATACTCTATCTTGGCGGTGTCGTTGGTCGGCATCACGTCGCCGGTCATCCGGCTGTAGATGGACAGGACATAAACGCCGGCCGCGGTCGGCACGTAGGCATTGGGGAAGGCGACCGAGTCGCTCTCGCCCGGGTTCATCGCCCGCGCCGTCGCCGAGTCAAAGAACACCACCGAGCCGTTGGTGCGCGCGACCTTGGCATAGACCTTGAACGCCGCTTCGGGCTGGTTGCCGAAGTTGCGGAAAATGCCCCAGAATCCCTGCGGGCGGTTGTTGATGCCGAAGAATGCCGCGGTCTTCTGGTTCATCGCCTTGTAGGTACCGACATCGTGCACTTGATAGGTTGTTGAGTCCGGCGGGTAGAAGCGTACGGCAAGCGCCGCGTGGTACATGTTGCCCGGCGGGATCGTGCCCGACAGATAGTTAAGCCCGACCGCGCCGGAGACGTTTTCGATACCGGTCTGGTTGTTGGTCGGCTGCCAGCCCTGGTAGGGAGAACCGGATTGCTCCTTGTACTGGTAGGTGATCGACGAATCCGGCTTGGACAGGATTATCTGGAAGCTGTTGTTACCCCCAGTGGACCAGAAACGGATCGAGTCGAACTGCACGATGAACGTGTCGCGGCTCGGGTTGGTCCAGTACCAGGCCGAACCTTGCGGCGAACCGCTCGGGCTCGGGTCCAGGTCGCTCATCAGGATCGCAAGGGTGTTGTTCGTGCGCTGGGTCGACGGCACCGGGTTGAACGGCGACGCGTTCAGGCCGTTATCGCCGAAGGTTATGTAGCCGTTGGACCCGACATAGATCGAGCTCACCCGGTACCAGTAGTACGGGAAATCGAAACCGATCGGGAACGGGCCAACCACGTTGTCGTCGCCCAGACCGGTGATGCGCGTGCCCGCGCCTTTGATGTCGACCCAGTTGTAGGTCGGCGCGCCCGGCGCGGTAGTGTCTGAATCAAGGTAGCGGTAGCCGTAGGCATCGGGGCCGCCGCCGCCCAGCAGGATCGGCGCGCCGACGCTGCCCGGGTTCACCGGGGAAACGGCGACAAGCGCGATCGCGATTATGGATAGTATCACCACAGACCTCCTTTGGACCCTTGCAGGGCCGTTGGTTGTCTTGCCTTTGCCAGCGATCCGGGCACTTCCCGAAGCGCCGGTATCACACGGCCTTGTCCGGCCGCTGTTCTCAATATATGCCGGCCCTGCGCGGTGTCAAGCCATCGGCTGATGCTTGACTTGGCCCGGCCCGCGCCAAGAATGTCCCCGTATGGACAAGTTCCTCGTCCGCGGCGGCACTCGGCTCGAGGGCCGGGTCCGGGTCTCCTGCGCCAAGAATGCTGTCCTGCCCATCCTCGCGGCCTGCCTTCTCACGGACGAGCCGTGTACGCTCCGCGGCGTCCCCCGGCTTGAGGATGTCGCCACGATGCTGCGCCTGCTCAGCACTCTGGGCGCGCGCGTCGAACGCCGCGGCTCGAGCGTCACCGTCACCGCGCGCGGCCGCCTCGACCGGACCGCACCCTATGACATCGTCCGGAGGATGCGCGCCTCCTACTATGTGCTCGGGCCGCTGCTCGCGCGGTTCGGCGATTGCCGCGTGTCTCTGCCCGGCGGCTGCGCCATTGGCCCGCGCCCGGTCGACCTGCACCTGAAAGGCATCTCCGCACTCGGGGCCCGCGTGACGGTCGAACACGGCTACATTCACGCGACGGCGCGGCGGCTGGCCGGCAACTCGATGGTACTCGAAGGCGCAAGCGGCCCGTCGGTCGGCGCCACCTGTAACGTGATGATGGCGGCCGCGCTCGCGCGCGGCGAAACGGTCATCGAAGGAGCGGCAGCCGAGCCCGAGGTCGCCGACCTCGCCGACTTCATCAACTGCCTCGGCGGCCGGGTCGACGGCGGCGGCACCTCCACCCTGCGTATCCGCGGCGTGAGGCATCTGCACGGCGCCGAGTACCGCCCCATACCCGACCGCATCGAGGCCGGCACCTTTGCCGCGGCCGCGGCCATCACTCGCGGCCGGGTCGAGGTCGCGGGCTGCAACCCGGCCCACCTCGCGGCAGTCATCGCCAAGCTCCGTGAGACCGGCGCCGTGGTCGAAACCGGCCGCAACTCCCTGACCGTCGCCGCGACCGACCGCCCGGCCCCGGTCAGGGTCAGCACGACGCCCTACCCCGGTTTCCCGACGGACCTGCAGGCCCAGTTCACCGCCCTGCTCTGCCTCGGCCGCGGCGCCAGCGTCGTCACCGAGAACATCTTCGAATCGCGCTTCATGCACGCGCTCGAGCTCAACCGGATGGGCGCGCACATCGACATCACTGGCAATATGGCAGTGATCCTTGGCGTCGATGCGCTCACCTCGGCCCAGGTAATGGCCTCGGACTTGCGCGCCTCGGCCGCGCTTGTGCTCGCCGGCCTGGCCACGCGTGGCACCACCGAAGTCCTGCGCGTCTACCACCTCGACCGTGGCTACGAGAGGATCGAGACCAAACTCCGCGGACTCGGTGCGCGCATCGAGCGGGTCACGTACTAGCTTGTCGGGTCTTCCTTCAAGCACCGCGCGCCGTCTGACGCGCTCTGTCCGAATCGGCCGGCTGACGATCGGCGGCGGCGCGCCGGTCGCGGTCCAGTCGATGACCAACACCCGCACCGATGACATTGCCGCAACCGTGCGCCAGTCACGCCGGCTCGAACGCGCCGGGTGCGAACTCGTGCGCATCGCTGTACCTGACGCCCGTGCGGCCGCGGCCCTGCCTGCTATCCGTGCCCGGCTGAGTCTGCCGCTCTGCGCCGACATCCACTTCGACCACCGCCTCGCTCTCGCCGCACTGAAGGCCGGTTTTGACAAAGTGCGCATCAACCCCGGCAACATCGGGTCTGCCATGAAGGTGAAGGAGATCATCCGCGCCGCGGCCGACGCGGGCGCGGCAATACGCGTCGGGGTCAACGCCGGTTCACTCGACAAGACGACCCTGCGCCGGCATGGCCGTCCCACACCTGCGGCGCTGGTCGAATCGATGACGCGCTGCCTCGAGCCCTTCGACCAGCTCGACTTCAAGTCGATCGTCCTGTCGGCAAAAACCACGAGCATACCCGAGACCATCACGGTGTACCGCGAGCTTGCCCGCCGTTTTCCCTGGCCCTTGCACATCGGCCTGACCGAAGCCGGCCTGCCGTTCGAAGGAGGAGTCCGGTCGGCTGCCGCGCTCGCGCCGCTGCTGCTTTCGGGCATCGGCGATACCCTGCGCATCTCGCTCTGTGGCAGCCCCGTGCTCGAAGTGAAGGCCGCGTGGGAACTGCTCGCCGCGCTCGGGATTCGGCGGCACGGCCCGGTTGTCTATGCCTGCCCGACCTGCGGCCGCACGCGCATCGACGTCGCCGCGCTTGCCCGACGGGTCAGCCGCGCGCTTGAACGCTCGACGTCACCGGTCAAGGTCGCGGTGATGGGCTGCGTGGTCAACGGACCGGGCGAGGCGCGTGAAGCCGACTTCGGCATCGCCGGCGGCGCCGGCCGGGGTGTCATCTTTGCTCGCGGCGATGTCGTGAAGACCTGTTCGGAAAAGATGCTTGTGCGCGAGCTGTTGCGTATAATGTCCCGATGAGCCGTCGCGCTTCCCGCCGCTTCCTGCCTGCTCTGCTCTCGCTCTTTTCGGCAGCCACCGTCGCTCTGGGCTGCACCATAGGCGCATTCGGCTCCGCCTCGACCGTGGACGGCCGGGCTGTGCTCTGGAAGAACCGCGATGTCGACGACCAGAACCAGGAGTTGCGTCACTGGAATCTCGGCCGCTATCGGTTCGTCTCCAACGCCTATGCCGACGACACGCTCAACGCCTGGGGCGGCATCAACGAAGCCGGGTTCGGCATAATGAACTCCAACGCCTACAACCTCGGTCCCAAGCTCAAGCGCAAGGGGCCGGATGACGGCAACATCATGGCCCTGGCCCTCGCCACCTGCGCCTCGCTTGCCGAGTTCGAAAAACTGCTCGACTCGCTCAACTGGGTCGGCCGCAATACCCCGGCCAACTATGGTGCTCTCGACTCGACCGGCGCCGCGGCTATCTACGAAACCTCAAACACATGGTATGTCCGCTGCGACGCCTCGGCTGACACGCTCGGTTACACCCTGCGCGCGAACTTCTCCTTTTCCGGCGACACCGTGCGCCGACGCGGTCTCAACCGTTTTTTGAGGGCGTTCGAGGTCTGTTCGACCCGGTATGCCGCGGGTCCGCTCGACCAACGCTTCATCATGGGCCGGCTTGCCCGCGATCTGGGTCAGGTCGGCTTCAACCCCTACCCCTTGCCCTACAGCGGCACCGTCGGTTCCCTGCCGCCCGGCTACCTGTCGACCGACACCACGGTCTGTCGTCTCAAGACCCGTTCGGTCGAGGTGATTGTCGGGCCGCGACCGGGCGGCAGCCCGGGAACCGGAATGCTCTGGTACTACCCCGGGTCGCCCCTGACAAGCCTGCCGATTCCCGCCTGGGTCGCGGCCGAGAGCGTACCCGAGGCGCTGAACGGCCCGGAGCGGGCCGTGCTCTGCGACGAGGCAATCCGTCTGCGCGACTGGCTGCACTCGGCACCGGCTTTCCCGTACGCCATCAACTCCCGGGCACTCGCCGTGGTGCTCGACTTCTTCACCCCGGTCGAATCGATAGTATACCAGTTGGTTGACAGCTGCGAAACAGCCTGGGGCAATTCCGGTCCCGATCCATTGCAGGCCTGGGATGTCACCAGCCGTTGCTGTTCACTCGCCCTTGACGCCTATCGCGGAGTCTGGGACCGCCTGCTCTGGGAACGGCTCGCGCGCTACAGCGTGCCCGGCCCGGAATCGATGCCCACCGTGGTGCGGGGCACGGGCCGCGTGCCCCTGCCGGCCGATTTCCCCCGCGGCCGCGCCGCCGTACTCGATGCCGCCGGGCGGCAGGTCGCAGAGCTGCTGCTGGGACGCAGCCAGGCGTCGTTCGATTGGCCGCCCGCCGCGATCACTTCGGGCAACTACTTCCTTCTCGGACGGGACGAGCAGGGCATCAGGCTGCTGCGCCTCGCCTACGTGCGCTAGCCAGCGCCGCCCCGGTCGCCGCGGCCAGAAACGGCTTCTTCGCAGCAGTAACCGGCAACCCGAGCGCGCCCTCCAGCGCCGCACGCATCCCCTCATCCTGCGCCACGCCGCCCGTGAACACAACCTCGCCATCTATGCGCAGCCTCGCCGCCATGTTCGCCACCCTGCGCGCCAGCGCCTCGTGTAGCCCGGCGATGATATCTTCAACCGGAGTGTCCGCGGCCAACAGCGACAGGATTTCCGACTCGGCCATCACCACGCAGAGACTGGATATCGGCACTGGCCGGCGCGACGAAAGGCCCAGCCGGCCGAAGCTCTCCAGCGGCACCGACAGTGTCCGCGCCAGCACCGACAGGAAGTGTCCGGTGCCGGCTGCGCACCGGTCGTTCATCGCGAAATCGGCGACCCGGCCCGACTCGTCCAGCGTCAGCACCTTGGAATCCTGCCCGCCGATGTCGACGACGGTCCGGCACTCGGGATGCCAGTACCTTATGCCCAGTGCCGCCGCCTTTATCTCGGTTATCGTCTCGACCGCGCCGTCAACGACGCCGCGCGCGTAGCCGGTTGCGGTCAGCCCGTCGATTCTGCCTCGAAGGTCCGAGTGTTCGCGTCGGCAGTCTTCGAGAACACGCCGGGCCGTTTCGCGCGGGCGCGGCCCGGTCGGCTCAACGCGCTCACAGACCGCGCTGCCGGCCGCGTGGTCAAGGACTACAAGCTTGGTGTTCACCGAGCCGACATCGATGCCGGCAGTAATCAAGGCTTCCTCCTCCCGCCGAACCCCGGGTTCTCGCCGGCTTCACGGGCCGCTCTGACAAATGCGCGCACGTTCTCCTCGGGCGTGTCGACCGGCACCTCGCACCCGGTCGCGGCCACGAACCCGCGCGGGCAGCGTCTGCCGGCCGCCACCATCGCTCTCACTTCCCGGTCTATTGTCGCCGGCGCGCCGAGCAGCAGTTCCGAAGTATCGAAGTTGCCCACGACCCGACAACGCTCACCCGCGGCCGCGATCGCCGCGTCAAGCCCGATACGGTCAACGCTCAGGAGGTCGGCGCCGCTCTCGGGCATTGCATCGATTATCGAGCCCGTGTCGCCGCAGATGTGCAGCACGATGTCGAGATCAAAGCGGTGCAGGTAGCGAATCACCGCCGCCTCCGAAGGCAGCGCGAATTCGCGATAGTGTTCGGCTGAAATGACGCTCCCCGACGCGAGCGGGTCGACCAGCAGCGGCAACCCGCCCGCGCCGACGATGGCGCGGCAGAAACTCACCGTCGCCTGCGTCGCGTACTCAAGCAGCGCCTTGACTCGTTCCGGCTCAACCAGGAGTCCGGTCAGGAACGCCTCCGGGTCCACCAGCTGCTGGGCCGTCGTGAACGGCGCCGGCACATAGGCAAGTATCGGCACCGTGTCGCCGCGCGCCTCCCACGCGTCGGAAATCGCATCAAGATAGAGCCGTAACCGGCCGTCGCGCGCCGGGTCAACCGCCGCGCCGTCGGGCTCGACCAGCTCGCGCCACCTCGGTTCCGACAGCAACGGCAGGTCGTCCTCCGGATAGTGGTACCGCGAGCCCAGCGCCTCGGCCACCAGGCCGACCTCGGAGAAGAACGAGATGAAGTCGATGCCGTAGCGCTCCTGCGCGGCGAGCTGGCAGCGGGCCATCGCGTGGCCGTCGGTGTAGTACTCGCGCAGGCCCGCGCCCGCGATCCGGGCCGCGTGCGCCGTGACCAGCGGGTACACCGGCACGCGGTCCTGCGGCTCGTCGATGACCAGCAGGCCGAAACGCTCCCTCGGCGTGAGCAGTTCCCTCACGCCCCCCTCCGACCGCGCACGACCTCGAGGAACGCGGCGATGCGGGTCTCTATCTGCCGGTTCAGCTCGCGGGCCGGTGCGAGAATGTCGAACTCCAGCACCGGCAAGCCCAGCGCCGTTCGCACCTCCTCGGCAATCGGCCGCGATTCCATCGCGCAGTGCGAGCCGCCCAGCACGCCCGACACGATGACGCCCTCGGCGTCGTGCGCGCGGGCCCGGCTGATTAGCGACGCGGCACGCTGGCGGCTGGTTCCGATGAGCGAGGCGGCGAGAAACGATTCGGCGATCGCGTCGAGTCCGGGCCGGCTGTCGGCCGCAATGCTCTCCAGCGCCTGATTGATGAGATACTCGGTCCCAACCACGCGGCAGCCGCGGTCTTCCACCGCGCATAGAAAGAGCGGGTCAGCCGGCGGCGAGCACCACGCGATGCGCAGCGCATCGCGCTCCAGCGGCAGGTCCCCGGTCTCGACCCGGCGCCGCGCCGTGTCGCGCAGGTCTTCAAGGATGTCGGCCCACTCAAGCGCGTCCGAGTAGCCGTGCAGGCAGCCGAACTCGACAACCATCATCTCCAGCGCGGGCAGCGCGCCGTGGCGATAGGCCAGCTCGGTGAGCTCGGCGGTGAGCCCGCGCACACGGTTGGCGAGCGCGATCCCGCGGGCGAGGTCGGCGTCGGTCAGCCGGTGACCGGTCAGTGCCTCGATCCGCGATACGACGCGCCGATACTCCTCAACCAGCAGGTCGCGCGCGGCCGGGTCGTACTCGACCCCGCTGCCCGCGGTCGTAGCCCGGCCGCCCGCGCACCCGCGGCAGGCCAGCGGGTCGGCACGCATCGGCACCTCGACCCACATCGCTTCGGGCACGAGCGTCGCAACACGCGATTCGACGCCGGAGAAATCGTCGCAGGTCGCGCCGGTCGAAGCGATGACGAGGTCCGGGTCGGGAAAGTAGGAATGCTTGGCGAACGCGCCGAGCGCCGCGCGCGAGAAGCAGGTCGCCTCGCCGATGCCGAGCTCGGCCGCGGCGTCAAACAGCACGTTCGACTCCATCACGAACGGCGTCCACCAGATGCAGTCCGGGTAGAACGCGACGCAGCCCGGGAACGAATTGACGATAACCGGCACCGCGCCGAGGTCGCCCATCACGGCGATGACCTTCAGGCCAAGCTGCCGCGCCCGAAAGAGCCGCTCGGTCTCGTTCTGGACAAACCCCCACAGGCGCAGCGCGGCGAGCGAGTTGTCAAACTTCAGCCGCTTGAGATGCCGGCAGCCGTAGATGGCGAATGTCTGAGGCGGAAAGAGATAGGCCGACCACTGGGCCGGCGCGGCCTGATGCTGACGGAAGTAGTGGTAGCGGTCGATGGTTTCGTCGGGCACGCGGTCAAACAGCTCCAGCCATTCCTCGAACCCGATTCGCGCCGCCTTCGGGTCGCGCCACCCGGTCAGCCGGCAGACGTCACTCGTCACTGGACCGCTCCGCCAGGTTCTCGAGGAAAGCCTCGACTCGGGTGCGCGCCTGCTCGCGGTTCTCGATCGAATAAGTGCTGTCGATGTGCAGCACGGGCAGGCCCAGTTCATCGACCAGTCGGGTGTGCTCCAGTGCCCACGGGTCGCAGTAGAGCAAGGTCTTGTAGATCACACCCTGTGCGCTGAAGCCGCGTGCCCGCTGCCGGGCGTACTCGAAGAAAGCGTCGTTCGGTCGGCGATGCGCGCACGGCACGCGTGAGTAGTAGTACCGGGCCAGCGCGGCCAGCCCGTCGCCAGCCGCCGGCGATCCGAGGTCTTCGGCAAACCACCGCGTGCCGGTGCAGAGGAAATCGGTAACGATGTCCGCCCTCTCTTCGACCAGCTCCAGAAGCCAGCGGTCGTCCTCGGTCACGATGCTGCCGCCGAGCGCGAGCCGCGGCCTGCCCGCTTGCCGCGGCCCGGGCTGCGGCTGGGCGGTCGCGGCCTCGGCCAGCTCGGCTGCGGCTTCGGGTCCGAGCAGGTTGCCCAGCGCGACCAGGTCCAGCATCGTGCTGCCCGCGATGCCGGGCGGCATCGCGCGGCGCGTCTCGTCAGCCGAACGCAGCGCGGCCCGCAGACGGTCGTACTGAGCTGCGGCCGCGGCCAGCCCGGCCGCGGTGACCTCATGACCAGTCAGCTTTCCCAGCTCGCCGGCCAGCCATTGCAGCTGCCTCTCAAACTCGGCCAGGCGGTGCGGCAACGGCTCGGCAGTGCGCGGCAGGTACAGGCTGAACGCGGGGATGCCGAAGTTGCGCTGCACGAGCTCGGGCATCCTTCGCATCATGTCGCAGGTGCTCACGCCGATCACAGCGTCGCACAGCCGGTGCAGCGGATCGGACTCGAAATTCCCCAGACAGCTCTTGCAGAACGAGCAGGCGTCGCTGCGCACGTACTTCTCCCCGGCCTGCTCGGCCGCGAACCCGCCGTGCTGCAGCCGGACAGGAATTGCGCCCACGGCCGCGACCAGCTCGACCGGCACATAAAGGCACAGACAGCCGACCACCTTGCGCCCGGCCGCGCGGGCGGCGGCCAGGTCTTCGATCAGCACCTCGCGCATCGCACCGAACAGCCCGCGTCCGACTACCGCCACTCTGTCAGCTCCATCCGCCCGACAAACTGCTCTTCAAAACCCGCGTGCTCGCTCAAGCGCACCTCGCGGCACCGCCCGCCCAGTGCCGCGGCCTCGCGCCGGGCGCATTCGTCCAGCAGCTTCACCGCGCCGGCCAGCGCGAGATTGCCGTGCTGGCGCACCCGGCTCACAAGCGCCGCGGGCACCAACCCGATTGACCCGGCCGCTATGGGATCCAGCGCCGCGCCGAACCGGCCGGTCAGATGCACGCGCGCGACATCGTCGGGACGCGCCGGCCACTCGGCGAGCAGCACCGCGATACCGGCGGCAATCGCCGCTTTGGCAAGCTGGACTTCACGAATGTCGGCTTGCGAGAGATACACGCCATCGGCCAGAATCATCCGCCCGCCCGCGACCTTGCCGCTGGACTCTATCGTTCCCGCGCCGAGCCCGGCTGCGACAGCTGAAAGCACGCCCGAACCGCAGATACCGCTCGGCCGCGCGTTGCCCACCGTGGTCAATCGCCAGCCCTTGCCGGCCCGGCGCACCGCGGTGACTGCCCCGCGCCGGGCGAGCGAGCCGCACTCCAGCGTTGCGCCCTCGAACGCCGGCCCGGCCGCGGTCGAACAGACAAGGATGCGATCGCGGTTACCCAGCGCTATCTCGCCATTGGTGCCCGCGTCGACCAGCAGGCTCAGGTCCGCCCGCCGGTGCATTCCGCTGGCGATGATGGCCGCAGAGCAGTCGCTGCCCACGAAGCTGCCCAGAAGCGGCGGCGACCAGAGCGCCATCCCCGGCCGGTGCGCGAAGCGGCCGGACAGCGGCACCCTGCGGGGCAGCGCCGGCCGGTACGGGTAACTGCCCAGCCGCGCCGGCGACCGGCCCAGCACGAAATGCATCATTGCGGTGTTCCCAACCGCAACCGCGGCCCGGGTCGGGCGGATTCCAGCCGCGGCGACGAACCGCCGGACCGGCACGCCGAGGTCCACTCGCCGCACGAGTCGGGCCGAGCCGATGCGGCTCATCACATCTGCGCCCAGAACCGCCTGTGGGTTGAGAAACGCGGCGCGCCGGACGACGCGGCCCGTACGCCTGTCGACTGCCGCAAGCGAAATCGTCGTCGTGCCGAAGTCCGCAGCCAGCGCAAGAAACGCCGCCGGCTTGCGCCGCTCGGCCGACCGCGGCGTGCTGTCGGGCAGAAACACCTCCAGCGGCGCAGCGGGCGAGTACCGGCAAGCCAGCACTTCCTCAAGCCTGCCGCCGACCTCAGCCCGCACGCGGCACCGGCCGCACCGGCCGTGGCCGCCGCAGTCGGCCGCGATGCTCTCGCCGTTCACCGCCAGCAACTGCAACAGGTTGAGCCCGCCGCGCGGGCGGATGGTGACTCGCCTCACGCGGCTTCCCTGCCTGCGTTCACCAGCGCAGCGACATTCTCGGGCGGCGTCTCGGCCGGCACATCGCAGCTTGTCGACAGAATCAGTCTCGGTCCGGCCGCAGCCAGGCACTCGCGCGCCGCGGCCGCGACTTCCTCGGGCCTGCCTTCCAACATCAAACGCGTTGAAACATTGCCCATCAGCGCAACATCCGGCCCGGCCCCGGCCCGCGCGATGCGCAGGTCGCCGTCGTCAACGCTCAGGGCGGCCGCGCCGCTGCGCGCCATGTCGCCGATGATGTGGCGCGTGTCGCCGCAGATGTGCAACAACGCCGGCGCGCCGAGCTCGCGGACCGAGTCCACCAGACGCCGCAGCCCGGGCAGCGCGAAATCGCGGAACATCGACGCGCTTATCATCGAGCCCGACGCCACCGGGTCGCCGATGAACGGGATGGCCCCGGCCCGGACAACCGCCTCGGCATAGCTCAACTGGTTGCCCAGCGCAGCGTCGAGGTAGTCGCGCGCCCGGCCTGGGTCCTCAAGAAGGTCTTCAAAGAAACTCCCGATGCCGCGCAGGAACGCGGCCAGCGAAAACGGCCCCTTGATGCCGACCAGCACCGGCACTTCGCCCTCAAGCAGTTTCGCCAGGCGCCGGGTCGCCTCGAGCACCACCGGCATCCGGCCGTCTTTCTCGGGCTCGGCCGGTTCGAGGCGGGACACCCGAGCCGGGCCGATGACGAAAGGGTTGTCCTCCTCCGGGATGACAACCTGCGCGCCCATTGCCTCGGCCTCGACCGTCGTGTCTGCGAACACCAGCACGAGGTCGTAGCCGTAGCGCCGGTACGCCGAATACAGCACGCGCGCCAGCGTGTCGCCCTGCGTCACCGCCTCGGACACCGAGTAGCCCTCCAGCCGCGCCGCGTGGTCCGCCACCACCATCGGGAACACGACCGGCCGCTCGGGCACGCCGCCGCGCACGAGCTCGGTCAGCCGCTTGACCCGCTGTCCCGGCCCGCGCTGCTCCGTCATCACCTGAGAACTCGACCGCTAGCCTTCTCGACCACTCAGCCTCTCAGCTTCGAGCACCGCGCCGTGCGCGTCAGCGGCCCAGCCGTCCGCGCCGATGCGCCGGGCGAATTCCGCCGTTACCGGCGCGCCGCCGACCATCACCTTCACGCCCGGCCGCAGGCCGCGTCTGTCCAGCGCTTCGATGACCTTGGCCATCCTCGGCATCGTCGTGGTCATCAGCGAAGAGATGCCCAGAAGCGCCGGCCCGTCCGCGGCCGCGCGCACAAAGTCCTCTGTCGCGACGTTGCGCCCGAGGTCGACCACCGCGAACCCCGCGGCCTGAATCATCACTTTCACGATGTTCTTGCCGATGTCGTGGATGTCGCCCTGCACCACGCCGAGGATGACGCGGCCCCGGCCAGCCGCATCGGCGGTGCCCAACGCGTCCTTGAGAATGTCGAACCCGGCGTACATCGCTTTCGAGGCCAGCAGCACTTCGGGCACGAAGCACTCCTTCGCGGCGAACTTCTCGCCCATCCGGCGCATTCCCGCGGCCAGGCCTTGGGTGATGGCCGCCTGCGGCTCCAGCCCCTCAGCCAGCACCTTGCGCGCCAGCTCGGCCACGAGCTCCGGCTTCATCGCCACGACCGCATCGGCCAGGCTGCTGCAAAGCTCTTTCATCAATCCAATGCTAGTGAGATAACTGCGGTCGTGCAACCGCAGCCGACCGGGCTCGGCAGAGTGCTACAGGATCAGGACCTTGTCTGCCTCCCGGCCCCGCCGCATGAAGTAGACGCCCGGGGCGAAGCGCCGCACGTCGTTCGCGCCCGGCGCGAGATCAAGCAGCTTGCGCCCGGTGCTGTTCAGCAGCACCGCGCTGCCCACATCCCGCACCATGAGACAGCCGTTCACGACTGAGATGAGAGCGGCTCGCGACTGCGGCTGACAATTTTCGGACTCGGCCATGCCCGAACCTGCCCGCGTCAGCACGGAGATGGAATCGACGAGCGTCGTGTCGCCGAGTGATGTCACTCTGATACTGACCAGCTCGTCGCCGTTGGCGGTCCCGGCGTAGACAGCGACGTCGATGGTCGAATCAGACTCGCCGGCGGCGCACGTGTCGAACAGCGGCGTTCCCGGTTCCACGCAGCGGCCGCGTGCGCATGTGACCACGACCCAGCCCGGCACGCTGTCGACAATCCGGCAGTCCAGCCGGTAGACATCCGGCACGGTACCAGTGTTGGTGAGCGTGAAATGGTACTCGGCCGAGCCGCCCGGCGCTATCTGCCGCACGGTATCGTCGCGGCAGACAAACTCGAAGTCGAAGCCGGCCCGGGCAATTCCGACCGCGAGCAGAACCAGAGCAAGCAGGACACTGAACTTGTCTCTCATCTACGACCTCCGTTGTTCTCGACGAGTCTCCTCAGGCCGCACGCCTGCAGCACGCGATTCGAGCCGGGTTGTTGAACGAACGCCACCGCCCCGAGCCGATCCGGGTTCCAGCCCGGCGCAAGGCCGAAGCTCTCGCTGAACTCCACCGTGTCCTGCCGCGACAGCAGGAACGGTCGCCCCTCGGGGCCGGGCAGCATCTGCCGCATCACCCGATTGAAGACGCTGTCAGTCGCTCCCGACAGGGTTGCCCGCACGCTGTCCTCGACCAGCACCAGGAACATCCGGAGGGTATCGGTTGGCGTCGAATCAACGCCGCTGACCTGCACCGTGACCGTGCCGCCCAGCGAGTCGACCACTGCCTCGATACTGAGCTGGACCTTCGGCGTGACGCTCCTGGCGGCAAGGATGTAGTTGCGAAAGGTCTGGTAGTTGTACTCGGGTCCGGGCGTGCGCACCGGCGTCCCGCCGTCGAAGACGGTTGCCGGTTCCCCGCCGACCTCATAGTACAACCCCCGGCGCTGCTCGACGTATTCCGGCGACAGCGTATCGCCCGCCACACGCCGGTGATGGGCAATCACCAGCACGCTGTCGCCAAACTCCTGCGCGAGGCTGTCCAGCGCCCGAGCTGCGTAAGGGCAGTAGGAGCAACGCTGCCACGTGAACAGCTCGGCCAGCACCACGCGGTTCGTCAGCACCAGCGGCACTTCCGGCGCGAGCGAGCACCTGCCGGCGGCCAGGACCAGCCCGGCCGCCAGCAGGACGCCCGCAATCGGTCTATCTGACCACAAAAACCTTATCCGCCACGACACCGCGATCCGACTCCAGCCGCATGACGTATGCACCGGCGGCAACCTGTCCACCACTATTCGAATCCAGCCGCCACTCGACGGTACCGGCCCCGACAAGGCTGCTGGCCACGGTCCGCACCATCCGTCCGGCGGCATCGTACGCGGTCAGCCTGCCGCGCGCGCCGGGCGGCAGTGAGTAACTCAAAGCGACGGGCCCGGCTGTCACCGAGTGCGCCGCGCCCACGCCGAGCCGCAAGTCTGCCGGCGGCTCGGCCACGGCCGAAGCGTGGGGGCTGACAACGATGTCGTCCACCGACCAGCCATCGTCGGTAACGCTGCCGTCGGACAGGAAACGAAACCGCACCTGCATCGTTGCTCCGGCAAACTCGGTCAGGCTGAAGCTCTGCCTTGCCCAGTTGCGCGCCGCCCCGGTCCACGTTCCAAGCGTGTGCCAGAACGGCCCGCCCGGGCTGACGTCCACCATGCAGTAGTCCCAGCCCTGCTCGACCGCGTACCATTGCCAGAACTCGAGCGTGGCACCGTCGCCGACCAGAAAACGTGGACTGGTCAGGCGCATGTCGGTCTGGTTGGGGTACTGACCGCTGCTGGTCGTTGTCCATGACCTTGTCGGCGAATGCGAACGGACCGTGCTGAGCGCCCACTGGCAGTTGATACCGGTGCGGACCCAGCCACCGACGCCGCTCTCGCAGTCGTCGCTGAACCCGGTGCCGGCCGTCACCAGCATCGGGATGGTGAAGCGGCCGCCGCTGCTGACATCCAGCGTCAGCGTCACGACCCGGTCCGACGGGCAGTTCGTAGCGATGGTCAAAGCGAACGGGGTGTTGGGCCCAAGGGTTCCGGCAACCCCGATGTCGGGATAGGCCGCACCGGGTGTTGTAACAGTGACATAGGGATCGGTCGTGGACAGCGAGCCGGTCACGCCCGTCGCTGTCGCCGAACCGAGGTTGCGCAGCATCGGTCGCAACTGCACACTGCCACCCGGCCGCGCCGGCGACCCGACAAAACCGTAGTACTCAAGCGTCGGCCGCTGCACCACGTCGCACCAGGCTCCCTGATGTATCGCCCGCGAGGAGTTGTTCTGGACGAACACTATGAACCGGCAGTTCCGTGCCACCCAGGACGGGCTGATTGTGAAGTTGCGGGTCCGCACTACTGAATCACCCACCGGCACAGAAATCGCCTCGCCGGACGCCGACGGCAGCATCGTGCGTTCGACATCATGCAGGCTGTCCATTCCCTGCCAGTAATGCGCGATGTGGCTCTCGGTGAGCGCAGTGTGCAGTTGCCCGTTGATCGGGGCAGAGCCGGTGTTGCGCACGACAATGGTCAACACACCGCTTCGGGCAACTGAGTCATAGGTTGTCGAGAGGTCAATATCCAGCGGACTCGGATTGGCGGCGTGGCTGCGCCAGTAGTCCCAGTAAATCGGAAACATCGTGCCGCTGTGAATACCCCCCACCACGGTCGAATCGCCATCGAGTATTACGGTCGGGTAACCGGACACCCCGTAATAACTCATGCGCGCGGCAGCGGTCGCGGTGTAGAACGGGTCGCTGCTCGATGAATGGTAGGCGATGGCCACGACCGAATCGAACGCCCGGAACTGCAGTTCCTCGATGCCCCGCGCCGCACCCGGGCAATAAGTGCACCACGTCGCGGTGAAATCCTCTATCACGGTCACAAGCTGGCTCGCCGGCAACGCGACCGGCACGAGCATCAGCACGATCAGTACGGCTCTTCTCATCGTCCTTCTCCTTTTTCCAGACCATGCGCAAGGCCGTGCGGGCCTAGACCAGGCCCATGCACGACAGTCATATCTGCGAACTGAACTGGTATATGCGCTCCCAGTCGCGGAGCGCTATGCCCGCCACCACTGCTGCCAGACCGGCGGCAAGCAGCAGCCCAAAGGCGACGCGTCGCGCCATAGTTCGGCCTCCTTTCCTGGGGTCCGTTGTTTTGAAAGCTTGACATGAATGGACGAGTCCGGTCCGCAGGACAGACTGCCCCGCTCGTACCGTCAGTCACGAGTTCCACCTCCGACCCAGCGCCAGCAGGTGGCTCAATCTAACTCCCGATCCGGCCGAACCAATCCAGCGGCCGCCGTTGCCCGTCGCCGGGTCCCACTTCTGCGGTCGGTCACAACCAACGCTACTCCTCGGCAGGGGCGGCAGACTGACCCTGCCGCCCCTGCGGTCTCGTTCTACTCACTTGCCGCCGCCCCCGGCGTGTAGTACAGCCGGCAGAAGCAGTGGCCATCCCGCGCGAGTTCCTGTTTGAGAGTCGGACACCGACAAACCACGTCTGTCTCGGGATCGAGCGGCTTGGACTGCTTGCACGGGCAGCGGCTTGGCCGCAAAAGCGACTGCGGCCAGACACACTAGCAGTGCAAGCTTCTTCACCTCGCTCTCCTCTCGTTGTCCTTCTACGGACTTCTGCGGTCCGGGCACCGGGCAGCGGTGGCTTCACCGCCGCCCAGTGCCTCGTGGTCTTCCCAACCCGCCCCTGGTCGGCAGGCTGAAAGGGGCTAACCCCGAGGTTTCTCGGCCTGATACCAGCCGCGTCCGACCTGATGCCTGTGGGCGGCATCGCGCCACAGGTTCACCAAACCCTCGGCGAAAGCGTAAAGCTCCGGTCCGAAGTTCTTTTCGATCGTCGGCCTCAGGTCAACCTCGACCATTTTCTTGTACTCGTCAAAACACTTCGCGTACTCGTCGGTCTGGTCCTTGACCTCCAGCACCTTGAAACCGGCTTTCTTCAGCACTTCGGCCCAGCCGTTCAGGGTCTCCATGTACGGGAACGCCATCGACTCGTACAGCTTCGCCAGCAGCGACTCCTCGATCTCGCCGGTGATGACCCAGTCGGTGAAGATGAGCTTGCCGCCGGGCTTGAGCACGCGGAACGCCTCGCGCGCCAGCTCGTCCTTGTTGGTGACGTAGCACCACGCCTCCTGACCCCAGACCACGTCGAAGGTGTCCTTCTTGAACGGCATGTCCATCGCGTTGCCCTCGACAAAGGTCACCAGATGCTCCAGCCCGGCATCCCGCGTCCGCTGGCGCGCCTTTTCCAGCATCGTCTTGGCGAAGTCGAGGCCGGTCACCTTCACCCCGTAGTCTTTCGCGAGCACGCGCGCCGGCGCGCCCAGCGCCGAGCAGACGTCGAGCACATGCAGCCCCGGCTTCAGGCCCACCGCCTTGGCCATGCGGTGCGTGACCTCGTCGCCGCCCGAGTGAATCTGCTCGCTCATCACTGCTTCCCAGAGCAGGCCGCCCGGACCGTCGTACACGTCCTGCACGTCCTTGCCGGTGTAGTCGTAACGCTTCGGCATCACTCCTCCTGTGTCTTTGGGTGCTGATACGGAATCGCCCGGCCTGTGCGCGTCGGCATCAGGCTCGGGCGGCTTGTTGCTGTTACCTTGTCGGCCGGCAAACTGCCGGCACGATGCCGTGCAGTCACTTGCCGCGCCTTCTTGTGATAAGTGTCTTCAGGGACCGCCACGCCCTGTCCGATGAGGCCGGCGTCGACGCTCCTATTTGCATTTCCGTCATACCTAGAGACTCAGCAGTACGACGGCAAGGGCCGCGCAGCCAAGGCCGGCGGCGTGAGCCGCGGTTACCTGCTCCTTCAGCAGGATGAACCCGAGCACTGCAGGTACGACGATGTACATCCCCGACAGCGGCACGACCACCGAAGCCGGGCCGCGACGCAAGGCGAGAAAGAAGCAGACCAGCGCCAAGCCGTATGCCAGCCCGGAACCCAGCGCGAGCGGGTGCGGCCTGACCCACTTCCCGCTGCCGTCGGTGAGCGCGAATGCGGCGACCGGCACGAGTGTCGCGACGGTGCTCCAGAACGCCAGCCCTTGGGGCGGGACTCGGCTCGAGATGACCTTTGCCAGGAAGCCCCATACGCCCCACAGGGTGAGCGCGAACAGCGAAAGC
>CBFGIY010000049.1:0-18778 GCA_965648935.1 Caldifarciminota bacterium
CTCGCGTGCGCCGCCGACACCCAATGCATAGTCGACTTCACTTTGCGCCCGTCGGGCGCGTCACCGCCGCGCGTCGCGGGGTCATAGGTGCAGCGCACCTCGACCACGTCACCGGTCGCCGGGTCCTTGCGACAGCCCACGCAGGTCACGAGATATGCGTAACGCAGGCGCACCTCGCGCCCTGGCGACAACCGGTAGTACTTGGGCGGCGGCACCTCGCGAAAGTCATCGCGCTCGATGTACAGCTCGCGCGAGAACGGTACCTTGCGCGTGCCCGCAGTCGCATCCTCGGGGTTGTTGACCGCGTCGAACCACTCCTCCTGGCCGTCGGGGTAGTTCTCGATGACCAGCTTCAGCGGCCGCAGCACCGCCATCCGGCGCGGGGCATGCTGATTCAGGTCCTCGCGCAAGCAGTGCTCCAGCAGTTCGATGTCGACGACGCTGTCGGCCTTGGCCACGCCCACTCTCCGCAGGAACTCTCGGATTGCCGTCGGCGTGTAGCCGCGCCGGCGCAGGCCCGAGAGGGTCGGCATCCGCGGGTCGTCCCAGCCCCGCACGATGCCTGACTCGACAAGCTCGCGCAGGCGCCGCTTGGCCATCAGGGTGTAGGTAAGGTTCAGCCGGGCGAACTCGATCTGGCGCGACGGGAAAATGCCGAGTTCTGCGATGAACCACTCATACAGCGGCCGGTGGTCCTCGAACTCCAGTGAACAAAGAGAATGCGTGACTCTCTCGTGTGAATCGGACTGGCCGTGGGCCCAGTCGTAGCTTGGGTAGATGCACCACCTGTCGCCGGTACGATGGTGCGTGGCATGGATTATCCGGTACATCACGGGGTCACGCAGGTTGATGTTCGGCGAGGCCATATCTATCTTTGCCCGCAGGGTACGCGCGCCGTCGGCGAACTCGCCGCGACGCATGCGCTCGAACAGATCGAGATTCTCCTCGACCGAACGGTTGCGATAGGGGCTCTCCCGCCCCGGCTCGGTCAGCGTGCCGCGGTGTTCGCGCAGCTCGTCCGCGGTGAGGTCGCAGACGTACGCCTTGCCCTTGCGGATGAGCTGCAGCGCCCAGTCATAGAGCTGCTCGTAGTAGTCCGAGGCGTAGTACTCGCGGTCGCCCCAGTCGAAACCGAGCCAGCGGATGTCAGCCTTGATTGACTCGACGTACTCGACGTCCTCCTTGACCGGGTTGGTATCGTCGAAGCGCAGGTTGCACTTGCCGCCGTACTTCTCGGCGATGCCGAAATCGATGCTGATGGCCTTGGCGTGACCGATGTGCAGATAGCCGTTGGGTTCGGGCGGAAACCGCGTCTGCACGCTGCTGTATCGCCCGGCGGCCAGGTCCTGCTCGATGGCTTCCTCTATGAAGTTGCGCGGCGTCGACTCCGCGCCGGCTGTGTCACTCATTGTCGCGTTGCCTCCGTGAGTGCCCGGTCGATTCGCCGGATGCTCTCGTCCCTGCCCAGAATCGCCAGCGTCTCGAACAGGCCGAACCCGACTGCCTTGCCTGTCACTGCGACGCGCAGGGCGTGGATGATGTCACCGACCGCTACGCCCCGCTCGGCGACGAAGCTTCCCAATGCCGCCTCAAGCTCCGCAGGCACAAAGCGCTCCAGGTCGGCCAGCCGGCTGCGGAACTCCGCCAGCAGTGCAGTTGCTCCAGCGCGACGCAGCCGCTTGTCAAAAGCCTTCGGGTCGTACTGCAACTCACCGGCGGAGACGAAGAAGTCCCGATAGTCCAGGATGTCGCCGGCGACCTTGATGCGGTCGCCCGCAGCTTCGATGATTGCGGCCACGCGGACGCGCACCTCTTCCGCTACGGGTTGCTGCACCAGCCCGGCGCGCTCAAGAAACGGCATGACAAGTTCGGCACGTTGATCTGTCGGCAGCTCCATCATCCGCTTCACCTGAAAAGCGACCAGCTTCGCGGGATCGAAGCTCGCCGGGGCACGGTTCACACGTTCAAGGGAGAAATCGCGCACCAGGTCCGCAAGGTCGAAACGCTCGGTTCGGTCGTCGAGCGCCCAACCCAGCAGCGCAAGGTAGTTGACCAGAGTCTCGGGCAGGAATCCGGTGCCGCGGTAGAACTCCAGGGCAACCGGATTCACGCTCTCTTCCGTCGGGTCACTGCCCAGGGCAACCGCTATTCGGCGGCCGTGTTCGACCAGTTCGGCAAAGTCCGGGTTCTTGAGGTACTGCTTGACCTTGCGCTTGCTCAGCTTGTTCCGGCTGCCGGGTTCGGCAACGTAAGGCAGGTGAGCGTATGCCGGAACCGGCCAGTCCAGCGCCCGGGCGATGAAGACCTGGCGCGGGGTGTTCGAGAGGTGCTCCTCCGCTCGGATGACGTGGGTGATCTCGAAATCGTGATCATCGACCACGCTGGCCAGGTGATACAGGCACGACCCGTCAGCTCGCTGCACAACATGGTCCTGCTCAAGTGCCCAGTCGAACTCGACGCGGCCGCGCACAAGGTCATCCAGCACGAGGACTCCCTCGCGCGGCATCTTCAGCCGGACGACAGCCTGACGACCCTCGGCTTCGAAGCGACGCCGGTCGGCCTCGGTCTCGGCCATCCAGCGCCGGCTGTAGAGCCAGCTCTCCCTGCGCCCCAGCGCGGCCTCGCGCTCTGCGCGGGTCTCCTCCGGTGTCGCGTAATCGTGGTAGGCGCAACCGCGCTCGACAAGCTCCGCGACCACGGCGCGGTGTCGTGCGGCGCGTTGCGACTGGTAGTACGGCGCGTGCGGCCCGCCGACCTCAGGGCCCTCGTCCCAGTCCAGACCAAGCCAGCGCAGACCATCAAGTATCGGCTGCAGCGATTCCGTCACGTTGCGCTCCTCGTCAGTATCGTCTATGCGCAACACGAACTGACCGCCGTGATGGCGCGCAAAGAGCCAGTTGTACAAGGCGGTGCGGGCAAGCCCGAGATGAATCGTGCCGGTCGGCGATGGGGCAATGCGAACCCTGACCCGCTCGGCACCCGCGGGTCTACAGATTCCAGCCACGGCTGATACTCATCGCTTGAACGGAGAGGGTGGGATTCGAACCCACGGTACAGTTTTACCCGTACAACCGCTTAGCAAGCGATCGCCTTCGGCCACTCGGCCACCTCTCCACGCTGTCAAGCTCACTACAGCAGACAACTGCAGTCAGACCGACTTCTGCCGTACGGTCAGACTGTCCGCACTAACCTCTGTATCGAAGCCGGAGGGCGCAGGATTCGAACCCGCAAGGCCCATCACTGAGCCGGCAGATTTCAAGTCTGCTGCCTTACCAGTTAGGCTAGCCCTCCAATGCAGGCAACGACAGCGGCAAGCCAGCTGAAGACTAGCCGAATCTGCCTCCAAGTCAACTCCACGAACAGACGCCTGTGACAGCGTGACCCCGGCCGGCGGTCACGCCCTAAGCTTCGGAGTATTAGTCGTTTCGTGCATTGACACCTCAACGGGCGAGTCTATAATGTGTATGTGTCTAACAAGGGCCGCTGTCTGCGCAGCGGCTTTTCGAGGGACATCAGCTTGGGCCGCAAGAGGCCCGGGCGCTTCTGTTCTTCTGGCCGCAGGCTCGATGGCTCTCCAAAGGAGGCTGTGATGCGACACGTCCTGGTGCTGCTGTCAATAATGGCCGCAACCACGTTCGGCTTTACCATTCTCACAGAAGACTTCGACGCAATCTGGACAACGATCTCACCGCCGCCCGGCTGGACGATCACATACACCGGGTCGGCCGGCGTCGACGACTGGCACCGCGAAAACGCCAATACATCGCCCTGGGGTTCGCACCCGACTCCTTTTGCCGCGCTGTATTTCGGAGTCAATGCGGACACGCCCGACTCTCTCATCTCCCCGATACTGGACTGCTCGGGCCTGCGCAACGTGACGCTGACCTGCAGCACCTACTTCCTGCGCTTCTCCGGTAACCCATACGTCGCCCAGTTGCGCTACTCAATTGACGGCGGCGCGACATACCCTTTCCTCCTGCGCGACTACTACTCTGGCAGTAGCAGCGTGCCGGTGCAGGAAACCTTCGTGCTGGAGTCCGCCGCCAACCAGAGCCAGGTGCGTCTGGCATGGATCTTTGACGGCAACCTGTCCTACATAACCTGCTGGTACCTGGATGACGTTTCGGTGACGGCGGACTCTATCCCGCTCTGGGACATCGAGTGCCGACGCATCCTCAGCCCGGCGAACCGGGTTCTGCCCGGACCTCTCACCCCGATCGCGCGCTTCCGGAACAACGGCACGAACGACCAGTTCGCAGTCGCCGTTAGCTGCAGCCTCTACGACGCCGCAATGAACCCTCTCCAGGGCTGGTCCGACGTCATCGACACTATCCTCGCGTTCAGCGGCGAGCGCGATACCTTCTTCAGCCCTGCCTACGACCTCACAGAGGGTGACTACTACATCAAGGTCTGGGCCGCGGCCGACTCTGACTATGTCAGAGCAAACGACACACTTGAGCGCTACTTCACCGTCTCCAATCTCCTCGAACTGGGCTATGATCAAGGCGCGCCGGTCGAGTATGCCCGGTGGCCCGTCGGCCACTTCGGCTGGGGCGTCAGGCTCACACCTGACACCTTCCCGGTCTACCTGGAGTCGGCGCGGGTCTACTTGGCCATGCCCAGCAACCCGAACCACTGCCGCTACCAGCTTGCCATTTTCGCCGACCAGGCCGGGCAACCGGGCAGGATGCTCTACAAGACCCCGGTCCTGCAAGGCACTCCATCGGACACCGGCTGGCAATCGGTCTTCCTCGCCGACAGCGGCCGCAAGCTCATAATCGACTCGTCCAGCTTCTACCTGTTCTATCTGCAGGTAGGCGAACCTCCCGAGTGCCCCGGTATCGGCAAGGATGGCAGCCGCTCTCCGCTCGCCCAGTACTGGCAGTACCGTGCAGGCGTGTTCCGGCCGGACTCCTCGGGTGGCGACTTCAAGATGCGCACGTACGTCAACCTGTCTCCGGTCACGCGCCCCAGCTCCGACATCAGAACGGTCTTCGTCGGGCAGCCCTGGTATGAGTTCATCCAGCGACCCTTCGACGCGCCGGTTACACCCTCTGTCCGCGTCGAGAACTTCGGCACGACCGACTTCAACGATTTCTCGGCAACCTGCTCGATCGTTGGCCCAGGCGGCACCACCTACTACACTGACCGGCTCAACATCACCTCGCTTGCGGCCGGCGCCGATACGACCGTGACATTCGCCCAGTGGATACCTCAGGCGGCTGAGAGATGCTCGGTGTTCGCGTACGTCTTGAGCACGATAGGCCTGCCCGACGACATCCCGCAGAATGACGACGTTCGCTTCGATGTCGAAATCGTCAAAGGCACACACACCGGCACAAGTCCGCTCGGTTATGCCTTCATCGATTCCGACACCATCGGCGGTCCGGTCTTCAGCTGGATCGACACGGCCGGGTTCGGCATCGCTCCAAACCTGGGCAACGAGGAACGCATCAACATACCGACCTTCTTCAACTTCCGCTTCTACGACAGCACGTACAACTACGTGTATGCATCGGCCAACGGCTGGTTCGCGATGGGCACCGCCAGCCCCGGCGGCACCGGTGACTCGCTGCCCCGCGTCCTGCCCAACACCGACCTGCCGAATCGCGCGGTGTATCCCTTCTGGGACAACCTGGCCATGGGGCCGGGTTTCGGCGGCGGCCAGTTACGGTACAAGACGCTCGGTTCAGCCCCGAACCGGTACTTCGTTCTCACGTGGCAGAACGTCAACCGTGTCGGTACTGACACGACCAACGGGCTCACATTCCAGGCCATAGTCCGGGAGAACGGCACGTTTGACATCCAGTACCGTGATGTTCAGGTGGGCAGTCCGGCTCACGACTACGGCCGCGGGATATCTGTCGGCTTGGAGAGCCCTGATGGCACCGACGGTGTGGGCTATCTCTACTCGCGCCCGCCGATGTCCGGGGCTCTCAACGACCCCGGCAATCGGCTCACCAACGGCCGGGCAATCCGATTCTACCGTGTGTTCCGCGACGCCGCCGCGCTTGAGATAGTGCAGCCGGAGTTCTACGCGTTCCCCGGTATCATAGTCCCCGAGGCGAAGATCCAGAACTACGGCACTGTACCCGACTCGATTCGCGTCTTCCTGAACATCGGAACGGCCTATTACGCCGAAACGCTCCTGGCCAGCGTGCCGGCCGGCGAGAGCACTCTCGTCCAGTTCCCGCCGTGGAACGCCCAGCTGGGCACATTCACGGCGGTCTGCTCGACTCG
This sequence comes from Caldifarciminota bacterium, assembly GCA_965648935.1. GTDB lineage: Bacteria > Hydrothermota > Tepidihabitantia > Tepidihabitantales > Tepidihabitantaceae > CBFGJX01. The sequence continues at coordinate 6,241 of CBFGIY010000049.1, forward strand.
CATGGCCGCCGATTCCGACAGCACCAACAACGTCACGAGCAAACTCGTAATCGTCTCACCGTGGGTACAGCGCGAGAACATCCCCAGCGGCTGGCGGCGACGCAAGGTCAAGGAAGGCACGGCCGTTCACGCCCCGACGACGAACCGTGTGTACGTCATGAAGGGCAGCAACACCAACGAGCTGTGGTACTACGACGTGGCGAGCAAATCGTGGGATACCCTCGCCTCAATGCCGCTTGGCCCATCGGGTCGGCGCGCCCGTGACGGCACGGACCTGACCTACGACCCGGACCGCGGCGCGCTCGGCCGGCTCTGGGCGATCAAGGGCGGCGTGGCCGACTTCTACTACTACGACATAGCAACCAACACCTGGACCGCGGCAGCGGAGGCCATATTGATCGACTCAATCGGCGGCCGCGAGTGGCGACCTCCCAAAAAGGGTGCTTCGGTTGCTTACGCGCGCAACATGGTCTACTGCCTGCCGGGAAACCGGACGAACTACTTCTGGCAGTACGACATTGCGACGAACCGCTGGAGTTACGTGACCGATGCCAACAACCGACCCATCGACGTGCCGTCCAACCCGTTGCGTCCTGTGAAGTGCAAGTTCGGCACCGACATGGTCTACGGCGGCAACGACACGCTCTACGTGCTCAAAGGCTCAAACACCCTCGAGGCATACGGCTACGATCTGAACATCCGCGCGTGGATCGACACGCTGCCGACCGCATCACTGCTCGGCCTGCGCAGCAAGACCGTGAAGTCGGGCGCCTCGATGACGTTCCACAACAACCACGTCTACATCGTCAAGGGCGGCAACACCCAGGAGTTCTGGAGCTGGCGGGTCGGTGCGGACAGCTGGCTAAGACGCGCCGACGTACCGGTCTCGTTCGTCGGGCGACGCACTAAGGTCAAGCGCGGCTCGGCAATGACTGCGGCCGACTCGACCATCTTCTTCCTCAAGGGTTCGTACGGTTATGAGTTCTGGGAGTACAAACCGGCCAGCGACCCGGTCGGTATGCTGGCCTACGCCAGCTCCCCGAGCCGTTCGGGCGTGATGGACGAGCGCCGGCTCCCCACGTCAGGCCCCTGGCTGAGTGTCTACCCCAATCCGTCGAAGGGCGTTGTCAACATCGCGTACAGCCTCCCCCGCTCGAACGACGCCCGTATCAGAGTCTACGATGCTGCGGGGCGCATTGTCGCCGCCCTGGGCGAACGCCAGCTGTTGCCTGAGCACGGTCAGGTGCAGTGGCGACGACTCGACGGACTCGGCCGGCCCGTTGCTGCCGGGGTCTACTTCATCGAGATGACCGGCGGCGACTTGAAGCTGACGCGCAAGGTCATAATCAGAGACTGAACTAGCGACAGAAGAATGAGCGGGGCGGCCTTGGGCCGCCCCGCTCAAGTTCTGACAGAGCTAAAGCTTGTACCAGAGATAGACAGCCAGAGCTACCAGAACCACAGCCAGCACGTTGACTGACAAAGCGACACCCAGAGTCAGCCTGATGAAAGCCAGGTCCAGCTCGACCGGTCCAACGCCAATCTCCTTGGCCGCAAAAAAGAAGCTCTTGACCGGTCCAGCCGGAAACACGGAAGACATCACGTAGGAAAGTGCACTGCCCAGAACGCCGGCGACTATCACCGCCAGCACAAGCAGTCCGATCGACCGCCCCCCCGCCCGCGGCATCAGACTGCGCACCGAACACCTCCGCCGACCGAAGCGCATCCGGGGCACAACGCCTGGCACACCTGTTGCATCACGCCGGATTGTAGCAACTGCCTGACCTCAATCAAGCCCGGCCGGACCGGGGCAGGACGATGTTCGCCCTGCAACCGCATCTTGCGCAAACCCCGTCTCTCATGCCGACCAGCCGACCCGAGAATCCGCTCCTCGTGACCAGCAGGTTGCCGCACTCGGGACAAACGGTATCACGAAAGCGCGCCCCGCACTCGGCGTTGCCCAGGTAGACGAATCGCACGCGTCTGGCCGCACGCTCAGCGGCCTGCAGAAGGACATCTGTCGGGGTCGCCGGCTCGGCGGCGCGGTAACGTGGAAAGTAGCGAGAGAAGTGCAAGGGGACCGTGTCATCCAGCTCAGCCACAAAATCGAGCAGCCGGTCTACGTCATCGGTGGCCGTGTTCCGCCCTGGAATCAGCAGATTGGTCAGTTCGACGTGACACTCGCGGACCGCAAGCCGAACAGTTCTGAGAACTGCGTCAAGGTCACCGCCGACATAGTCCCGGTAGAAACCAGGCTGCATCGACTTGACGTCGATGTTCATCGCATCCACAACCGGCAGCAGCTCGGTCAGTGGTTGTTCGTTCACCATGCCGTTGGTCACCAGGACGACTCGCAGACCGGCCGCGCGCAACAGCCGCGCCGCATCAACGACATACTCGAACCAGACTAACGGTTCGTTGTAGGTGAAGGCCACGGCCGGCACGGCTCGCTGGACGGCGAGGTCCACGAGCACCTCGGGTGACAGGTAGCGACTGGGCGCGACCGACTGCGAAATGTTGCTGTTCTGACAGAATGGACAACGCAGGTTGCAGCCGTAGGTCGCTACCGAGAGAATCTCCGTCCCGGGCAGAAAATGATAGAGCGGCTTCTTCTCGACTGGGTCAACCGCGACAGACACGACCCTGCCATAGCTAGCAGCGATCAGCCTGCCACCTTTGTTTTCGCGACCCAGACACCGACCGTGTCGTCCCGGAGCAATGACGCAGCGGTGCGGGCACAGCAAACAGCGCACGTTTGAACCAGTAGCCTCCCAGTAGCGCGCCTCGTGAGGCGGATCCCCGCCAGTGCTGAAGAACATCAGCCAATCGTAGTTCGCGGGACCAGTCAGTCAAGCACTCGGATTGCCCGCATGGTTTGCCTGCCGCAGAGCAGCGGTGTATCATCAGCCGTGCTGCCAACCCCGACCGGTCCCGGCCCTGTGGACATCGGTGGAACGAATCGGAGAGGGCGACCTCGCCGGACCCTGTTCGTCACCCTGACCGCTGCCGCGATCGTGGTCGTGGCAGCGGCTCTGATCCTGATGCCTCGCCGCCCGGCCATCGCCAGGCGACTTCCGAAGAGCCATCCGAAGGAACCGCCCCTGCGCGGCGTTCCCTGCATCGTTCACGCCGGCGACATCATGACCGTGGTACTCTGCCGGGCCGGTCTCAGTCCCGCAGCCTCGGGCCGGGTCGTCGCTGCGATGAACGCAGCCGGGTTCAACCTCAAGGCGATGCGTCCCGGCGACAGCATCACAGCGCTGTACGCCGACACCACACTAGTCCGGCTGCACTACGCCCGAGGCCGCGAGCAGGTGTGGCGGATCGACCTCGAACCTGCCGGTTGCGCTGTCTCGATGCTGCTGCGTGATATCACCTTCACGCCCGCAGCCGTTAGCGGAATGATATCGAACTCTCTGTACGAGGCAGTTCTCGGTCTCGGCGAAAGCCCGTTACTGGCGAACGAGCTCGCCGACGCCTTTGGGTGGGAGATCGACTTCTTCACCGAAGTCCAGCCCGGCGACTCTTTCGCGGTGCTGTTTCTGCGCCGGCAGATCGATTCGGTCCCGGCCGGCCTCGGTCCGCTGCTCGCGGCCCGCTACAGCGGCCGCGTCGGCAGCTTCGACGCCTTCCGCTTCACCGACCCTGATGGCCGCACCGACATCTACAACAGCGCCGGCCTCTCGCTGCGCAAGCAGTTTCTCAAATCGCCGCTTCGATTCTCGCGTATCTCCTCGTACTTCGGCGGCCGGCGGCATCCAATTCTGCGGGTGCGTCGCCAGCACCACGGGCTTGACTACGTCGCGCCGGCAGGAACGCCGGTCTCAGCGGCCGCCGACGGACGCATCACCCAGGCCGGCTGGTCCGGCGGCTACGGCCGGGTGGTGGACATCGCGCACGCTGGCGGCTACACGACTCGCTACGGCCATCTCCACGGCTTCGCGCGCGGCATCAGGGCCGGCGCCGCCGTCACACAAGGCGACCTGATCGGCTATGTCGGTTCTACCGGACTGTCCACAGGGCCGCACCTGCACTACGAAGTCCGCCGCCACGGCGTGCCGCTCAACCCGATGCGTCTTGACCCGCCGCGCGAGCCGCCGGTCGCAGCGCGCTTCCAGGCTCAGTTCGCCCGGACCCGCGACAGCCTGACCCGGCTGCTCGACCGGCTGCGCTAACCCCCGGCAACGGCCAGTCCATAGATGGCCGCGGCGCGCCCGGCCAGCAGACACCGGCCGGCCGCGTCGAGTGTCGCGCCGCTTGTTGTCACATCATCGACGACGATCACGCTCCTGCCGTCTGCGCTTCTACCGGGATGCAGCGCGAACGCACCCTTCAAATTAGCCCGCCGCTCGCGCGTCCCCATCTTCTGGGTCTGCGTCGGGGTGTTCTTCACCCGCAGAATCAGCTCCGCGAACTCCTTGCCCGTGGCTGAAGCAACCTCGCGCGCCAGCAACTCCGACTGGTTATAGCCTCGTTCCCGGTGCCGCGCAGGATGCAGCGGCACCGGACAGATGCAATCGGCTCGATAGAGCTCGGGGTCTGACTCGACCAGAGCCGCCAGCGCCTCTCCGAGCGGCCGGGCCAGTGTGGTCTTGTCGTTGTACTTGAGTGCGTGAACCAGCGAAACGAAAGGCGGCGCGTAAGGCCCAAGCACGCGGGTTCGAGTGATGCTCGATGCCCGGCAGTCTGCTGCGGTGTGCTGAGACCGGCCGAAAACCGGTCGGCCGCACAGCGGACACACGCCAGGCGCGGACGAGAAAAGCCTGCGCCGGCAGTCGCTGCAGATCTGCCCGGACTCCACCTCGCGGTCGCAGCCGAAACAGACCGGCGGCAGCAAGACATCTATCAGGGCGCGGCCGAGCAGGCGCAGGCCGCTACGCAGTACGCCTGGGTTCAGCAGTGCGGGAGTGCGGCCGGAGACTGAAGAAGACAAGCAGCCCGATGCCGACCAGGGTCAGGCCGAGGGCGACGACCTGATTGCCCCAGAAGTTGGCTGAGTTCTCGTAGTAACGAACGAAATCGACCCCGAACCGGAAGAGCGAGTACAGCATCAGCATGATGCTGAACAGCACACCCTCCTTGAGCCGGCGCCGTTCAAGCAGAAGCGCGAGGCCAAAGAGAGCGAAACCCGCAGCCGACGAGTACAGCTGGGTCGGGTGGATGTGCTGATGTGGAAACGTGGCCCCGGCCGGCGAGTGCAACGGAAAGACGAGACCGGTGAAGCACTGGGTCGGCTGGCCGAAGCAGCAGCCGTTGAGGAAACAGCCGATGCGGGTCAGACCCTCGCCCAGCATTATCGCCGGTGCTATGGCGTCCATCAGTCCGGGCAGGGGAAGCCGGTTGACGCGCACGAACACGAGCCCGGCGACAATGCCGCCCAGGAAGCCGCCGTAGAACATCAGCCCGGCCAGCCCGCCGCGCCAGAAGGCGATGATACCTATGAGATCGTTCGCGAACTCGTCCCAGTGAAACGCCACGTAGAACAGCCGCGAGCCGAGGACCACGGCGAGCAGGACCCACAGCGCGAGGTCGGTTATCTTGCGCGGGTCAACGCCGAACCTGCGGGCGCGACGCTCGACAATGGCGATGCCGAACATGAAAGACAGAAACAGCATCACCCCGTAAGAGTAGATGCGGATGCCGCCGAGGTTCAGTATTGTTGGAAACACGGTCTATCCTAGTGCCGGCACCCGCGCAGTCAAGGCCGCCCCTAGCAGATGCGCGGCAGCTGCTCGCCCTCGAGCATTATCAGCCGCCGCAACGAACCGGCCGCCGTACGCAGCCAGACGCCGTCCGGTTTGCCAGTCACGTGACCGATAACCGCGGCACGCCGGCCCAGCGCGTGCCCGCGCAGCGCGGCAAGCACGGCAGTAGCCCGACCCGAAGCAACGACAGACACGACTTTCCCTTCGTTGGCCATGTACAGCGGGTCAAGCCCAAGGAGCGCCGCGACGGCCCGCACTTGCCCCGTCACCGGCACTGCGCTCTCGTTGACTTCAAAGCCGAGCCCTGTTTCCTCGGCGAATTCATTCAGGGTAGTTGCCAGCCCGCCGCGCGTCGGGTCGCGCATCAATCTGACTCCGCCAGCCCGCAGCGCCTGCTGGACCAGTTGGTGCAAGGGAGCACAGTCGCTCTTCAGGTTTGACCGGAAACCCCACTGGCCGCGCGCGACTGCCACGGCAGCTTCATGCTCGCCTACCGTTCCGCTCAGGACAATGACATCCCCCGGTCGGACGCGCGCTGGTCCCAGTCGCGTGTCCGGCATCAGACGCCCGATGCCGGTCGTGTTGACGTACAACCCGCTATCTGGGCCGGCTTCGATGACCTTGGTGTCGCCAGTCACGACCTCGACGCCTGCCGCCCGCGCGGTAGCGCCCAGCGAGCGGCAGACCCGCTCGAGCGACGCCAGTTCCAGTCCCTCGCGCAGAATGAACCCGACCGAAAGGAACTGCGGCTTCGCGCCGCTCACCGCCAGGTCGTTGACCGTGCCGCAGACCGCGAGCTTGCCGATGTCGCCGCCCGGGAAGAACAGCGGCTGAACGACATAGCTGTCCGTGGACACGGCGACTCCGCCAGCCCCGACCCTGACCACTCCGGCATCGGCCAGCGGCGCAAGCGCGGCCGACCCGAAGTGCCGCAGAAACACCTCACGGATGAGCCGGTGCATCTTTCGCCCCCCCGCGCCGTGCCCCATCACTATGCGCCCGGATGATGGGGAACCCGCTCCACGCCCCCCTCGAGCCCGGGCACCCCGTCGTTTCATTCTCAGCTCCTTTCGTATCGAAAGTAAGCGGCACACGCGCCCTCGGACGAGACCATGCACGGCCCGACCGGTCGCTCGGTATCGCACCTCCGGCCGAAAAGCCGGCACTGCGGCGGGATAATGCGCCCGAGCATCACGTCGCCGCACCGGCACGGAGTCCGAACAGCGCGGCCCGGTTCGAGCCCGAACCTTGCAACCGCGTCAAAGCGCGCGAACGCCGGCCTCAGCCGCAGGCCAGACCCTGGAATGCGACCAAGCCCGCGCCACTCGGCATCGGCCGGGGCGAACACCGTGCGCATCACCGCCAGCGCCCGCGGGTTACCTCTGAACCGGACGACTCGACGGTACTGCACGGTGACCTCAGGTCCATCATCGAGCTGGCGCAGCAGGTCGGTAACTGCCTGCAGGATGTCGGCGGCATCAAACCCGGCCACGCAAGCGGGTATCCCGAATTCCGTGGCAAGAAAACGATAAGGAGCGCTGCCGATGACCGCGGACACGTGGCCGGGCAGGATAAACCCGTCAATGCCCAGCTTTGGCGACTCAGCCAGCACCCGCAACGCCGGCGGGATGAGCTTGAACATCGGTACGACCGTGACATTGCGCAGCTTCCGCCTCTTCGCGACTACCAGTGTTGCCGCCACGGTCGGCGCGGTGGTCTCGAATCCCACACCCGCGAAGGCGAACTCGCGCACCGGCTCGGCCTCGGCCATCGCCACGATGTCCAGCGGCGAGTACACGATGCGCACATCGGCACCGGCTGCGCGCGCGGTCTCGAGGCTGCCGCGCGAACCCGGAACGCGCAGCATATCGCCGAACGTGACCACCGCGACCCCGTGCCGCTGCGCGAGCGCGATGACCATATCAATGTCCGGCTGTGCGGTGACGCAGACCGGGCAGCCCGGCCCTGACAGCAGTCGCAGCCGCGGGTCGAGCGCCCGCCTGATACCTGACTGGGATATCGCCATCGTGTGCGTGCCGCAGACCTCCATCAGCGCGATGCCCCGACGCCTGGAGCAAACCTCGGCAACCCGCGCGTTCACTGAGGCGGCGAGTTCGGCGACCGTGTCAGGCGCTCTGGAGCCTGCAGGCACCCGGTGCCGCGGCCCTGTCCTCGTGGCAGTCACTCATCGATTCTAGGCCCGCTCGCGGCCGAGTCAAAGCCGCCCAGACAGCTGGCGCATTTGACAATGCGCAACTCCTGGCTAGACTGGTTGTGCGGACGGAAACAAGGGTTCCTGTTCTCGTTTTTCCGAAAACCGCCAATCTAGCTGTTTGCCGCATCCGGCTGTCGACCTTGCGGGCCGGGCTGCAGTAAAAGTCAAATGGCAGTTCTGGGAAGGAGGCTGTGTGAAGCGTCTGCTGACTATCCTCATACTGACCGGGTTGGCTGCGACTGGTCTTGCAAGTCAGGCTGTCGCCCTGAGCCCTGGTCAGAACGCGCTACCGGACGCCGGTCGTTCTGACTGCGGCAACGCAGCCCGGCTCGCCCCTGCCTCGCCCGCACATGACGACGGCCGCTTGGCTCTCGCCGCGTGCAGTTGCGATGTCAGCATGACCCGCATCATCTCGCCAACCGGCAGTATTGCCAGATGCCAGTACCAGACAATCACGGTCCGCGTCGCGAATCACGGCGCCGATCCGGCTAGCTTCCCGGTGAGGGCCAAGCTGATCGACCCCTGCGGCCGCACAGCCACCTACTCGTCATCGGTCGCCGACCTTGCGCCCGGCGCAACAGCCGACGTGCAGTTTGTCACTCGCCGCCACGACCTGAGCGGAATGTGGCGCATCGTTGCCTACACCCGGCTGGCAGACGACGAGAACCGCGCCAACGACACGGTTTGCGGGTCGTTCCGGGTTGACGCAACGGCCGGCTGGCAGACGATCGCGCCGATTCCGGCCGGTCCGCACCGGCCTGACAAGGGCGGTGCCCTCGCCGTTGACTCGACCGGCAACTTCTACCTGCTCAAGGGCCGCAATTCGCCCCAAATCTATCGCTTCGGGACCGAACTCGACGATGCGCAGGTCGCCGGCGCAATCCCTCAGGACCAGACCCGCATCAGCAGCGGCACGCGCATCGCCGCGCTGGCCGGCCGCGTCTACGTGCTCAAGGCATCCAGATGCCTTGAGTTCGGTTCGCTGGACGTCGCCACCGGCCGCTGGAACTGGCTTGCCAGTCTTCCGGCAGGACCGGACAACAAGCCGGCCGGGAAGGGCGCAGCGCTGACCGTAGCCAGTGGCAGTATCTACGCCCTCAAGGGCAACCGCACCAGCGAGCTCTATCGCTACGACCTGGCCGAAGGCAGATGGGCCGCGCTCGCGCCCTTGCCTGTGCCCGCGCGGTCAGTCGGCGATGGCGCGGCCCTTGCTGCCGATGGGCTCAGGCTCTACGCCACGGTCGGGAACTGCAACTCCGGCTTCTTCTGCTACGACATCGCGACCGGCTCCTGGCATCGTCTTGCCGATCTGCCTGGCGCGGTTTTCAAGTCCGGCGCCGGGCTGGCGTGCGTCAACGGCACGATCTATGCGACTGCCGGCGGCAACAAGCCCGGCTTCTTCGCCTATGACCCGGCGACCGACAACTGGACCGCGCTCGACGATGTGCCACTCGGACCAGACAGCAAGAAGGTAAGTCACGGCGGCGCGCTCGCGGTTTTGGACGGGCTGGTGCTCCTGCTCAAGGGCGAATCATCGACCCACCTGCTCGCATATGACCCTGCGGCTCAGCCCGCTTGCTCCCGCCCGCGAGATGCCGGCTCGACAATCGATGCCGGTGCCGAATCCACTGCGCGCTCGCAGGGCATCGTACGAGCGGCGCTCACGGTCAACGCAGCCGGCCGGGTCCGGCTCTACTCCAGCGCCGGCGCTCTGGTCCGCCAGTCTGCGGCCACAGGCCGGACTGAGATCGATACGAGGGACTTGCCCGGTGGAACATACCTGCTCCGCGCCGGGACTGACGACGGTATTCGGACAACGCGACTGGTCATCGCGCGATAGGCGCAGAGCACCGCGCAGCATCGTCCGCACCGAGAAAACATCTTAACCGCTTCTTGACAGAACGAATGCGGGTGATACATTGAACGCGTGCCAACCAGGCACTACGCCATGGCAGAAAGAGGAAGCACCCAACCAAAGGAGGTCTCCCAGATGAGGCGTATAGCACTAGTCACGGTCCTGGCCGCGAGCCTGTTCGCCTTCACCGGCTGCGGCGCCCTGATTGCGGTCGGCGGCGGCGGCACCCTGTACCAGGACACCAAGATCCCGTCGGGTGCGGTCGCCTACTACGGCGCCACTTCCAATACGATGAGCAAGGTAGGCAAGGCATCGGCCACTTCGATCCTCGGCATCCTGCTGACCGGCGACGCCGGGCTCGAAGCCGCGATGCGCGCGGGCGGCATCACCAAGCTGCACCACGTCGACACCCAGTTGACGAACATCCTGGGCATCATCGCGACCTACACGACCATCGCCTACGGCGAGTAGGACTGCGGCTCTCTTCGCGGCAGGGGCCATCTTGGCCCCTGCCCTTTTTCCCGCCCGGCTTGAACCACTTCCCTGCCCGGCTATCATCTCCCGTGAACCCGCTGATATTCCGCGAGTACGACATCCGCGGCATCGCCGCGACCGACCTGCCCGACGACGAGGTCTTCCGGCTCGGCCAGACCTACGGCTCCTACATACTCGACCAGGGCATCGCCCACTGCGTCATCGCGCGCGACGCGCGCCTGTCCGGCCCGCGCATCACACGCGCCCTCGGCGAAGGCATCCGTTCGACCGGACTCGACACGGTCGACATCGGGATGGTCCCGACACCGGTGTTCTACTTCTCTTTCTTCCACCTCGACGCCAACGCGGGAATGATGGTCACGGCCAGCCACAACCCGCCCGAGTTCAACGGCTTCAAGGTCGGCCTCAACAAGACCACCATCTACGGCGAGGAAATCCAACGCCTGCGCAACCTCCTCGAGGCCGGCCGGTTCCGCTCCGGCCGCGGCCACGCCGAGACGCTCGACATCGTGCCCGACTACGTCGCGATGCTGCGGTCCCGCGTCAGCATCAACCGCGACCTCTCGGTCGTGTTCGACCCGGGCAACGGAACCGCCGGTGTCCTGCTCGAACGGCTGTTTGCCGGCACGCGGGTCAAGCCCCGGTTCATCAACCTCGAGCCTGACGGCAACTTCCCGGCCCATGTGCCCGACCCGACCGTGCTGAAGTACATGGACCAGTGCGTCCGGCTCGTGCGCGAGACCGGCGCCGACTGCGGCATCGGCTATGACGGCGACGCGGACCGCATCGGCGCAGTCGACGAGACCGGCGCGATGGTCTACGGCGACAAGCTGCTCGGCATCTTCGCGGCCGCCGTGCTCAAGCGCAAGCCCGGCTCCCCCATCGTCTTTGAAGTGAAGTGCTCGCAGGGCCTCGTCGAGTACATCGAATCTCTCGGCGGCAGGCCGGTGATGTACAAGACCGGACACTCGCTCATCAAGGCAAAGATGAAGGAACTGCACGCGCCGCTCGCCGGCGAGATGTCCGGCCACATGTTCTTCGCCGACGATTACTACGGCTATGACGACGCGATACTCGCCTCGCTCCGCCTGCTGCAGATTATGGCCGACTCAGGCGAGAAGCTTTCCTCGCTCGCCGGGCGCATCCCATCCTATGTCTCGACCCCGGAAATCCGGGTCGGCTGCCCCGACGAGCTGAAGTTCGGCATCGTCGCCGAGCTGGCCGCAGCGTTCAAGCGCGACCACGAGGTCATTGACATCGACGGCGCGCGCGTCGTGTTCCCGGACGGCTGGGGACTGGTCCGCGCCTCCAACACCCAGCCGATACTCGTCCTGCGCTTCGAGGCGCGCACCCCTGAGCGGCTCGGACAGATTCGAGACCTGTTCTACGACCGCCTGCGGCAGTTCCCGCAGGTCAACCTGCAGGGCGAGTAGCCTGGCCGAAGTCTCTCGCCGGCTCAAGAACATCCAGAAGGCCGCGGCCGCGCTCATCGACCGCCGGCCCCTGCTGGGGCCCGGCGACAAGGTCATCGTCGGCGTATCGGGCGGCGCCGACAGCCTCTGCCTCCTCCACCTGCTGCTCGACCACGCCCGGCGCTACCGCCGCGACTGGCAGGTGTTCCCGGTGCACTTCGATCCGGGTTTCGGCGGCTGGAACTCCGAACGGGTGCGCCGCGCCTGTGAGCGCGTCGGCGCCGACTGCACCGTAATCGCGGGCCGGCTCGACGCGCGCGACTGTCACGCCTGCTCGCGCGCCCGGCGCCGGGCCCTGTTCGAGCACGCCCGCTCAATCGGCGCGCGCAAGCTCGCGCTCGGCCACCACCTCGAAGACGTCAACGAAACCTTCCTGCTGAACCTGGTCTACACCTCGTCGGGCGCGGCCATCCTGCCCGAACAGCCCCTGTTCGGCGGCGCGCTTACCATCATCCGGCCGCTCTACCGCATCGCAAAGGACGACATCCGTTACTACCTGCGTCAGTTCGGAATTCGCGTTGTGCGCAACCGCTGCCCGGGCGAACGCAAGAGCAAGCGCCTCATGGTGCGCCGCTTCCTCGCCCGGCTCTATCGTGCCGACCCGCGCACGCGCACCAACATCTTCGCCGGGATTCATAACGTCAAACCCGCCTACCTTCCTGACCCGGACACCGGATCAAGCGACTGACCGGCCGCGCGGTCATCTCCTGCCCTGACCGCGCCGGCCACCGGGGGAATCACTCCCCCCACAACAGGTAGTATCGCTCTCTGCGCCGAACCACTACAGGTTGTGGTT
>CBFGIY010000050.1:0-18700 GCA_965648935.1 Caldifarciminota bacterium
CGCGACCTGCGACTACCGCGGCCTGCTCGGCGCGCGGCCGCCTGGGGTGCCGGCGTACGAAGTCGGGTTCGGCCTCGATGCGGAGACCTATGACCGTTCGGCTCTGGCCTACGACGCGTGGTACGCCGATTTCGAGGGCGACGGCGGCAGCCCGGACGTTATCATGGGGCGGGTCACGGCGCGCAGCGGCGTCGAGATGGCGCGGTTCGTGGACAAGGTCATCGCCTACGAGAACGAACCGGCCGGCCAGTGGGCCACGCGCTACCTGCTGCTCGCGGACGACGAGTTCTTCGGCGTGGCCAACCCGAATGACCAGCGGACCTGGGACCCGATCCGGTTCGGCCACATCGGGACCTGCGAGTACCTGGCCGCGCTGCCCGATAACCTGCTGCAGCTTGTCAAGGTCTATCTGACCGAGTACCCGTTCGCCGGCGTGAAGAACAAGCCGGAGGCTCACGCGGCGGTGATGCGCGAGCTGGACACGGGAGGGCTGGTACTGGTGTTTGTCGGGCACGGCTCGGGTTTTGATCTCACGCATGAGAGCGTGCTGAACATCTCGCACATACCGGCGCTGGCCAATGCCGGACGGACTCCGTTCTGCTATTTCGGCTCGTGCTCGGTCGGTCGGTTTGATGACACTCAGTTCGAGTGCATCGCCGAGGAGATGGTGCGCATCCCGGCGGGCGCGATAGCGACCGTCGCGGCGACCAAGGCGACGACGTCTGGCTCGAATCAGGTCTTCGCCCGCAACATGCTGACCCCGCTGTTCAACCTACCCGACTCGACGATGGGCTTCGCATTCTTCCAGGCCTGGCCGACCGACCGAATCTACCATTTCTTCGGCGATCCGGCGACCGTGCTGCGCCTGCCGAGACGGTCGGGCCAGGAGCTGTCGTTTCAGCCTGATACCGTGCGGCCGGGCCGCGACTGGCGCGCGCGCAGCATTGTCGAGGTGCCGGCCGGTCGGGTGGAATGGACCCTCTACGGGCCGCGGCGCACGCGGACATACCGTTCGTTCCTCGGCGAAACGGCGTATTCGCTGGGCGGGCTGGAACTGGCGCGCGGCAGCGCGTGGGTGAACAACGGCGAGGTCTCGATGGCCGGGGTATTCCCGCGCGGCGTGCCGCTTGACACCGTCTTTGTCGCGAACGGCTGGTACGCGCCGCAGCCGCGGTCGGTGCGCCTAGGGGCGCTGGTCTCGAACCGCGGTGATGCGCTGGCGGTGATGCGCGATACGCTTCGTTTCAGTGCCGAACCGTGGCCGGTATCCGACGGCGCCGGGCCGGCGGTGACGTTCTGGCACGACGGCCGGCAACTGCGCCGGGGCGACCGGGTGCCGGCCGAGCTTGACCTGGAGGTGCGCTGCGCCGACTCGTCGGGCATCGCCATTGCGCCCATCGCCGGAATCGCGCCCGAGGTCTGGGTCAACGACCGGCGGGCCGCGGTCGACGCGTCGCGCCGGCTGGTATTCGATGAGGCAAGCGCGACGCGCGGATCGTTTGTCGTGCCGGTGCGGCTGGCCGGGCCGGCAGATTCGCTTTTCGCCGCGGTGTCGGACAACCTGCTGAACCGCACGACCGCTTCGGTGACCGTCGAGCCGGTCCTATCCGACCTGCTGCGCATCGAGTCTGTCCTGGTCTGGCCCAACCCGAGCGCGGGCGCGGCGAGCTTCAGCTTCACCTTGAGCGGGCCGGCCGCGGTGCGCGTCCGCATCTACTCGCTTTCCGGCCGGCTGGTGCGGGACCTGGGCAGCCGGTTCTGCGGTTTCGGTTACAACGATATCGCCTGGGACGGCCTGGATTCGGACGGCAACGTGCCGGCCAACGGCGTCTATCTGTTCGCTGTTGCCGCCGAGCGCGACGACGGCGCGGGCCGGCGCCAGCGCGTGGTCGCGCGCGACCGGCTGATTGTGCACAGGTGAACGGCCGGCACGGCCCGCGCCGGACGGCCAGCCGCGCCGGCTTGACCCGCGCAAGTGACAGTCTATAATCTACTTGTGCCAAGAAAGGAGGCTTCGTAATGAAGCGAAAAGCACTCTGGCTGATGCTGGCCCTGGCTGCGGGGCCGGTGTTCGCCAGCCAGAACCCGGGCGCGGTGTTCCTGATAATCTGGCCCGGTGCCCGGGCCACGGCGATGGCCGGAGCGTTCACGTCCATTGCCGATGATGCCTCCGCGATGTACTACAACCCGGGCGGAATGGCCTTCCTCGAGCGCACGCACATCACGGTGCAGCACGCCAACTGGCTTCCCGGCCTGTACGAGGGGATGTACTACGAGAACCTCGGCGTCACCCACCGCATCCAGTCGAGCGGCACGGTCGGGTTCAACGCGATATACCTGACGACCGGCGAGACGGACGTGGTCAACGAGCGCGGCGAGTTTCTCGGCCGCTACACCACGTTCGACATCACGCCGGGAGTGTACTACGGGTATCCGGTCCTGAAGAACCTGGGCGTCGGGGTCGGGGTCAAGCTCATCTACTCGTTCCTCGTGCCGGACTGGGTCTGGACAGTGATGCCCGAGCTGGGCATCGAGCAGGGCGGCACCGGCGTGACGTGGGGGCTTGACGCGGGGGCGCTGTACAAACCGTTCCCGTTCCTCAATGTCGGCGTGTCGCTGGCCAACATCGGGCCGAACATCTCCTACACGTCGACGGGCGAGTCGGACCCGCTGCCGCGGATGCTGCGCATCGGGGCGACCTACTACCCGGTCCAGGGCAAGGTCGTCAAGGTCGGCATCACGCCCGAGGTCAACAAGCTGCTGGTCGGGATGTTCTACAACCCGGACGGCACCAAGTCGTTCTCGCGGATGCTGCAGGAGGAGCTGCGCGGCGCGTGGAAGAGCTTCGGTGTCGAGGCGGGGTTTGCCAACCTGCTGTTCGCGCGGGTCGGCTACTTCGAGGACCTCGACGGCCAGCGCGGCGGCATCACGCTCGAGAAAGAGGGCACCTCGCGCCACTACGGCATCGGCGACCTCATCTCGCGCAAGAACCTCGGCGAGTTCAAGTCGATCGGCCTGACCTTCGGCGGCGGCCTGGAGTACGCCCGGTTCAAGTTCGACATCAGCGTCGACCAGCTCATCTACGACTTCCCGACCTCCAACTACAAGTTCTCGCTCTCATACCAGTTCTAGGAATCCGGGATTTGCGATTTGCGATGCCCGATGAGCAGTCCGGGGTCGCCGGTCGCACGGTGACGGGGGCGGCGGTTGCCTAACCTTGCGGTCGTCGGCGTCCAGTGGGGCGACGAGGGCAAGGGCAAGGTTGTCGACTACCTCTCCGGCACGGCCGACACGGTAGTTCGCTACCAGGGAGGTCCTAACGCAGGACACACTGTTTGTTTCGGCACGAGGCAGCTGACGCTGCACCAGGTGCCTTCCGGGATGATTCATCCCCAGACTCACAATATCATCGGGCCGGGCTGTGTTGTTGACCCGGAAACCGTCCGCGAAGACCTGAAGGCGCTGCGCCGGGCCGGGGTCAGGCCGGGCCGGCGGCTGACGGTCGACGCGCGCGCGCATATGATCCTGCCCTACCACCGGGAACTGGACCGGCGGCGCGAGGAGCACGGCGCGCGGCAGAAAATCGGCACGACCGGCCGGGGCATCGGCCCGGCCTACGCAGACAAGGTCAACCGCACCGGCATCAGGGCGGCCGACCTGCTCGACGAGGAGTCCTTCAAGTCCAAGCTCAAGCGTAACGTCAGCGCGGCCAACTTCCTGCTGATGGAGCTGTACGACGCCGAGCCGCTCTCTTTCAAGGAGATGGCACGGGTCTGGTGGCAGAACTCGCGCTTCATCGCCGGCCTTGTCGGCAATGGCAGCGCCGAGCTTGAGGCCGCGCTCAAGCGCGGCGAGCGCGTGCTTTTCGAAGGCGCGCAGGGGACCTTCCTCGACCTGGATTTCGGCACTTACCCTTATGTGACATCTTCTTCCAGCAGCACGGCCGGCATCGCGCCGGGCACGGGGATAAGCCCGCTCTGGCTGGAAGAGGTGGTGGGTATTGCCAAGGCTTACACGACCCGCGTGGGCGAGGGTCCGTTCCCGACCGAGATGGCCGCTCCCGAGGCCGAACACCTGCGCCTGCTCGGCCGGGAGTTCGGCGCGACCACCGGCCGGCCCCGGCGCTGCGGCTGGTTCGACGCGCCGCTGGTGCGCGCCGCGGTGCGCTACAACGGCTGCCGGGCGCTGGTCATCACCAAGCTCGACATTCTCGACACGATGCCCGAGGTCAGGGTCTGCACCGGCTACCGGCTGGCCGGGAAGCCCGTGCGCGAGTTCGACGCCCTGCACGCGGCCGCGCTCGAGCCGGTGTACGAAACCCTGCCGGGCTGGCGCGAGCCGACCACTGCCTGCCGCGCGTGGAAAGAACTGCCCGCGCGGGCGCGGCGCTACCTCGCGCGCCTGTCCGAGCTGGCCGAGTGCCCGGTCGCGCTGGTTTCGGTGGGCAGCGAGCGCACCCAGACCGTGCCGGTCAAGCCCGGTCTCTTGAGATGGCTCAAATCAAGCTGATGCAGAGCGTGCTGGCGAGCAACGACGCGCTCGCCGCCGCGCAACTGGCCGAGCTCGACCGCCACGGCGTGCTCGGCATCAACATCCTGGCCGGGCCGGGCGCGGGCAAGACCGCGCTGATCGAGCGCACCGCCGAGGCCCTGGCCGGCAAGTACCGCATCCACGTCATCGAGGGCGACCTCTACGGCGACCTCGACGCCCGGCGGGTCGCGGCTCGCGGCGTGGCCTGCACCCAGGTCAACACCGAAGGCGGCTGCCACCTCGACAGCATGATGATGGCCGCGGTCTGGCCCGGGCTGGACTTCGCCGGTCTCGACCTCGTCATCATCGAGAACGTCGGCAACCTTGTCTGCCCGGCCGAGTTCCGGATGCCCGCGCACCACAACGTCACGGTGCTGTCGACGCCCGAGGGTTCGGACAAGCCGGCCAAGTACCCGCTCGCGTTCTCGCGGTCGGATGCGGTCGTCGTCAACAAGATTGACCTCCTGCCGCACGTCGATTTCGACCTGGCCGAACTGCGCCGCGCGGTCGCCCGGCTCAAGCCGGACATGCCGGTTTTCGAGCTGTCGGCGCGCACCGGGGCCGGACTCGACGCGTGGCTGGGCTGGCTTGAGGCCCGGCTGGCCGACAGACGCCGCACGCGCGGCGGGTGATGCCCGGGGGCGGTCGGCCAGCGGTCCGGGCGCGAAGCATTCAAGTGTGAAAGGCGGGGCAATGAAAGAAACCTGTGACATCGACATCGGATTTGTCAGCGAGGTCAACGGCGAGCGGGCCCTGGTCGAGCTCACCGTCGACACGACCGAACCGATCGAGGGCGACTACTACCCGGGCCAGCCCGGCACCCACGTCAAGATACCCGTGCAGGACAAGAGCATTGTCGGCATCGTTTCGAGCGTGCGGATGCACGACCCGAAACAGGTCGAGTCCAGGGACGGCTGCGCGCCCGTGGTCACGGGCCGGCGCGTGGCCGACGTGCTGCTGGCCGGAACCGTGGACGAGCGGGGCTTCGCCCGCGGCGTCGCTCTCTACCCGGTGGCCGGGCAGCGGGTGAAGATGATGCGGCCCGACGAGCTGGGCAGCGTGTTCTCGACCTTCGCCGCGACCGGCTACTCTTTCGGGCGGCCGGCGCTGCTGCCGACCCATCGCGCCCACGTCCAGATTGACCGGCTCTTCGGCCAGCACCTGGCCGTCGTCGGAACGACCGGCTGCGGCAAGTCCTGCACGGTCGTCTCGATGCTCCAGCAGGCCGCCAAACGCTACCCCGACGCGCACATCATCGTGCTTGACCTGCACGGCGAGTACTCGGCGGCGTTCGGCGACGAGACGCTGGTCATCGAGGCCGACAAGGTCGAGCTGCCCTACTGGCTGCTCTCGTTCGACGAGTTCGTGGACCTCACCGTGGACCCGAGCGAGCCGACCGCGCGCAACCAGGTCACGGTCCTGCGCGACGCGATAGTGCGCGCCCGCCAGAACACGGTCATCAGCGAGAAGCTCGACTCCACGATGCAGGTCACGGTCGACTCGCCGGTGTACTACAGCCTCGAGGAGATGATCGCCCAGCTGCGCAACTGGAACATCCAGATGATCTACGACAACAACGGCCAGCTCATTCAGGGGCCGCTGTACGGCACGTTCGACCGCTTCCTGATCCGCTTCGACACGCGGCTGGTCGACCCGCGCTACAAGTTCATGTTCGACCCGGCGGTGTACACCGATAACCAGTCGCTGCCCCAGCTCCTGCGCGACTTCCTGTCCATCGACACGGGCAAGCGGATGACCATCATCGACCTGTCGGGCATCCCGTCCGAGACGGTCGGCATCGTGGTCGCCGTAGTGTCGCGGATGGCCTTCGAGTTCAACCTCTGGAACCCGGAGCACGACCGGTTCCCGATACTGATGGTCTACGAGGAGGCGCACAACTACGTGCCCAACCGCGACGAGCCGCGCTACCGGTCGGCGCGCAACGCGGTCGAGCGGATAATGAAGGAGGGCCGCAAGTACGGCGTCGGCGCGGTCGTGGTGTCGCAGCGGCCCAAGGAGCTTTCCGAGACCATCCTCGCCCAGTGCAACAACTTCATCGCGATGCGGCTGACCAATCCCGAGGACCAGGCCTACGTGCGCAAGCTGGTGCCCGACGCCTCGACCGGGCTTCTGTCGATGCTGCCGGCGCTGCGCACGGGCGAGGCGCTCATCCTCGGCGACTCGGTGGTGATGCCGACGCGGGTGCTGGTGGACCTGCCCGACCCGAGGCCGCGCTCGGATGACGTCCAGTACGCCAGGTGGTGGACCGACGGCATCAAGACCCGCGCGGTGGCCGGGGTGATAACGGGGTGGCGGGGCCGGCGCCGCGACTGGTAGCGCGGGCTCCAGCGACCGTGGGCCGGCCGCGACCTGCGGCCGGCTACTCTTTCAGGCCGCTTCTCGCCTGGGACTGGATTATCTGGCGCTGGGCCACGAAGAAGAGAGCCACGAGGGGCAGAATCGCCAGCGTGGTGGCGGCCATCAGCAGCGTGTAGTTGGTGCTCTGCTCGCGCGAGAAGTAGGCGAGCCCGACCTGCAGGGGCCGGATGCGGTCCGAGTTGGTGACAATCAGCGGCCAGAAGAACGAGTTCCACGACGCGATGACGTTGAACACCGTGATGGTGACCAGCGGCGGCTTGCACAGCGGAATGACTATCCGCCAGAGCGTGCCGAAGCGCGAACAGCCGTCGATGCGCGCCGCGTCGAAGAGGTCCTGGGGCAGCTGGCGCATGTGCTGGCGCAAGAGGAAAATCGCGAAGATATTGACGATCCAGGGCACGATCATCGCCGCGTAGGTGTCGATCCAGCCGAGGCGGAAGAGAATCGTGTAGGACGGCACGAGATAGACCGGCAGGGGAATCATCATCAGCGCGAGGAAGCCCATGAAAAGCACCTCGCGGCCGGGGAAACGCAGGCGCGCGAAAGCGTAGGCCGCGAGCACGCCGGTGAAAAGCACCCCGGACAGGCTCAGGAAAGCCACCAGCACGGTGTTGAACAGGTAGCGCCACAGCGGCACCTGGCGAAACACCTCGACGTAATTCTGCCATTGGGGAGAGGCGGGCAGCCAGGTCGGCGGGAACGCCAGCGCCTCGAGCGGGGTCTTCAGCGAGGTCGACACCATCCAGTAGAAGGGCAGGACCATCGCGACGCCGCCGAGGATGAGCAGCAGGTGAATCGGCAGGTTCTTCGCCTTGAGCCTAGCCATACTGCACACGCCTTTCCAGCAGCGTGCGCTGGAGGATGGTCAGCCCGAGGATGATGAGGAACGCGAAGAACGCGATGGCCGCGCCGTAGCCCAGCCGCCACAGCTCGAACGCGTTCTCGTAGAAGTAGTACATCACCACCTTGGTCGTGGACAGGGGGCCGCCGGCGGGCGGGCCGGTCATTATCCAGACCTGGGCAAAGGTCTCGAACGCGCTGATGCAGCTCATTATCAGCACGTAGTAGGTCGTCGGCGAAATCAGGGGCCAGGTCACGTGGCGGAACAGGGCCCAGCGGCCCGCGCCGTCGATGCGCGCCGCCTCGTAGTAGCTCTTCGGGATATTCTGCAAGCCGGCGAGGAAGATGACGATGTTGTAGCCGATCGCCTTCCAGACGCCCATCATCACCAGCGACAGCAGGGCAATGGACGGGCCGCGCAGCACCGGGGGCAGACTGACATTCGGCCCGACGATGAGCTGAATCAGACCGCGCGGGTCCTGCAGCCAGCGCAGTCCGCCCGCGCCGACCAGCGAAAGCAGGTAGTTGAGCAGGCCGCGGTCAGGCTGGAGAATCCAGCGCCACACCACCGACACCGCGACGATGGAGGTGACCACGGGCAGGTAGTAGATGGTGCGGTACACGCCCAGCCCGCGAATCTGCTGGTTCAGCAGCATCGCCACGAAAAGCGAGATGAACAGCACCAGCGGCACCTCGAAGACGATGTACCAGCCGGTCGTCGCGAGCGACTGCCAGAACACCGGGTCCTTCAGCACCGCGAGGTAATTGCCCAGACCGACAAACGCCCGCGCGCCGGCCATTCCCCAGTCGTACAGGCTCATCCGTACCGACAGGATGATGGGCACGACGCGGAACACGAGCAGGATGGCGATGGCGGGCAGGATGTAGAGGCAGGCGGCGATGGCTTCGCGGGTGCGCGCTTTCATTGGCTTCCGGTTCGGCCGAGTATAGAAGTCAGGCCCGCTCAGTCAAACCGGGCGGGACGATGTCGAACAGCCCTCACGTTTGGTCGCTAGCCGGGGCGTCGCATGCAACTGACGCCCGCTCTGGTACTCACTACGACTTCCTGAAGAGGCTGGCTATTCGAGACGGCTGAGCAGTGAGCGAGAACGTCCATCCATTGCGGCGGCAATCCGTTGTGTTATGGTCGCTTGAGTAGTCGAACCGTATGTAGTCTCGATAGCCGAGTCCGACACCCCACGTGAAGCTTCCTGCTTTGAACTCCGAGATCCTCGGGTCCGTGATGGCCCTTATGATGCCGGCTCTGCGTGTCGCCCCGGTGTCATCGACAACTAGGAGTCCACCCCTAGATGCGGATACGTCCTCAAAGTAGCCGAAACGCAGCCAGCACACGTCCAGCACCGTGAGTTCCACTCCTCCGGCAGATTGGAGACCACTAAGATAGCTTTCATCTAGCATCGTGAAGGTCGGTGCTTCGCCGGCCGTCGACCAGTTTCCGCCGCCGTTGGAGTCCGTGCGTTTGGGGATCAGCCACTCAAACTGCACGGGCGTCGTCAACTTGATTGGCCCCCACGCTGGGGAGGTGTAGCACACGCCAACTCTCAGAGTAGTAGGTAGCGGTGAGCATTGTTCACGTTTCTCGGAGAGGTCTTGGGCGGGCTGAATCTGCGCCTGCGGGCCTGGGGGCGCGGACTGTCAAGGCCGCATTTTCCTGTGGCGCTGAGGGCCAAAGGATGGTAGAATGCGCTACAATGTCCAGACGGCATATCACGATGTATCTCTGTGTCGCCGCGGCCGTGCTGTGGACGCTGGCCTGTTCGGGAAGGGGCAGGCAGTCCGGCAACGCGGGTGCGGGCGATGCCTTGGTGTATCCGCGCGTGCTGTTTCTGACCACGGGCTCGGACGGGCTGGGGCTGCTGCCCTCCGGCGCCAACATCTGTCTTGAGACGTTCAACGGGCTGGGCGCTTTCGCCGAGGTCGCGGACAAGTCGGTGCTGCTGGAGCGCGCGCGGCTGGATTCGGTGCGCATCATCGTCGCGCCCACCATCGCGGGGTACCACGACGGGGACCGCGTCTTCTCCCTTTCGTTCCTGGACAGCGCCGCTATGGCGAATCTCTCCGAGTGGGTTCGCGCGGGCGGCATCCTTGTCGCGGGCGAGAACGTCGGCCGCAACACGGTTGAGGGCGAGGACCGCGCCGTTTCCGGCGGTGTGGTCGATGCTTCGGAATGGCCCCTCGCGGCGGTGTTCGGCTACTCGATGCGCGAGGTGGATTTGACCGGGTTCCGGATGGTGAAGGACTCGGCCGCCGGTCTGCTCGACGGGTATCGCACCGAGCTCACGCGGACGTTTGTTGGTGACTGGCTGCTGGTGCCGGCGGAGTCCGCCGGCGCTTTTCGGACGCTGGCGCGCTGGACCGACGGCAGGACCAGCTACCCGGCCGTAACTGCCAACCAGTGGGGCCGGGGCTGGGGGATACTCGTGCCGCATTTCCTGCTGCTCCAGCCGTCGATTGACGGCGGGGCCGGCGATGCGGCGGCGATTGCCGGGTTCTGGCGCGGTGTGTTCGCGCTGGCGCTGGGCGACGGACCGGGCGTCTGCATCAATCCCTGGCCCGGAGCCTATCGCAGTGTGCTCGCCGTGACGGTCAATGAGACGGGCGGCGACGGCGCCGGCCAAGGGCCGAGGGCGATGCTGGCCGAGCTGCTGCGCGCCGGGGGGATGGAGCGGGTCACGGTTTTCGCAACCGGGCTCGTGCCGGGGACGGTGCTGGAATACCTCAAGGGCGACCGGCGAGTCGAGCTGGCCAGCCTGAGCTTCCGGCACCCGCGGTTCTCGGAACTTGACTACTGCCGGACGCTCTGGGAGCTGGCCCGGTTCGAGGACCACGTGCGCACGCCGGTGCGCGGGTTTCGCTTTCCGTACAGCAACCGTACCGCGGCCGGGATGTTTATACTGTCCCGGCGCGGCTACAAGTACGAGTCGTCGGTTTTCGTGGATCACGCGACCGGGTATGCCGGCGCGCTGTTCCCCTACAACATCCCGACGTGGGTGCGTGACCAGTATTGCCTGGTCACGGGCGTGCTCGAACTATCGCCGGCCGTCGAGGACTGGAGCTTCTTCGGCGCCGGCGCGCTGTCGCCAACCTACCCCGCGGCGGCGCAGGAACAGGACGCGCAGCGTTTCGGGGCACGGCTCGAGTCAATGTGGCGCGAGGTTGTGCGGCCTCGGCGCGGGATGATGGTGCTGAACTTGCACTCCGCGTACTCCGGCTACTCGACCGCGACCCTCGCTCCGGCCCGGTCATTTGTCGCCGATGCGGCCGCCAGGGGCGATGCGTGGCTGGCCGGGCTGGAGGACATGGCTGACTGGTGGAACGCCCGGCGGAACGTTGTGGTGAGCGTGCGGGCGCAGAAGGACCGCACCGTGCTGAGTCTAATCAATCGTAATCCCGAACCCGTGCGCGGCCTGACCATACGGCTCGATGACCCATCGCTGAACGTGACGGCGCGCGGCGTGACCCTGCGCCGGGTCGAACGCACTGAGGAAGACGGGGCTTTTGTATATCTGACGTTTGACCTCGCGACTGCCGGCGAGGTGGAGGTCTACCGATGATGTCTGGAGAGGTTGCTCTGCGCCGCTGGGCCGCTGTCCTGCTGTCTGCGGCAATCGGCCTGTTTGCGGCGGGCTGCGCCGACCTGACCTATGACGCCACGCCGCCGTATGTGGCCGTGCTGTATCCGGTGAGCTGGAGCACGTTCGGGCAGGACACGATCGTCATCCGGGCCGACGCTTACGACAATCGCAGGCTCGAGCGCGTCGTGTTTTTCGCCGACGGGGAGAGCATCGCCGCGGTTGCGGCCGCGCCGTTCACGGCGCGGTGGTACCCCGATACGCTCGGCGGTCACACGGTCCACTGCGTCGCCCGGGACGAGGCGGGCAACGAGGCGCACACGCCGCCCGTGATCGTGACCATCGCCGCGAACGCCCCCCTGCCTGATCGCGAGCCGCCGTACGTCGCGGTGGTCAGGCCGGCGTCGTGGTCCGTGGTGAGCGATACGGTGCGGGTCGAGGCCATCGCTTCGGACAACCGGGGAGTGAGCGAAGTGGCGTTCTTCCTGGACGGTGACTCGCTGGCCGTGACGCGGTCCGCGCCCTGGATTCACTACTGGGACAGCCGCTCGGTCACCGACGGCTATCACACCATCTACGCTGCGGGATCGGACTCGAGCGGCAACCGCGCCTACTCGTTTGTCGTCACGGTCGACGTGCGTAACGCGCGCTAGAGGCCGCTCCGACTGATGGCCCTGCGCGTCGCGGTTGATCTGCTGGCAATCTACTTCGGCATTGACGTTCTGCTCAACATCGTCTTTCTCGTCGTGTTCCTGGTGGTGTTCCGCCGGCCGGCGCCGCCCGTGCCCGAACCGGGCAGCGATGCCGGCGTCGCGCTGCTGGTGCCGGCGCACAATGAGGCCGCGACCGCGGTTGAGAGCGTGCGTTCCCTGCTCGCGCTGGACTACCCGCTGTTCGAGGTGATCGTCATCAACGACGGTTCGACCGACACGACGCTGGCGGTGTTGAGCCGGGCATTCGACTTGCGGCCGGCCCCGACCGTCTATCAGGACGCGCTCGGCACGGCGCCGGTCAGCCAGGTTTTCGTTTCGGGCTCGGACTCGCGGCTGCGGGTAGTGGACAAGCCCAACTCGGGCAAGGCCGATTCGCTGAACGTCGGGCTTGCGCTGACAGCGATGCCGCTGGTCGTCACGCTGGACTCCGATTCGCTGCTCGCGCCGTCTGCCCTGAGCCGGCTGGCCGGGCTTTTCCGCTCGCGCAACGCCGCGGCGGCGGGCGGCCTGATCACTGCGGCCAACGGTGCGCAGGTCGAGTTCGGCAGGGTCGTCTTCGCGATGCTGCCGCGGCAGGCGCTGGTGATGTTCCAGCTCGTCGAATATCTGATGTCCTACACCGTCGGCCGCATCGCCCAGTCCGCGGCCGGCGCCCTGATGGTGCTCTCGGGCGCGTTCACGATGTTCGACCGCAAGCTCCTTATGGAGTGCGGCGGCTTCCTGACGCGCAACAACCGGCACGACTACATACGGAGCATCACGCGCGGCCGTCCGAAGGGCACCGTCTGCGAGGATATGGAAGTGATCGTCCGCCTGCACCGCTACACGCGCGAGAAGAAGCTGCGGCGGCCGGTCGTGTTCGACCCGTGGCCGGTTGCCTGGACCGAGGTGCCTTCGCGCCTCGGCCAGCTGGCCCGGCAGCGCAACCGCTGGCAGCGCGGCCTTCTTGAATCGCTGGCTCTGCATCGTTCGATGTGGTTCGAGCCGGCTTACGGCGCAGCCGGGTTGCTCGGCGTGCCCTACCAGCTGCTGTACGTTGCCGTCGCGCCGCTGGCCCAGGTCGCGGGACTGGCCCTGCTGGTGTGGCTGGCGGCGTCGGGCGAGGCGAATGTCTGGTGGCTTGTGGGAGCGCTGGGCGCGACCGCGCTGGGCGGTGGGGCGATTGCCGCGCTGGTGACGACCGCGGTCGAGCGCCGGTTCGCGCACCAGTCGAAAGTCAACGTCGAGGCGATGCGCTATCGCACTTTCCGGGACTGGCTGCGGCTGGTCGGCTACGCGATGGCGAGCGGGCCGGTGTACGGGCCGCTGCGCGCCGCCTTCCAGCTCTGGGGCACCTGGGACTGGCTCGCGGGCCAGAAGTCGTGGTACAAGTTCGAGCGCACCGGCTTCGGCAAGGCGGCATCGTGATTGCGCTCCTGCTGGCCCTGCTCTCGGTCGAGCCGATAAGCATCGCTGAAGTGCACCGGCTGGTTGAGGCCGGGCAGGCCGGGGACGCGCTCGAGCGCATCGCGGCCGCGGCTCAGGCCAATCCGGCAGACGTGCCCCTGCAGAAGGCGCTGGCCCTGGTCCTGCGCTCGATCGGCGAGACCGACTCGGCAGTGGCAATCTACGACCGGCTGATCGCGGCGGATCCGGCCGACGATGACGCGCGTGCCGGCCGGGAAATCGCGCTGGCACTGCGGCCGGCGCCGCCGGAACCGGCAGTCAGCGTTGCCGAGGTGCACGAGATGGTCAACGCGGGCCGGGCTGATGAGGCGCTGGAGCGCATCGAAGCGGCCGCGCGCGCAGCCCCAGCGGACAGAGCCCTGCAGAAGGCGCTCGCCCTGGCACTGCGGAGCGCGGGGGGGCTGGATTCGGCCATCTCGGTCTACGACCGGCTGATCGCGGCGGACCCGGCCGATGACGACGCGCGGCTGGGCAAGGCGATTGCGCTGTCGTGGCAGAACCGGCTTGGCGAGGCAGAGGCGACCTATGCCGAAGTCGGTCCGGGCAGCGCGGAGTACTTCGAGGCGCTGCTCGGCAGGGCGCAGGTTGCGGCGTGGGCGGACCGGCACTCGGACGCTTTGCGCTGGCTGGCCGAGGCCGCGGCGCTGGACCCGTCAAGCCGCATCGTGCAACAGCGGCGGGCTCAGGTGCTCTCGTGGTCCGGCGATCATGCGAAAGCGATCCGGCTCTACGAGCGACTGCTCGAGCAGTCGCCGGGTAACGCCGACCTCTGGTTCGGGCTCGGACAGAACCACGAATGGACCGAGCGGCCGGCAGCGGCCCGGCACTTCTACCAGCGGGCGCTTGAGCTGGCGCCGGGGCGCAGGGAGTTCGCTGAGGCGTTCGCGCGCGCCCGGGCGGCCGCCGCGCCGCGGGTGCGGCTCGAGGCCGCGAGCGCGGCCGACTTCGACGGCGAGGTACAGGGCGCCTACCGCGACTACCGGCTGCGCTATGAGCACCGGGCCTGGGACCGGCTGGTTCCGAGCGCGTCGGTCGCGGTGTCGAGCAACCGCCGGGGCGCGCTGGGGCGGGACTACCTGCTGGTGCGCGGAGCCATCCTGTGGAGGCCGCTGTCGTGGCTGCGCGTCACCGGCCAGGCGCAGGGCGACGCGCTGCAATTCGGCTTCAAGAGCGCCACGCTGGGCTGGGAAGCGGAGCGTGCCTGGCTGTCGTGGTCGGGCGAGGCGGGGCGAGTGCTGTTTGAGCCGGCGCAGGACATCGGCGCGATCTCGGGCTGGACCGCGCTTGCCCTGCGACCGCTCGCGCGCCTGCGGCTTGATGCCCGGATCACGCGGTTGCGGGTCACGCGCGACGGCAATGTCAAGACCGCGCTGGCGGCTGGGGCAGGGTACGACATCATCGCCCGGCCGCGCGTCGCGGTCAGCTACAACTTCAGCTACGACGACTTCGCCGCGAGGTCGCCGCTGTACTACTCTCCTCAGGACCTGGTCACCAACACGCTTGGTCTGGGTGTTCGGCTGCGCCGGGACCGTTGGGGCCTGTCGGCCGAAGCGGCCGGCGGCCTGAATGCCGACGAGGAGTGGGTTGCGCGCGCCAATGCGGCGTTCGACTGGGAGTTCCTGCCCAGGACGATTGCGGCGCTGGACGGCAGTTTCGCGCGGACCGCGGGCAGGGGGCAGTATGTCTATGGCAGCATCGGGCTGTCGGTCAGCCGCGCGTTCTAGCATGCACGGAAAGTACTTTGTCATCGGGCTGCTGGTTGCCGGGCTTGTTGCTCTTGTGATTCTGCTGGCGCGGGTTGAGCGTCGTCTGTCCCGGCCCCGCGTGGTGGAAGTGACTGAACCCGCAGTGCCCGATGTCGATATCAGGGCGACGCGCGAGGAGATCGAGGTGGCCGCCGCGCGCGCTCGAGTCCTCTTCCGCTGCAACGGGGATGAGTTCGAGCGGCTTGCCGTGACGAGCAACACGCGCGGCGAGAAGACCGAAGCGTGGCAGAGACTCTTCGTGGTGGGCGCGAACCTGGGCGTTGCGCTACCCGGGCATTACCCGACCGAGTTCGGCGCGGGCCGCGAAGACTACGGCCGCTGGTTGGAGCAGATGGGCGAGGCCGGGTTCAATGTCGTGCGCGCCTACACGATCCTGCCGCCCGAGTTCTACGAGGCGCTGGCGCAGCACAACTTCCGCAACTCGGGACGGCCGGTGTACCTGATGCAGGGCATATGGGCCGAAGCGCCTGACTCGTTCGACCTTCTTGACCCGAGCTACACGCGCGCGCTGAAAGCGGAGATACGCGACGCGGTTGATGCGATTGCCGGCCGGCTGGTGCGCGAGCCGCGGCCCGGTCACGCCTCGGGCGCCTGGTCGGCTGATGTGTCGGCGTTCACTATCGGGTACCTGTTCGGCCGCGAGTGGGAGCCCGAGGTTGTCGAGGCGACGGATACGACGCACCGCTCGACGCGCCGGCACAGCGGCCTGATGTTCAGCGTGCCCGAGGGCAGCCCGACCGAGGTGTGGCTGGCCGGGATGCTGGACTACCTGTGCCAGTACGAGGCGATCACCTACGGGACCCAGCATCCGGTCGGGTTCGTCAACTGGCTTCCGGTCGACCCGCTGTATCACTCTTCCGAGCACTCGGGCAAGGGACCGGTGTACGCCTTCGACAACGACTTCGTCACGCTGGACCCGATGCGCCTGCACACTACGCCGGCGCAGCGGGCCGGTCAGTTCGCCGCTTATCACGTCTACCCGTACTATCCGGATTTCATGTTCCTCGAGCCGAGGTACCGCGAGTACCGCAACTCGCACGGCGAGCCGGACAACTACGCGGGCTACGTGGCCGACCTGAAGCGACACCACGCGGGTGTGCCGCTGCTCATCGCCGAGTTCGGGGTGCCGTCCTCGCGGGGCAATTCCCATCACAACGGGCTTGGCATGGACCACGGGGGTCACGATGAGTCCGAGCAGGCGCGCATCAACCTGGCGATGCTTCGGGCCATCCACGACGAGGGGTGCGCGGGCGGCATCGTTTTCGCCTGGCTCGACGAGTGGTTCAAGCGCAACTGGCTGGTCGACGAGTTCGCGGTGCCGGCTGACCGGGTGCGGCTCTGGCACAACGTGCAGAACCCGGAGCAGTGCTACGGGATGGTCAAGTTCGGACGCGAGCTGGTCACGGTCGACGGCGAAACCGGGGACTGGCCGGGCAAGCCGGTCGCGCGCGGCTCGGGCGCGGTGCGCGCGCTGTGGCTGTCGTCGGACGAGGAGTATTGCTACCTGAGGCTGGACCTCGAGCGCACTCCGGACTGGGGACGCCAGTCTGTCGGGATCGCCGTCGATACCTACGACCCGAGGCTCGGCTCAAGCCGTCTCGGACCGGCCGGGCCTGACTGCGCCAATGGGGTCGAGTTTCTCATAATGCTGCGCGACACCGCAGACGCCGAGGTGCTTGTGGACTCGGGCTATTCGGTGTTCTCCGACCCGCGGGAATCCTGGCGGCGTGCCCTGCGTACGGTCGCCAACCGGGAAGGTCGTTTCATCACGCAGCGGCTGATGTGCAATCACGTGCGCTTCACGGCGCTGGGCGAGAGCATCCCGCCGGTCGAGACCGAGTTCGGCCGACTGAGATGGGGACGCTCAGACATCAGCTCGCTGGCCGACTGGTACGAGCGAAACGGAACGGTCGAGCTGCGCATCCCGTGGGCGCTCTTCAACGTGTCGGACCCGTCGAGCCACCAGGTCCTGCAGGACGACCCGGCCACCGACGGTGTTGAGTCGGTTGCGACGAACGGTCTCGCACTGTCGGCTTTCATCATCGAGGGCGACGAGCCGGGCGGCCGGCTCGTCGCGACCCTGCCTCCGGCCAAGGGCGGCAAGCTGCAGTTCACGCAGCGCTGGCGCTGGCCGGGTTGGGACACACCACAATACACCGAGCGGCTCAAGCGCAGTTACCACGACTTCGCGGCCGGCCTGGGCCAGGCGCTGGCCGACTCGCCGACGCGGCAGGCGAAACTCGACCGGCTGGCGGGCAAGCCCGCTCCCGTGGTTGCCGTCCGGATCGCGCCCTTCCGGGGCGATGCGCCGGGTGCGGTGTCGGTCACCTTCGACGACGGCTCCTACGATCAGTACGCGCAGGCCGCGCCGGTGCTCGACCGCTACGGATTCAAGGCCAACTTCGGGCTGGTCGCGGACTGGACCGGGGCCGACGCGGACTGGCACGCGGAGGAGGACGGCATTCCCATCAGGCGGCTGGGGATTCCCGAGGCGAAGGAACTGCTCGCGCGCGGGCACCGCATCTCGGGTCACGGCGGGTGCCACGACCCGGATCTGCCGCGGCTGGACCCGGCGCGGGCCGCGCAGGACGCGCTCAATTGCGCGGCGGCGCTGGAACGCGCGCTGGGCGAGCCGCCGCGCGCTTTCCACTATCCGTACAGCGCGGTCAGCCCGCAGCTCGTTGCGGCGGTGCGCGCGGCCGGATTCTGGTTCGGCCGCACAGCCGGCGAGCTGCACAACGAGCCGACCGGGTTCGACCGCTACCGGCTCAACAGCTTTGCGTTCTACAACGACACGTTGCCGGGATTGCGCGAGTTCGTCCGTACCATCGAAGAGGGCCGCGGGAAGTGGACGGTGCTGCTGCACCATCGCATCCTCGAAGCCGACTCCAAGGAACTCGAGGCGATGGAGCGGCACGGCGTGGCTCACACGTACTCGGTGACGCCGCTCACCTTCGGACGCCAGGTGCGGTTGGTCCGCAACAGCCGGGCCTGGGTCGCGCCGCTGGAGGACGTCGGTCGGTACCTGCTGCAGCGCCGAGGTGCCCGGCTGAACTTGCGCCGGACCGACCGATCGGCGACGTTCAGTATCGAGGGCGCGGGCGTCGCGGGGATGCCGCCAACGCCGATGACCGTCGCGCTCGAAGTGCCGTGGCGCTGGGTGTCGGTCGCGGGCTCAGCCGCCGACGGCGTCTACTCGCCGCACCACGGCCGCCTGCTCGTCGACGCCCTGCCGGGCAACGAGGTGACCGTCACCCGGCTGGGCGACCAGCCACCCCAATAGCCAACGCCGCCGGCCACAGCGGCCGGCAACGGCGCGGCGGGCGAAAGGGGGGAGGAAACCCGGGCCTCCCACGTAGCCAACTGCTAGTGCTTTGGTGGTGGGTGCTTACCTGAGGAAGCTGGAGGGCCTGGTTTGTCGGGCTTCTCAGGC
>CBFGIY010000051.1:0-17737 GCA_965648935.1 Caldifarciminota bacterium
TGCCGCTTGTCGTGAACGAACTCGCCATGCCTGAAAAGTTGGTCGCGAAACTCGTGAAAGAACCCAGGGTTGAACCGAGCCCGGCGATTGATGCGGATGAGCCGGCAGAGGGGATGTACCAGGCAGGGACGGGCAGGGTTGCACCGCGCGTTTCGGCCAGACGGCCGATGTTGCGGATGAACTGCTCTGCTACACCCAACGCGGCGGCGTAGACATAGTAGTGCTCCCAGATGGCGAGCAGCCCGACCGGCGCCTGTTCGATCGCCGAGAATTCACGCAGGAACCGGCGGAACGCGCGCCAGCGCTTGTGTTCGAGCAGACCGGCCTCGGACCAGCGCAGTATGGCCCGTCCTGCGAGGAGAAACGCAACCAGCGACGGTATCGCTGCGAAGGCCGCGATGAGGACGAAGGGCAGCTCCGGCGCGATCGCCAGCACACCGTAGGCGAAGAGCAACGCTCCGGCCACGATCACGGCGAACAGCGCGAGAAAGTACCGCTGCTGGGCGCGCAACGATGCCGGGTCGAGCAGCTCGGTGCCCAGCTCGCGCGGCCACCAGGCGGCAGCCTCCGAGTGCAGACGGTCGAGAAAAGCCCTGACTTCGGTGCTGTGGCGGCGGCCGTACTCCTCGACGTCCTTCTGCGTGAAGCTCTCGCCACCGGCAACGGTATCGAAGAAGAACTCCGACGTCTGTCTGTCGGTCTCGCTCGCGTCGGGCGGCAGGGGCCGGGTGCGGCGGAACCGGTACTCGGACCGACCGCCATGGCGCGTCTCTTCCACCGTGACATATCCGCGCCGGGCAAGGTCGAGCAGCCCGGCAAAGAGCGCGGCGAAGAACGACGACCGGCTGGAATCGCTGTGGTCGAGCCGTTGTTGCATGATCAGAGGTACGTACTGCGGCGCGGCCAGGCGCGGCGGTTCGCGCTCGTAGACTGCTTCGTGAACAACCCGCGGCTCGCGTCCGTAGCGCCGATGGAAGGTCAGCAACAGGACCGGCGGGGCGATGAGCAGCAGCGCCAGGCCGAGCGGTATGCCGATGTAGCGGCGCAGGGTCGAGCGGGTGAAATTCGCTTTCTCCTCGGCCAGGATGCGCTCATACTGCCGCTCACCGGTCGAGCCGCGCAAGGGGAATGCGGCCGGGTCAAGCAGGACGCGTAGCTCGACGAAACGATTGCGCGGGATGCCGGTCTGTTCGACGGTTGCGCGGCTGTAGTCCGGGCTGAACTCCAGTCGACCGGGGCGCGCTGTGGAGTGGATCCAGATCTTGAAGAGCTCTGGCGAGGGCACGGGCGCGACAACCGTGACTGTCAGGCGATCGACAGGCTCGTGCTCGTCCTCGACGATCTTCCAGTAGAACTCGGCGACGTCCTCGTGTTTGGCGAGCGCGCCGAACACGGCGTACTCGACCAGGAACGTCTTCTCTTCGTCTTGGGCCGAGTAGGACCATCTCAGGTAGACCGAACTGCCCCGGTCGGAACACTCGTCCGGAATGATGTCCTGCGGGCCGTCTCCGGTCAACTCGGCGAGCCGCAGGACGCGGATGCTGTCGGCGCCGGCGCGCTTGAGGTCGAGGAATGCCCAGGAGAAGGAGCCGTCGAAACGGTACGTGCGTTCCTGCCGGATGATTGCGATGCCGTCCGAGCGCAGGATGACGTCGATGTCCAGGCGGGGGTGCCGGTACGACTTTGCCGCCGCAAGACAGAAGAGAGCCGTGATGAGCAGGAATGGTCGCCGCATGGTTCAATCCTATCGTGCCGGGGCGGGTGCTGTCAAACCGGCGGGGTTGCCATGCTCGCCGGGGCGAGTATAACTCTGCGGTATGAATCGCGAAGGGCCGGTGCAGTTCGCGGATCATTTGGCTTCGCTTGCGTGCGCGGGTGCGGCATTGGCTGCGCGGCTGGGCTACGGGATGCTGGGAGTGCGGTTCGATTCGCGGCCGCTGGACTGGTTCATGCAGTACATCGACCCTGCGCTCCTGCGCGACCGCCTCGCCGAGAGCCTGTGGTACCTGCACAGCCAGCCGCCCGGGTTCAACCTGTTCCTCGGGCTGGTGTTGAAGTGGTCTGCGGGGCAGGAGGCCACGACATTCAATGCCGTGTATGCCCTGCTGGCCGCGTTGCTGTGCTGGGCGGTCTTCGCGCTGCAGCGGCGCCTGGGCGCGGGCCGGCCGGTTGCGCTGGTTGTCACGCTGGTTCTGGCGACGAGCCCGGGTCTGGCACTGTACTCCAATTGGCTGTTTCACTCCCTGCCAGTCGCGGTCCTGCTTGTGTTGGCGGCACTCGGGGCTGAACGGTTCGCTGAGAAGGGTCGCGCAAGCGAGGCGCTGCTTTGTTTCGCGGCTCTGGGCGCGGTTTGCTTGTTGCACGCGCTCTTTCATCTGATATTCCTGCTGGGCGCGGTGGCGGGCGTGGTGTGGCTGAGCCCCGGGCGCAGGAGGGCGGTGTTGCTCGGATCAGCGTTGCCGGTACTGGTCGTGGCGGGCGTGTATGCGAAGAATCTTGCAGTGTTCGGCAGGTTCACAGCGTCGACCTGGACCGGGATGAATCTCTGGGCTACGACCGGGATGTATGTCCCGCCACCGGTGCGTGAGCGTTTGGTCCAGGATGGTCGAATGAGCGAGGCTGCTTTGGTTGATCGGTTCGAAACGGTCGATGCATACCCTGCGGCGTGGCAAGGCCAGTCGCCGGCCTGTGTTCCGGTGCTCACCGAGTCGCGGCGTACAACGGGCTTCCCTAACTTCAATCACCACGCTTACATCGCGATAGGCGAGCACTACCTGCGCGATGCCGTGGCAGCGGTGCGCTTCCATCCGATGGGCCTGGTCAAGGGTCTGGCCAAGGCCTGGTTCTGCTATTTCAAATCGCCCACCGACTACGTCTTGCTGGAACCCAATCGAGACCGAGTCGCCGTGCTGAATTGCGCGTATGACATGCTGCTTGCCGGGCGTTTGCCGTTCGACTTCGGCCGACTCGGTTTGGTGCCTTTGCGGTCGGAACGCGGTCACTTCCTCGGACTCTTGTTGCTTGTCGGCCTGCCGCTGGTGTGGATGGTCGGAGCGGCCCGCTTGCGTCGAGGCACCGGTCTGCCGCGAAGCCAGAGACTTGTGCTGGTCTTGATTCTTGCCACCATTGCCTGGGTGGCGCTGACGGGGAACACCCTCGAAGCGGGCGAGAATCAGCGTTTCAGGTTCTCGACTGACCCGCTGTCACTTGTCCTGCTCGGGCTGTTCATCCAGCGGTGTCTGGACCGTCGGGCGCGGCAAAGAAGCGCTCGAGGTCGGCCAGTCGCTCAGTGATCCTGATTCCTTCCGGCAATGACCTGAGGAACGCGCGGCCATAGGGTTGCTCGATGATGCGACGGTCGAGCACGACGACCGCGCCGCGGTCGGTAGCGGCGCGGATGAGCCGTCCGAAGCCCTGGCGGAAACGCAGCACCGCGGTCGGGACCTGGTAGCTGACGAACGGTTCCCGGCCGGCCTTCTTGAGCCGTTCGCAGATCGCGGTCAGGCGCGGGTCGTCAGGCACCTCGAAGGGTAAGCGTACTATCACCAGACAGGAAAGCGATTCGCCGGGGACATCGACGCCCTGCCAGAACGACTGGGTCGCGAACAGCACCGAGTGTGTGTCGGAGCGGAATCGCTCGAGCAGGCGGGGCGGCGGTTCGTCGCCCTGGCGCAGGTGCGTGAAACCCGTGTTCCGGACCAGCGCGTGAACCGCGTTGAGCGATTCGTATGAGGTGAACAGCACCAGAGCCCGGCCGCGGGAGGACGCTATGACCTGTTCGAGTACCCGGGCCGCGGCCGATGCGAACGCGCTCGCACCGGGTCGAGGCAGAGACGCGGGGACCAGCACCAGGCTGTTACGCTCGTAGTCGAAGGGCGAGTCAAGCCGCACCATCTTGAAGCCTTCCAGTCCAAGCCGGCTGACGAAGAACTCGAAGCTGCCTGCAACCGTCAGCGTCGCCGAGGTCAGCACGGTCGCAGTGACGCGGTTGTACACCGCCTCTCGCATCCTCTCCGACACGGACAGTGGCGCACACTGCAGAGTCAGCCGGCCTGCTTCAGGCCGCTCGATCCAACGCACCGCATCGGGTGAGGGCGGTTCGGCGAAAACGCGCAGGGAATCCGCCGCGAGGCGCAGCAGCCGTGCCCCGGCGCCGAGTTCGCCGGCGAGCAGTTCGTCATCGCTTCCCTGTGCTGCGTCTTCGACCGCTTCGGCGAGGTTCTCGACGGCTTGGGCGCAGGCGGCGGTGTCAACCGGCTCATCCAGTCGCAGGCGTGTCTGCGCGGGGCCGGCGAGTGGTTCGATAACAGCAGCAAGGGATTCGGCGGCGTTGCGCGCCGCTGTCGCCGCCGTCACCGCAGCGCGCCGGGACGCGCTGCGCTGATCCAGTCGCGCCGCGAGGCTATCGCGTCCCGCGGCCACGCCATCGATAGACCGGAGCAGTCCGGATAGAGACACCTGCGCGCCGAAGTGACGGGCTGCGACATCTTCGATTCGGTGTGCTTCGTCCAGTATGAGCGCCCCGAACTCGGGCAGAAGGCCGGTATCCGCAGTCATCGCCGAGAAGAGCAGTGCGTGGTTGACAATCAACACCTGGGCCTGTTCCCAGGAGCGGCGCGCAGACAGGTAGTGGCATGCGCGTCGATGCGGACATCGGTCGCGGCGGCAGGCGGCGGAATCGCGCCCGATACGGGCGACCAGCGAGGCGGGCAACCGTCCCGGGTAACCGAAGAGCAGGCCGTCATCGCTCCGCGAAGCCCAGTCAAACAGCTGCTCAGCCGACCGGGCTTCCTCAGGCGTGTCAAATAGACCCCGGCCGACACCGTGTTCGAGCCGGAAACGGCAGACATAGTTCTCCTGCCCGTAGGCTGCGGCGAAGCTGACCCCGGCGTCGAGCAGGTCCGCGACGAGCGGTGCGTCCCTGTCGATGAGCTGAGACTGCAGGACGCGGGTGTGTGTTGAGATGACGATCCGGCTGTCACGGCGCAGGGACCAGAGCGCCGCTGGCAGCAGGTAGGCGAGGCTTTTGCCGACGCCGGTGCCGGCTTCGACCACGAGCCGGGCGCCATGCTCCAGAGCCGCATTCACCTCGGCGCACATCCTGACCTGTTCGGGGCGGTGTTCGTATCCGGGCAGCAACCGACTGAGACGACCGCCGGCCTGAAGCAGCTCGGACGGGTCGGCTGCATGGAGTTTCATGGAGCGACGATGATACGCTGTAACAGCGCAGTCGCAAGTCCGCGTTCACCGCCTGCGTGATGCGTCGGCATTCAAGGATGCCGCGATTCGCCGGTTGCTGGTTGACACGGCAGGCCGCTTGCTTGACTTGGCAGGGCCGGGTTCTAATATGGCTGACAAGCATGAATCGAGCGCAGTCGTCGTGTTCGCTGCCGCCCGGCACAGCCACCCTCGTATGGCGTCAGGACCGCGTAGTCGCCGTGAAGCTGTCGTGCAGGCCGCTGAATCATCCCAATGACAGCGGCGTCTGCAACGCCCTGCTGACCGCGCTTGACCGCGGGCCGGCCGCGGCGGGTCTGCGGTTCGATCTGGGCAGGCTGCCCGAGTTCACGCGTGCGGTGCTGCGATTGTGCAGCCGTATACGGTCCGGTCAGGTCAGGACCTATGGCGAACTGGCGCGCGCGGCGGGCCGACCGGGCGCGGCGCGGGCAGTCGGCCAGGCGATGGCCACCAACCCGCTTCCGCTCATCATTCCCTGCCACCGGGTGGTCCGCTCAAACGGGTACATCGGCGGATACACCGGCGGGATGGTGTGGAAGGAGTTTCTGCTTGAGCGCGAAGGTTGGACCCTGACCGGCAGAGCCGGTTCGCGGCGGCTGGTGTCGCGACCTCTGGGTGTCGTGTGAGCGAGGTCACCCGGCTTGTGGTCGGTCCGCTGGCGACTAACTGCTACATCCTGAAGTCCGGCGATGCTCTGGCGATTGTCGACCCGGGCGGCGACGCCGGACGGATTCTTGAAGAGGCCGGAAGCGTCGGCGGCAGAGTAGAGCTGGTCATCGCAACGCACGGTCACATCGACCACGTTGCGGCGGCCGGGGCAGTGGTGCGAGCGAGCGGGGCAGGACTGCTGGTGCACAGGGCCGATGCCGTGATGCTGGAGAACCCGCAGCAGAGCCTGGCCGCATTGATGGGTATTGACATTCAGCCGGTCAAGCCGACTCGACTGCTGTCCGATGGTGACACAGTTGCGGTGGGTGAGACCGAGCTTGCGGTGCTGCACACGCCCGGTCACACGCCGGGCGGCATCTGCCTGCTCGGGCCGGGCTTCGCGTTCACCGGCGACACGCTGTTCGTCGCCTCAGTCGGCAGGACCGACTTTCCGGGCGGGTCCGAGGCGAGGTTGCGCGATTCGCTCGCACTGCTCAGGTCGCGCTTGGCGCGGGACACCATGCTGTACCCGGGGCACGACGAGCCGGGCAGTTTCGCCCGAGCTCTGCTGGTGAACCCCTTCCTTGGTTCGGGCTGGCCGCTTGACTGACCCGTCCGTTGGCATATGATTCCCGGTGGAAGGGCTGGAAGGCGGAGAGTGGGTATTGGCGTAACCTGCTGTCTCTAGGAGGATAAGTGTCTAAGGTGAGAGTTGGCATTATCGGTGTGGGCAACTGCGCGAGCAGCCTTGTCCAGGGCGTTCACTACTACCGCGACGCCAAGCCGGGCGAACGGGTGCCGGGCATAATGCATGTCGACCTGGGCGGCTATCACATACGCGATATCGAGTTCACGGTTGCCATCGACATCGACAAGCGCAAGGTCGGCAAGGACCTGGCCCAAGCCATTTACACCTACCCAAACAACACATTCAAGTTCGCCGACGTGCCGCGGTCAGGTGTGAAGGTCGTGCGGGGGATGACCCATGACGGCTTGGGATATTATCTTTCGCAGATAATCGAGAAGGCGCCCGGGCCGACCGCCGACATAGTGCGTATCCTGAAGGAGACGCGCACCGACGTCGTCGTCAATTACCTGCCGGTGGGCAGCGAGGAGGCGACGAAATGGTACGTTGAGCAGGTGCTGAAGGCCGGGTGCGCGTTCGTCAATTGCATACCGGTTTTCATCGCGTCACAGAAGTACTGGCACAGGCGGTTCAAGAGCGCTGGCCTGCCCGTCATCGGCGATGACATCAAGTCCCAGGTTGGTGCGACGATACTGCACCGGGTGCTGGTATCGCTGTTCAACGACCGGGGCGTCAGGCTGCTGCGCACGTCGCAGCTCAATGTCGGCGGCAATACCGATTTCATGAACATGCTTGAGCGCAGTCGCCTCGTCTCGAAGAAGATATCCAAGACCGGCGCTGTGACCTCACTGCTCAAACACGATATTGGGGCCGAAAACGTTTACATCGGGCCGTCGGACTACGTCGCCTGGCTCAAGGACCGCAAGTGGGCGCACATCCGTCTTGAGGGTCAGACCTTCGGCGACGTGCCGCTCAACCTGGAACTCAAGCTCGAGGTCTGGGACTCGCCTAACTCGGCCGGGGTCGTGATTGACGCCATCCGCTGCGCCAAGCTGGCGATGGACCGCGGTCTTTCGGGCAGCATCGCCGAGCCGTCGAGCTACTTCATGAAGACCCCGCCGGTGCAGTTCCCGGACGAGGTCTGCCGTGACAAGACCGAGGCATTCATCCGTAAGGCTGCCCGGCGCAAGCACTAGGTCCGGTTCGAGTGGAGCGTGACGCGCCCGGCAAGCCCCGGCCCGGCCTGCTCATTACATTCGAGGGCGTTGAGGGTTCGGGCAAGTCGACGCAGGCGAGACGGTTGTGCGAGTGGCTGATCGCGCAGGGCTTCGAGACCGTGCTGTCGCGGGAGCCGGGCGGCACGCCGATCGGCGAGGCGGTGCGGGCGATACTGCTGGACCCGGCGAACACATCCATGCACGGCCTGACCGAGCTCTTCCTGTACCTGGCCAGCCGTAATCAGCACGTGCGCGAGCGGGTCATGCCTGAGCTGGCCGCAGGCCGCTTCGTGGTGCTGGACCGCTACATCGATTCGTCGGTCGCATATCAGGGCGGGGGCAGGGAGCTGGGCGCGCGGCTGGTGGCGCGGCTGAACAAGCTGGCGACGGCGGCGCGGCGTCCGGACTTGACCGTCCTTGTCGATGTGCCGGTCCTGGTCGGGCAGGACCGCAAGGGCGCGATGTCGCTTGACAGGCTGGAGCGCGAGCGGGTAGAATTTCACGAGCGGGTCCGCGCAGCCTACATTCGCCTGGCGCGTCGGGCACCGGGCCGTGTCAAGCTGCTTGACGGCACGAGGCCCGCCGATGAACTGGAGGCAGAGGTCAGGGAACTGGTGAGCGAGCTGCTTGAGAGAAAGGGCCGCCGGCAACAGGGCGGCAGGTGATTCTTTGAAGACTAGGCGAATCGCACTGGTACTTATCGTGGCCGTTGCCGCGCTGGCGGTTGGCGGTCTGTTCGGCCGGCTCTGGGCGCAGCGCACTTCATCGCTGATGCAGAACCTTCAGCTCTTCGGCCGCGTCGTCGAGCTGGTCATCACCAACTACGTTGAGCGCGTCGATAACGAGAAGCTGATTCGCTCAGCGATTCGCGGGATGCTCGAGTCACTCGATCCTCATACCGAGTTTCTTGATGAGAGCGATTTCAAGGAATTGCGCGTGCGCACCGAGGGGCAGTTCGGCGGCATCGGCATCCACATCGGGCTGGTGGACCAGACGCTGACCGTGATCGCGCCGATCGAGGGCACGCCGGCCGAGCGCGCCGGGCTGCGCGGCGGCGACCGAATACTGGAGATCGAAGGCAAGTCGACCAAGGGATTCACGACCGAGGACGCGGTGAAGCTGCTGCGCGGCGAACCCGGCACGAAAGTCGTTGTCGGGATCGGCCGGCCCGGCGTTGAGCAGACGATGCCCTTCAGTCTGACCCGCGAGGTGATCAACATCAAGGCAGTGCCGCACGCCACGCTGCTCGGTTCTGGGGTCGGCTATGTCCGGCTGGCTGACTTCTCCCGCGCCGCGACGCGTGAACTGAATCGGGCAATCGATTCGCTTTTCGGCGCCGGGGCGAAGAAGCTCGTTCTGGACCTGCGCTCGAACGGCGGCGGCCTGCTGGCCGAGGGGAAGGAAGTTTCCGACCTCTTTCTGCCGCCGGGCAAGGTCATAGTCCGCACCAAGGGCAGGATCCCGGACAGCGAGCGTGAGTACGTGGCCGAGACCCAGGACGCGTTCGGCGAGTTCCCGCTGGTGGTGCTGGTTGACCGGGGCAGCGCATCGGCCGCCGAGATTGTGGCGGGCGCGCTGCAGGACTGGGAGCGCGGTCTCATCCTCGGCGATACGACATTCGGCAAGGGTTCGGTTCAGACCATCCACCAGCTTGGTCCGACCGAGGCGGTGAAGATCACCACGGCGTATTGGTACACGCCGAGCGGCCGCTGCATCAACCGGCCGCGCGACCGCAACGGCGAGGTGAAGTCCGACACGCTGGACGGGGCTGATGAGCCCGAGAGCTCGGTGATCCGCGAACCCGGGACAGACAACTCCCGCGAGTACCGGACCTTGGGCAAGTTGCGCCGGCCGGTGTGCGGCGGCGGCGCGATCGTGCCCGACATCGTGATGCCTTACGAGCGCATTCAGGGGCTGGGCCTGCGCGTGAACCGTGATGCGTTCTTCGATTTCGCCGTCGACTTCACCCGCCGTAACCAGGGACTGACCATGGCTTTCCGCGCCGACGGGCCGGTGCTGGCCGAGTTCGCGACATTCCTGCGCACGCGCAAGGAGATGGAGTTCACCGATGCGGCGTTTGACTCATCGCGTCAGTTCTTTGTTGCCCAGATAGAACGCGAGGTCGCGGGCAAGCTGTTCGGAATGCGCGGTGACTACCAGATGCGCCTGCGCCATGACCCGCAAGTCGCGCGGGCCGAGTCGCTGCTTGCGCCGGTTGCCAGCAACGAGCAGTTGCTGAAGGCGGCCAACTAGCGGCGGCGGATTGCCCGAACTTCCCGAAGTCGAAACGATGCGGCGGCGCCTGGCGCCGCTCCTGAGCGGGCGCACGGTGCGCGCCTGCAGCGTCGGCCGACCAGACATCATCGGGCATCCATCGCCGGCGCGGTTCCGCGTCGGGATCAGAGGCCGGCGCATCGGAGCGGTGCGCAGGCGCGGCAAGTATCTCATCATCGAACTGGATCGCGGTCTCGAACTCGTGCTGCACATGCGGCTGAGCGGGCATCTTGAACTGGTCGGACCTGGCGAGCACCCGCAGTATGAACGCCTGAGACTGGAGCTGTCGGGCGGCCGGGTGTTGTCGTTCGTCGAACCAAGGGTGCTGGGCCGGGCCTGGCTCGTGCCTGCCGGCCGCTATCCGCGATCGCTCGCCGGAATGCAGGGGATGGGCGCAGAACCGGTTGACGACGACTGGTCGGCGGACTATCTCGTCCAGCGGCTCGCGGGCCGGGGCGCAAGCGTCAAGAGCCTGATGCTCGACCAGCGCATCTGTTGTGGAGTGGGCAATATTTACTCCGACGAGGCACTCTTCCGGGCACGGGTCCGGCCGCTGCGGCGGGCCGGCAGTCTCAGACGCGTCGAAGTCGCGCGAATCGCCAGGAGCCTCCGTGAGGTTCTGACCGACGGCATCAACTGGTGCGGGACGACGATGCTCGACGGGCGATACCGCCAGCCGGATGGTTCGGCCGGCGGATTCCAGGAGCAGCTGAAGGTCTTCGGCCGCGCCGGGCAGGCGTGCCGCGACTGCGGCACGACGATTCGCCGCGAGCGGGTCGGCAACCGCAGCACGCACTACTGCCCGGTCTGCCAGCGTTAGAAATGGGCTCTCCGCTCGGGCTGATAGTGCACGGCGGCGCCGGCGTCATTGAGGACAAGCAAACCGCGGCGGACGGCCTGCGGGCGGCCCTGGAAGAGGGCTATCGCCTGTTGCGTGCGAGCGCGAACGCCCTGGAGACCGTGACTGCGGCGGTGGCCGTGATGGAGGACTCGGGCCTCTTCAACTGCGGCGCGGCGGCAGACCTGACCTGCGACGGCCAGATTGAGATGGACGCGGCAGTGATGACGCAGGACGGCCGGTTCGGCGGCGTCTGCTCGGTTTCCAGCGTGAGGAATCCGGTACTGCTTGCGCGGGCGGTGATGGAGCAGACCGACCATCTCCTGCTGTGCGGTGACGGCGCGGCCAGGCTGGCACGCGAGGTGGGTCTGGGCAGCCATCCGGGGCCAAGCGAGCGGGCGCGGCGCCGGCTCGAACGGGTGCTTGAACGCGGGGCCAGATACTTCCCCAGGCTCAATCGTCGGCTCGGCATCGGCGAATCAACAGAACCGGAAGTGACGGCGGCGCTGGATGGCGGCACCGTGGGCGCCGTGGCGATCGACCGCCACGGCAACGTTGCGGCGGCGACATCAAGCGGCGGCATTGCCGGCCGAATGCCCGGCCGGGTCGGCGACGCGGCAGTAATCGGCGCGGGCACGTACGCCGCCCCGTCAGGCGCAGCTTCATTCACCGGTCACGGCGAGGAGATAATGCGGCGGCTGATGGCCCGCGACCTGGTGGAACGGATGGCGACTCTGCCCGGTTCGGTTGCGATGACCCTGCTCATAGCCGAGGCACGGCGCCGGAAGATTGCCTGCGGTGCGGTCGGGATGGACGCGCGCGGCGGATTCTGCTACGGCCACACCACGCCGGACATGGCCTGGGGCTACAAGGTGGCGGACCGGCTGTTTCTGTTCACGGAGGAGAAGAAGCGGTGAAGGCGGCGAGGGACGCGCGTCCGGGGCGTGTCCAACAATGGTGTCAATGCCTCGGTTGACAGCAATCCTTCTGCTTGCCGCGCTGATTTCGGACACGGCCGCGGCCCAGTTCGGCTACTTCGGCAAGAACAAAGTCCAGACCCGCGACTACCGTTTCCAGAGCTATGAGACCGAGCACTTCCGGGTGCTTTTCTACCCTGGCGGCGAGGCGATTGCCGAATTCGCGGCAAGCTCCGCCGAGGAGTACTACCGCCAGCTTTCGCGCGACCTCGGCTTCGAACTCGAGGGCAGGACCCCGCTCCTTCTGTACCTTTCTCCCGGCCAGTTCGCCGAGACGAATGTGATTCTCGACATCATCGAGGAAGGCGTTGGCGGCTTCTCCGAGCTTCTGCGCAACCGTATCGTGGTGCCGTTCAACGGCTCGTATGACGACCTGCACCACGTCATAGGCCACGAACTCGCGCACATCTTCGAGTTTCGGATGTTCTTCCGTTCAAGACTCGCGTCACTGCTGGGAGCTGTCGACCAGTTCAGCATACCGCTGTGGGTGCTGGAGGGTTTCGCCGAGTACGCCTCGGGCTGGGTGAACGTCGAGTCCGAGCTGTTCATGCGCGACCTGGTGCTCTCGGACCGGCTCGTGCCCTTGCAGAAGCTGCACGACGGTATGGGATATCTTGTCTACCGCGAAGGTGAGTCTTTCTTTCGTTACGTGGAGGAGCGCTACGGCCGGGGCAAGGTGTTCGAGTTCCTCTCCACGCTCGCCAGCAGACGCAACACCGAGGCGGCATTCCAGGCCGCGTTCGGCGCGAGCGTAGAGAAAATCAGCGTCCAGTGGGAGCGTAGCCTGAAGAAGCGTTACTGGCCCCAGGCCGGCCGCACCGGTCTTCTGGATGAGCACGTCGACAAACTGACCGACCACGCACGGGACGGGTCGGTGTACAACACGGCGCCGGCGCTCTCTCCCTCCGGACTGCGCGTCGCGTTCATTTCGGACCGGGCCGAGTATGCTGACGTGTACGTGATGAGCGCGCTCGACGGGACGGGCGTTCGGCGACTGGTACGGGGAGGCCGGTCCGGCGGGTTCGAGAACATGCACCTGCTGAGGCCGGGCGTGGCCTGGTCTCCGGATGAGCGCTTCATCGCGGTCGTGGCCACGGCCTCGGGCCGCGATAACATCGTGCTCGTTGACATCGATCGCGGTCGGGTGGTCAGCAGGCTGGGGGGAACCCTTGACGGGATGCACACGCCGGCCTTCGC
This sequence comes from Caldifarciminota bacterium, assembly GCA_965648935.1. GTDB lineage: Bacteria > Hydrothermota > Tepidihabitantia > Tepidihabitantales > Tepidihabitantaceae > CBFGJX01. The sequence continues at coordinate 12,976 of CBFGIY010000051.1, forward strand.
GCCCGGCGGCGAGTCACTCGCCTTCGTCGGCCTGAAGAACGGATTCAGCGACATCTACATCGTCCCGCGCCGCGGGGGCGAGCCGCGCCGGATAACCTACGACATGTACGACGACCGGGACCCTGTCTTCTCGCCGGGCGGCGATTCGCTCTTCTTTGTTTCCGACCGACCCGAACCGGGCGAGGCCTGGACACCGGGCGAGTACGCGGTATGGTGCCGTTCTCGTGACGGCGCGCTCGAGCGGGTCAGCCCGCGCGGCGCTCTGGCGCACGTGGCCGTTGCCGGCGACTACGCGGTCTGGACAGTGGCCGATTCCTTCTCGTACATCGAGGTGTACTCGCTCTCCCAGCGGCGCGTGGTCCGACGGGCGACCCTGCTGGGCAAGGCGTCGCACCCCAGCCTCTCGCGCGACGCAGCCACGCTGGCTTTCTCTCTGTTCGGCAATGTCGGATGGGACATCGCGGTTGTTCACAATCCGCTTGATGCCCTGACCCCGGTTGAACCCGACTCGTCACCGGCGGAGCGCGATGCGGCGCGCGCCTTCGCCAAGGCGGGGCTGGACTTCGGTCGGGTCAAACCGGTGCGGTTCTCGCTCGCTCTCGACTACGCGGTCGGCGCGGCCTCCTACAGCCCGGGCGCGACCGCGGGCCTCACCGGCACAATCAACCTTGCCTTCAGTGACCTGCTCGGGGACCACCGCTTCGAGGTGTACACCGACCTCTACGGCGACATCATCAATTCCAACTTCTACCTTGCCTACTGGCTGTTGCCCGGGCGGTTCGACTGGGGCGCGGCGCTTTTCCAATACCAGGAAGTGCCGTTCGTCAGTTATGACCTGTATGGGTTACGCGAGTACATCGTGCGCGTCAATCGCGGACTCACATTCACCGGCCTTTACCCGTTCGACAAGTTCACCCGGGCCGAGCTTGGCGTCACCGGCTACGTCAGCGATACGGTGTATGCCCGGCGTCAGGGCGGCGGCTACGTCTACGAACCGGGCCTGGCCTTCGTGTCGTACGCCTCGCCGGCCCTTGTGTTCGACAACACCTACTGGACATGGGACGGTCCGGCGCGAGGTACCCGGGCAAGGTTGTATTCAGACATAGCGATGTTTTCGTCGCGGCGTTTCACGACTCTCGCGCTAGACGCGCGCAACTACCAGCGCCTCGGCAAGCGCTTCGTCTTCGCGACGCGACTGGCCGGCATCACCAGTTTCGGCCGCGACCGCGGCCTGTACTACCTGGGCGGCGAGGACGTTCGCGGATACGACTGGGCCGAGTTCTACGAGGATTACGGTTCGAGCGCGGCGCTGGCCGGGCTGGAACTGCGCTTTCCGTTCATCGACCGGGTCAAGATTGCCTTCCCGCTGCCGTTCGAGTTCGGCGGCATCCGCGGAGTCGGTTTCGTCGACGGCGGAACGGTATTCCGTGAAGGGATGCGCCTGTGGGATCCATCGGCCGGCAAGTTCGATGACCTCAAGCTCGGGGTCGGCGCGGGTATCAGGGTTCAGATATCGTACTTCCTGCTCAAGTTTGACTGGGCGAAACCGCTGTCAACGACCGACGACCCGGGCTGGAAGTTCGTGTTCGGCATTGGCACGGATTTCTAGCGCGGCTCTTCTCGCGCTGCTTTTTGCCAGCGCTGGTTGCGTTCACAACGTACGCCGCGGCGCGGCGATGGCGCCGGACAGTGCCTGGGCTGATTGCTGGCGCCGGCTTGAGAGCCGGCGCTCTTTTCGATTCCGGTTCGAGTACCACACTGATTCGCCGCTGGCAATGAGCGCGCGCTACGCCGGTCTCTGGGTCAGGCCGGATCGCGAATCCTGGGACGGGGAGTGGATTCGCGGCGGTCAGCGACAGCGGGTGAGCCTGAGGGCGGCAGGCGGCCGCCAGTACGAGCTGACCGGCGGCGAATGGCTCGCCGGCGGCCGCGGCATTGAAACTCGCATCATCGACCAGTTGCGCCAGGTCGTGCGCGACCCGAACCCCGAGCTCGTCGGGCAGTCGGCTGGCGCGTACCGTTTCTCGTTCGAGCCATCACTGCGCTTTCTTGACCCGCCCGGGCTCAAGAACTTCACCGGGCAGGCCGTGGTCGATTCCCGGCTGGGCGTGCCGCTCAGCGTGAGCTGCGCTGACGCGTCGGGCACAGCCGCTTGCAAGTTCGTGTTCTTTAGATTCGACCGGCCCGGCCGGGTGAGGCTGCCGTTCGTGGCGGCGGACACGGTCGAACTGCAGCCTGCACGGCCGATACCGGTGCTTCTGCGCGGTGACGTCCTCCGCACGATCCGGGACCGTCTCGAAGCGATGGGGTGGGAGAGCCGCACGGCCTGGCGCGGCCGGGTGCTCTTGGTGCAGCTTGACGAAAACCGGCCGCGTCACGTCGTCGAGCTGGTCGGCAGTCGGGGCAGAGTCGAGGTCTGGCTGTGCCGCGATGCCGCTGGCGGCGACGCATCGGCGCAGGGTGCGGCGGTGCCGGTGGGCGGCGACGCGAGCCGCAGGGTCGTGCTCGAGAGGCTGGCCGGCGCAAATCGCGGCCTGGACATCGAGTTGCGCACGCCGCTGCCGGTTGCCGCGAACCTGAGGGTCAGGCCCAGAGGCCGCGACAATCTCGAACCGGGCCGGCTCGCGGCGCTGGTCGTGGACGGGGCGGCGTTCTCTCTCGCCACCGTAGATGACGCGGGCGTCGCCGAGTTCGCCGATGTCGGCGGGTTGGAGACAGCCCGGGCGCTGGCCGCGCTGGCAAGCACACGGCCCCTGCCATCCGGGTTCGTCGCGCGGCGCTCGTCTGGCGGACGCTAGCCGCGCCTGATTGACACCCTGCCGCCTCACTCTAGACTGGTAACAGCTTGTTTCTCGCGCTGCTGATACTGTCGGCCCTGACTTCCGGCGAACTGCCGCCCGAACAGGCCGCGATCGAGGTGAGCCGTTCCGGCGAAGACGGCATCGCGTTCAGCTATCACCCGGGCAAGATGAGCATCAACCGTGCGGCCGATGGCGGCGCGGTCATATCTTTCGTGCAGGCCGACAATGCCGCGCCCCCGGGCCGGTACGACCTGCCCACGCGCACGGTTCGCATCGGCCTGCCGCAATCGGGCAGGCCCCGCGTACGCCACTCGGCCGGCCCAATCCGTCAGCTAGATGGTATCCTGCCGGCAGTCGTGCCGAGCATCTCCTATGAGCGCGGCCAACTTGCCGGCCAGGATTCCCTGGCGCTGCCGCGGCCGACCGAGTGGGTCGAAGTCACGGCCGAGGGCGAGGTGCGCGGCGTCAGGTTCATCGAGCTGACGCTGCGGCCGGCGCGTTTCGGTCCGGCCGGCGGGCTCGAGGCCGCCGAACGGATTGACGTGACGGTCGAGTTCACCGAGCCGCCGCAGCCTGCGGTCCGTGACGAGGGCCTGGCGGCCGCGGTCCTGCTCAACGGGGCACAGGCACGACACTGGGCGCGAGGCAGGGAAGACGGCGACGCCGGGTCGCCCTTCCGATTCAGCCCCAACTGGCTGCGCATCTCGCTTGACTCGACCGGGATATACGCGATGTCCTATGCCGACCTCGCCGGTGCCGGCGTGCCGGTTGCCGGGCTCGACCCGCGCACCCTCAGCCTTTTCGGCGTTGTCGGGCACGAACCCAACCGGCTCGCGGCCGAGTCCCTGGTCGAACTGCCCATCATTGTCACGGGCGAGGAAGATGGCCGGTTTGACCCGTCCGACCGCGTCGTGTTCTACGCGCAGGGCGCGAGCTACTGGCTGCCCGGATGCTCGACATATGTCAAGAATCTCTATACTTCACAGAGCCGCTACTGGCTGAGCTGGGGCGGGCGTCCGGGGCAGAGGATGCGGACCGGGCTCGGGCCGGACACCACGGGCACGCGCCCGGTCACCGAGGCGCGCTGGGTCGTGCGCCGCGAGCGCGACCTCGATTGCCCGGCGCGGTCCGGGCTGTTGTGGATATGGACCTACCTGTTCAAGCCGCCGGGCCAGTCCGAAGCCACGTTCGAGACCGAGCTGGGACTGCCCGATCCGGTGCAGGTGCTGAGACTCGGCGGCCGGCTACTTTCGCTTTCGGCCGGCAACCGGCTGAGCGTCAGGTTCAACCGGCGCGAGGTCGGGTCTTACCAGTTCGGGCCGAACCCACCGAGCGCGCCGTTCGACTTCGTTATCGACAGCGCGCTGGTGACCAGCAGCCGGCGCAATACCCTGAGTCTGGCGCTCTCGGGCAACAGCTCGCACAGCGCCTATGTCGACTACTTCGAAGTGACCTACCGCCGTCGCCTGCGGCTTGGCGCGGGCCGGCTGGACTTTCTGCAGGACGACACCGGCGTTGTGCGGTTTCGCATCGCCGACGCGCCGCGCGAGTGCTGGATACTGGATGTGACCTCGCCGGGCGAGCCCCGGCTGGTCAGCGACCTGACGGCGGATGGCGACGGCGTGACTTTTGCCTGGCGCGTTCCCCGACCCGCGCAGTTCGCGGCCTGCACTGACGCCGGGCTGCGCCGACCGGCCGAACTGCAGCTGCGCCGACCGGGCCGGCTGGCCGCTTCCGCGGTGCGGGCCGACTACTGGATAATCACGCCCGGCGAGTTCGCCGCCGCGGCCGAGCGTCTCGCCGAGTACCGCACCGGGCGCATCGCCGGCAGGAGCGGCGCGCGCGCGGCTGTGGCGGTGCTTGAGGACGTTTTCGACGACTACGCCCTCGGGATGAGCGAGCCGGTTGCGATCAAGCGATTCCTTGCGGACAAGCGGCCGCAGTACGCTCTGCTCGTCGGC
>CBFGIY010000052.1:0-17647 GCA_965648935.1 Caldifarciminota bacterium
GGATGTCCTCAAGCTGGGTCCAGATACCCCCCGAGTACTTCCAGAACCCGGCGGTGTTGTTGCCCTTGGTGGCGTACACCGTGCCTGAGCCGTCTGTGCAGATGTTTGCGCCTTTGGCCGGAGGCTTGGCTTCGGTGCCGAGCGGGATTGGCTCAAGCGTGGTCCAGGCCGTGCCGCTGAAGCTGTAGAAGTCAGGCGTCTTGTTGCCTTTGAGGACATAGTGAACCCCGGTCCCGGCATCGTACGCTATCGCGCCGCCGTCTTTGACCGCGCGGCCTGAGGGCGTCAGCGGGACCTGAGCTATCTCCAGCCAACCCGGTTCGAGAGTCTGCGCGGTGATGCGGAAGTCGCCAGAGAGCGCGTCGTTGCCCGGGTTGGAGTCGAGCGCGACATACACCGAGCAGCGCGCCGTGTAAACCCCGGGCGCGTGGGGCTTGGGCCATTCGGCAAAGGTGACAGCAGTGCTCTGGCCGGGCTGGAGACTGCTGACAACGGCCTCGGCCGAGTACACGACCGTCCCGCCCGACTCAATGAAGAACCACGCATCGCAACCGGTCGCGAGCGTGCCGTAATTGCGCACCGTAGCCTGCGGCACGACCGCGGCGGCCGAGTCAATAGTGCCAGCCGGCGCGACGATGGCCAGCACCCCGACGTCAAAGGAACCGGCCGGCCTGACCGCGAACCCGGCACGCGCGGTATCGTTGCCCGGGACCTGGTCACCGGGCAGGGATGCGACGCAGGTCGCGGTGAAGCTCCCGACCGGCGCGTCCCATTCGGCAAACTCAAGCGTGGTATCCGCGAAGGGCAGGCCGGCAGGCAGGGCGACGCTGTCGTAGTAGGGCTGAGCGGCGTCAATCGCGAAGACCGCAGCGCAAGGCTCGCGCAGGGTGCCGTTGTTGCGGACAACCGCGCGGGGAATCACCGGCCCGGCGACAATCGTGTCGGCGGGCGACAGAATCGCTGCCGCGGCGAGGTCCCGGACGTTGACGGTAACCGGGCGGGTGAGCGTGTCGTTGGTTCGGACGCGGTCACCCGAAAGCAGGGTGATGCAGCGGACCGGATGTGCGCCGCGCTGCGGCTGCCAGTCCGGGCTGAAAGCTACCTGCTGCGTTGCGCCGGGCGCGAGCGCGGTAACGCTGGCCGTGCCCGAGTATGCGCCGATCGTGATGCTTACCGGGAAGCTCACCGTTGTGTTGCCGTTGTTGCGCACGGTCGCGCGCGGGGCAAATGGTGCGCAGGAGTCGATTGTCGGGCCGGGCAGGTCAATGCTCAAAGGCTGGACATCGATGACACGGGCAAAGAGCGAGTCGCGGTGCCAGTACCGGCCTTCCGGCCCGGCGAAACCGGCCGCCGGCTCGGTTTCGATTGTCTGGATGCGGTCGTGGGCCCAACTGCGCCAGAGCGCGGGCAGGTGGCCGCCGCGCTTTGGCGTCACCGCGACCCAGAAGTCGAAGCCGGTCCCGACCGGCAGGCGGTTATTCCAGGTGTAGCCGCCGCGCCATTCCAGTATCGCGCAAGCGCCGCTTGAGCGCTGTTCGATTGCGCCGATGCCCGGGCCTGATGCCTGCCAGCCGGCGAGCGAGAAGTCGGCGGTATCGAAGGCGAAGGCGAGGCCGTAGCGCCACGGCGAGTAGCCGGCCGTGCAGGCGACGCGCAATCGCAGCGTTTCGGGCGCGGCCACGATGCCCGAGTCGGGCCAGTTCTGCGCCGAGCTCAGAAGCCGGGTCGGGCCGAGCTCGTAGTCCGGGTGGTTGATGTAGATCGGGTTGGTGAGCAGTTCCGGGTCGTTGACGCTGTTTTCGTGGTAGGCGCGGACAAAGTCGCGCGAGCCTGCGTTGTAAGTCGCGGTCCACTCGTAGGCGTAGTCCCACGGCCCGAACGGGTTGGTGAACCAGCGGTTGTGCACGGTGCCGCTGCGGTTGTAAATCCAGAAGTCGTCGAGGAAGTCGGCGTCCTCGATTTCGGCGCGGAACTTGACCGTGCGGCTGGTCGTGATGCGGGCGTGCTGGCCCATCACGAGGTCCCAGGTGCCGTTGTTGTTGGTGTCGGCATAAATGAAGATGCGGCCGTCGTCCGACTCGTCGAGCACCATTGCCTGGCCGAGCTTGGTGTATTTCAGGATCGTGTCGGGATGGTTGGACGGCGCCCAGACTCGGGTCTGGGACTCCATCGGCCCGCCCTCGCCGGGGACCGTGCCGTGGTAATCGGAATTGCCGGCGGCGGCGATGGTCTTGCCCGCGACCAGCAGGCTGTGCCACCAGGCCACGGCCTCGCGGTCGTTGTCGCCGGGCGACGGCGGGAAGTAGGTCAGGTTGTTGAAGACCTCGATGAAGTCTATCCCGGAGTCGAGCGCGGGATAGCGGTCCCAGCCGAACCCGAGCTCGTCGTCGCAGGGATGGTTCACCTGCACGAATCCGCCGCGCCAGGAAGCCTCGTCGAGCAGCGCGCGCACCGAAAGCGTCGAGTCGAACACGGCCGCGCCCTGGAACTCAAGCACGTTGGCGTGGCCCAGTTCCGAGGTCCACTCGGTGCCGCGGATGGGGTTGAGGTTGCCGACCGGGTGGAACGCGGTATCGTAGCACTGCGCTGTGCTGTTGTGGTCGGTGATGGCGTAGGCGCGCGCGCCCGCGGCCAAGGCCCGCGAGAGCAGGCCGTTGACCGAGTAGGCGCCGTCCGAATAGGTCGTGTGGGCGTGGAAATTGGCCGGGTACCAGGCGTTGTCCGAGAGCCACATCCGCAGCCAGGGCGATGCGGCCGCGATTCCGCGCAGTTCGATGCGGTTATTGCCCGGGCGCAGATGAGCGATGTGCGCGGACAGATCGATACCCCTGATGCGCGTCTGCGGCACCTCGTCCGCGCCGAACCCGGCCACGACCGCGCCGTTAACGACAAGCGCGAACCCGCCCGGGCATTCGACATTGGCATACCAGCCGGCAAGGCGCCGGCCCGCCGGCACGGAAAACTCAAGCGCAGCCGTGCCGCCGGCCACGGCCAGCTCCCCATCGCAGACCAGCAGGTCGCTTTCCAGCGGCGACAGGGCAGATGCGGCGGTAACCCAGGCGAGAGCAATCAGCAAACCCGTTCTCATCTACATCTCCTTCGCCGGCGCGAACCGGCGGGTCAGTTTCGTCCATCATAATGGCGTTCGGCCGGGTCGCTGTAAAGCCCAAAATAGCTGCGGGGCGGCACTGGGCCGCCCCGCGTTACCTTGTTCAGCCGGTCAGCGGGCAATGACGAGCTTCTGGCTGGCCGAAGCGTTCTCGGCCTCGACCCGGACGAGGTAGACGCCCGCGGCCAGTTCGCCGAGGTCGATGCGCTGGCTGCCTGAGCGAGCGAACTGAGCGCGCAGGTTCGAACGCACCCGGCCGGCCGCGTCGTACACCGTGATGCTCGCCGGGCCGGGCCGGGACAGGCTGTAGTTGAGCACGGCCTGGCCCGAGCGCACCGGGTTGGCCGCGAAGCCGAACCGCAGCGGCGCGGCGGCAGGCGCGGCCTGAGCGCCCTGCGGGCCGTACCCGGGCGGGGCGAAGGTGTAGCGCCAGAACTCAAGCGACTTGCCGCCCTTGAGCGCGAACACCGCGTTGCCGTAAGGGTAGTTCGCGAAGCCGCTGCCCGCGCCGACACGCGCGAGCTTCAGGCTGCTGCCGTACTTCGGTATCGTCTCGAGCTCGGACCAGCGGTCAAGCTCGGGCGCGTAGCGCCAGTATTCCTGGCTCTTGCCGCCCTTGAGCGCGTAGATGGAACCGTTGCGCCAGGTCGCGGCCCCGCCCTCGCGCAGTTTCAGGCTGCGGCCGTGCGCGCCGATGAGCGGCATCGCGCGGCGGGAGGACTCGTCCCAGCGCTCGGACTCGAGGTCAAAGGTCCACAGCTCGTGCTTGCGTGCCTTGTGGGCGTAGAGCTTCTGCGCGCCGTCGGTCACCAGCCAGGATCCGCGGTCCCACTTGTTGAACAGGCCGGGCGGGGCCGAGGCGAGCATCTCCCACTCGCGCAGGGAGGTGTTGTAGCGCACGAGGTCGCCCTTGGGGCCTTTCAGGAGGTAGACATAGCGCGTGCCCCACTGCTCGACATGGACCATACCCGAGCCGGAGCGCACCGGCCCGGAATTGGGCCCGAGCGGCAGGTCGGGCAGACGCTCCCAGGAATTGGCCGCGATGTCGTAGCGCCAGAACTCAAGCGACCGGTTGCCCTTGACCATATAGACCGAGCCGCGGCCGTCGGCCACGCCGCGCGCGCCCTTGCCCGGGGCAAGGCCGAAGTCGCCTGCCGGCACCGGGGCGAGCTCCTGCCAGCGGCCGGTGAGCGGCTCATACGAGGCGAAATCGCCGGTGCGGTTGCCCTTGCCCGCGTAGATGCGGCCGGTCTTCGGGTCGGAAGCGAGCCAGCCGCCGAGGCGCACCGGCCGGCGCGACAGCATCATCGGCATCGGGTTCACCTCGCGCCACCCCCACGCGACCTCGTTGTGCGGCGGGCCGGGCGGGTCGGGCGGATTGGGCGGGTCGGGCGGGTCGGACCGGACCGGGGCAATCGAGAACCACGCCGCCATCATATTGTTGTCGGAGTCAAAGTCGCCGGCCATCTCCAGGCTGACCTGGCCGACGCGCTCGACCCCGGCCTTGTCCGGCACCCAGTCCGGTAAGACAAGCGACATCTCGGTGCCGGGCGCGAGCCCGGCCACATCGAGCGAGCGGCGATAAAGCTCGACCGAGCCGGTGCTGATGGTGAAGGTCGCGCGGAACGGCGCGTCAACCTCGCCGTGATTCTCGACCACCACGGTCGGGGCGATGGTATCGGTGTGCAGGTACACACCCTGCGGCGCGACGATGCGCACCACGCCGATGTCGCGCACCGCGAGATTCAGGCGCAGGCGCGGGCTGTTGGGCCCGGACGGGAAACCGAGGATGTGGCCCCAGGTATTGGAAGTGTCCCACTTGTGGACGCCCAGCGCGACCCAGCCCTGAGCGATGCCGGCCTGTACCGCGGCCAGCCCGGCCGCGTTCAGGGGCCGCTCGATCCGGCCGCGGCCGTGGGCCATATCCGGGGCCACGACCTCGCCGCCCGTGATGGCCTGCCACAGGCTGGCGCCCGTTGCGGACCACGGGTCGACCGTCAGGTGGGTGATGACGCTGTGCGGCGGCGGATTGGACACCGACGCGGCGCGGTACTCCAGCACCGCGCTCTCGACGCTCAGGCTCTCGGACAGGCCCGACAGGTCGAAACGGAAGAATCCCTGCCACTTGCTGTCCGGCGCGTCCTTCCCGTACATCACCTCGTGATTGTGCTTGTGATAAGTCCCGTTGCTCTCCATCACCCGGCCGGTCGAATACAGGGCGTGGGCCGGGTAAACGTAAACCTCCGTGGCCAAGCCGGTTGCGGCGAGGAACAGGGCCGCGGCCAGGAGGCGAAAACTCAAACCCTTATGGCTGAACATAACATACTCCCTTCGCTCGGACGTTGCGAAGTAGACTCGGCCTGCGCCAAAAGGATTCAGCCGGAATTGGGAAACCGGACCGGGCTACTCGACCGTGACGCTCTTGGCCAGGTTGCGCGGCTTATCGACATCGCAGCCGCGCAGGACCGCGATGTGGTAGGCGAGGAGCTGCAGGGGCAGGGCGACGAGCAGCGGGTTGAGATACTCGGGCGCGGCCGGAATGCAGAAGCAGGTATCGGCGAGCCCGTCGAGCGCGCGGTCGCCCTCGGACGCCACCGCGACGATGAAAGCCCGGCGCGCCTTGGCCTCGGCGAGATTGGAAATCATCTTCTCGTGCACCGAGTCGAGCGGCGCGATGCCGATTACCGGCACGCCGTCGTCGATGAGCGAAATCGGGCCGTGCTTCATCTCGCCGGCCGGGTACCCGGTCGCGTGAACGTAGGAGATTTCCTTGAGCTTGAGCGCGCCCTCGAGCGCCGACGGGTAATTGATGCCGCGGCCGAGGAAGATGAAATCGTGGTGCCGGGCAAGGCCCTTGGCCGCGGCCTTGATCGGCGCGTCGAGCGCAAGCAGCTTCGCGAGCTGGGCCGGGAGGCGGCGGACATTCTTGAGAATCTCGTCGAACCCGGCGTCGGACAGGGTCCCGCGGATGCGCGCGAAATACAGGGCGAGGGACAGCAGGGTGAAAAGCTGGGCGGTGTAGGCCTTGGTCGAAGCGACGCCGATCTCCGGCCCGGCGTGGATGAACACGGTCGAATCGGCCTCGCGGTCGATGGAGCTGCGCCGGACATTGAGCACGGCGAGCGAGCGGATATCGCGGGCCAGCGCCTCGCGCAGGGCGGCGAGCGTGTCGGCGGTCTCGCCCGACTGGGAAATCGGCAGCATCAGGGTCGTGCCGTCGTAGATGAACTCCGAAGTCCGCAGCTCCGAGGAAATCTCGACGGACACGGGGATGCGGCAGAACTTCTCGAAGTAGTAGCGGCCGACCAGGCCGGCGTGATAGGAGGTGCCGCAGGCCTGGATGACGATGCGCTGGACGCGCTCGATGTCGTCGGGATAGAGCAGGTACTCCGGGTCGAGCGTGATGTCCCGGCGGCCAGACTTCACGCCGCAGCACCGCGCGCCGAAGCGCCGCTCGATGTTGGCGCGGATGACCTGCGGCTGTTCGAAAATCTCCTTGCGCATGAAGTGCGGGTACCGGCCCTTGGAGATGGCCCTGGTCTTGAGCTCGAGCGGCGAGAACGCGCGCTCGACCGGCCTGCCCGCGAAGTCAAACAGCCTCAGGTTGTCGCGCTCGAGCACCGCCAGCTCGCCGTCGTTCATCGCGACCATCCGGCGCGCGATGCCGACCAGGGCCGGCGCGTCCGAGGCGACGATATGCTCGTGGCGGCCCTGCCCGATTACCAGCGGCGAGCCCATCTTGACCGCGTAGACGCGGCCCGGCTCCCGCGCGGTGACGAGCGCCAGGGCGAAAGCGCCCCGCAGCCGCGCCACGGCCTTGCGGATGGCGGCGCCGAAATCGCGCCGGTGAAACGACTCGACGAGGTGGATGATGACCTCGGTGTCGGTTTCGGATACGAAACGGTGGCCCCCGGCAACGAGTTCCGCGCGCAGCTCGCGGTAATTCTCGATGATGCCGTTGTGGACAAGGGCGATGGCGCCGGAACAGTCGGTGAACGGGTGGGCGTTCTCGTCGGTCACGCGGCCGTGGGTGGCCCAGCGCGTGTGGCCGATGGCGACCGAACCCTCGACCGGGTCGCGGGCGAGGATGTCCTTGAGCTTCTGCAGCCGGCCCGCGGTCTTGCGGATAGCGATGCCGCCGTTATCGACCGCGGCGATGCCGCACGAGTCGTAACCGCGGTACTCCAGCCGCTCCAGCCCGACCAGCACGACCGTCGAAACATTGCGCGGCCCGGTGTAGCCGACGATGCCGCACATCTCAAGCCTCTCCGGCGACCAGCGCCGCGCGTGCCCGCTCGACCAGCGGCTCGAGGGCGACACCGGCGCGCGCCTCGGCGATGACTCGCGCGATCGGCTCGGTATTGGACGCGCGCGCGTGCAGCCACCAGCCATCGCCCGAGAGCCGCATCCCGTCGCGCTCGTCCGCAGCGGCGCCCGGAAAAGCCGCGGCCAGCGCGCCCCGCCGCGCGTCGAACTCTGCGCGCGACAGCGCGACCGAGGTCTTGACCATCCGGTAATCAGGCAGCTCCCGCCGCAGCTCCGAAAGCGGTGTCCGGGCACACAGCTCCAGCGCGACCGCGGCCGCGACCAGCCCGTCGCGCGTGAAATTCACCTCGGGCAGGATGACCCCGCCGTTGCCCTCGCCGCCCAGCACCGCGCCGGCCGCGCGCATCGCCTCGACCACGGCCGGTTCGCCGACCGGGCTGCGCGTTACCGCCGCGCCGAACTGCGCGCAGACATCCTCGACCGCGCCGGTCGTCGAGAGATTCACCACGACCGGGCCGGGCCGGCGCGGCAGTACCCAGCGGCAGGCCAGGCAGATCGTCGCCTCCTCGCCCAGCGGCGTGCCGGTCTCGTCGACGCAGGAAAACCGGTCTCCGTCCGGGTCGAAAGCGATACCGAGGTCCAGTCCTTCGGCGCGCACCACCTGCGCCAGCGCGCCCAGCCCGTCCGGGGCCGGCTCGGGCCGGCGCGGGAACCCTGAGCGCAGCGATGCGGGTGACGGGTCGCACCACACCGGCACCGGCTCGGCGCCGAGCGCGCGCGCCAGCTCCACCGCCGCGACCGAGGCCGCGCCATTGACCGCGTCGATCCCGACGCGCAACCGGCGCGGCAGCGCGGGAAAAAGGTCATTGGAGAGAATCGCCGCGATGTGGCCCGCGACCGCGGAATCGTCCCGGCGCATCGGCACGAGCCGGGTCCACTCGGCACGGCGCGGCTCGCCCGCCTCCAGCCGGGCGCGAAACTCGGCGACCACGGCCGGCGGAAGAAAAGTGCCGTCCGCGCCGCAGAACTTCAGCCCGTTCCAACGGTCGGGATTGTGCGACGCGGTCACGACGGTGCCGCCGCAGAGCCGGTTCGCGCGGACAAAATGCAACACAGTCGGGGTCGGGCAGACCCCGAGCTTCACCACCTCGCAACCCGCCGCGGCCAGCCCGGCGGCTGCCGCGGCCGAGAACATCTCGCCGGAAAGCCGCGAATCGCGCCCGAGCGCGACCGGCCCGGGCCCGACGAAAGTGCCGAAACCGGCCGCCACCCGCGCGACATGCTCCGGAGTCAGGTCGGCCCCGACGACGCCGCGCAGGCCGGAAATGGTGAAAAGCGGGGAATGCACGGCCGACATTATAAGGCAAAAGCGCGGCCCGAGTCAAAGCCCGGCGGTTGACACCCGGCGCACAGCGGGCAAACTGGCAGCGAGCGACGAAAGGAAACAACGATATGAAACGTGTTTTCGGTGCGGTCCTGCTGCTGCTTGCGGCCTGCGGCAGCGGGCCCGTGGCCTGGCAGAGAAGCATCGCGACCGACGCGGACGAGGTCGCGGCCGGACTTGATGCGGATTCGCTGATGGTAGTGCTGGCCGGCACGGCCGGCAACGGCGGCCGGACAAACTGGCTGATCGCGCGGTTCGACCACGACGGCAACGAAGTGTGGCGGCGCAACTGGGGCGACGCCGGCGCCAACACCTGCGGCGGGGTCGCGCTCGGCGAGGGCGGGGTCTTCGCGGCGGGCACCGCGCGCGCCGGCGAGGAACCGGTCTGCGCCGTGGTCAAGTACACCTTTGAGGGAAACATCGCCTGGCAGAAGGGCATCGCCCTGGGCGAGCAGTCGTGGGGCAACGATGTCTGCGCCCTGCCCGACGGCGGCTGCGTCGTTACCGGCGCGGCGGCGGAGAGGGACAACCGCGACCTGATGGTCGCCCGTCTCGAACCCGACGGCCGCATCGCCTGGGTGCGCAACTACGACTTCGCCTGCGGCGATGCCGGCCACGCAATCGCGGCCGGGCCTGAGGGCAGGTTCGCCGTGGCCGCGGCCGCGGGAAGCCCGGAGAATCCCGACATCGGCATTCTGTGTTTCGGCCCGAACGGCGATACGCTGTGGACCCGCATCTACGATTCCGGCTCGCCGGACATGCCGGGCGGCGTCACATTCGATGTGTTCGGCAACATTGTTGTGACCGGGACGGTGCGCACGACCGACTCGGTACGCTGCGTGATGCTCGAATACGACCCGGCGGGCGGGGTTATCCGCAAGGCCGCTTACGGCGCGCAGGCGCAGGCCGAGGGCCGGGCCATCGCCGCGAGCCCGGAAGGGGACCTGTTTGTCGCCGGGGTCGAGGGCAAGGACGCGCTCGCCCGGCTGTTCGCCTACCAGTACGTGCCCAACGCGACGTCGATATGGCAGCGCACGCTCAAGACCGACAGGCCGGCAGGTGCGGCCGGCATCGCCGCGCCCGGCGACGTGTTTGTCTGCGGCACGGTGCAGGGCAAGGCCGGCGACATCGTTCTCGTCCGGTTCACCCGGCCGGTGAGGAAGGCGGCCCGGTGATTGCCCCGGCAGTCGGCAAGTCGCCGGTAATCGGGCCGGGCGTGTATGTCGCGCCCAACGCGGTAGTTGTCGGAGAGGTTTCAATCGGCGCGCGCTCGAGCATCTGGTTCAATACGGTGTTGCGCGGGGATATGGCTCCGATTACGGTCGGCGAGGAGACGAGCGTTCAGGACCTGACGATGGTTCACATCGACTACGGCACGCCGACGGTCATCGGCAACCGCGTCGTGGTCGGTCACCGGGCCATCATCCACGGCGCGTCAGTCGGCGACGAGTGCATCATCGGGATGGGCGCGATTCTGCTCAACCGGTCGCGGGTCGGACGCAACTGCATCGTCGCGGCGGGCGCGGTCCTGCGCGAAGGGTTCGAGGTGCCTGACGGGATGCTTGTCGCGGGGATACCGGCCGTCATCAAGCGACCGATCAAGCCCGAGGAGATGGAGCGCATCCGCCGCAATGCCGCCGACTATGTGAAGCGCTGCGAAGTTTACCTGCGCACCCGGCCGGGCGAGTAGTATCGCGCTTCGGCATCGCGCCGGAGACGTCTGTTCCCTTGACCGCCCCGGCGCGGAATCATAGCCCCCATATTCTCTATCAGCTTGACATAGCGTAGTTTCAGCTTATCATTGTCCGATGTCTTCACCTTTTGCCGCCCGCCTGTCGCGCCTGCCGCCGTATTTGTTCCGCGAGCTGGATGAGTTGAAGGCGCGGGCCGGGGCCGGGGTGATTGATCTGGGCGAGGGGAATCCCGACCTGCCGGTTCCCGCGCCGATTCTGGCCGCTTTCGGCCGGGCCCTGAAACGGCTCGAGAATCACCGCTACCCGACCTATGCGGGCAAGCTTTCGGCCCGGGCCGCGGTGGCGGCGTGGTACCGGCGCCGGTTCAATGTCGTGCTCGACCCGGAGTCTGAGGTTTCGATGCTGGTCGGCTCGAAGGAGGGCGTAGGGCACCTGCTGTGGGGCACCTGCGGGCCGGGCGATGTCGTGGCCGTGGGCGACCCGGCTTACCCGGTTTATCCGAACCAGGCCCGGTTGTGCGGGGCGACGCCGGTGAGCGTGCCGCTTCTGGAGTCCAACCGATTCCTGCCGGACCTCGATGCGGTGAGCCGGCTGGGGAGCCGCATCAAGCTCCTGTGCCTGAACTTTCCGGGCAACCCGACGGCCGCGGTGGCGGACCGGGAGTTTTACCGCGAGGTGGTGCGGCTGGCGCGGCGGTTCGGGTTTTTCGTGGTGAACGACAATGTGTATTCGGAGCTGTATTTCGGGGACGAGCCGCCGCCGAGCATCCTCGAGGTCGATGGCGCGAAGGAGCATTGCCTGGAGTTTCATTCGCTGTCCAAGACTTTCAGCATGGCCGGGTGGCGCATCGGGATGGCCGTCGGCAATCCCCGGCTTGTCCAGGCTCTGCTGAAGATAAAGCAGAACACGGATTCCGGGCCGTTCGGCGCCGTGCAGGATGCGGCGGCTTTCGCGCTGAAGTCGGGCGCGCGGCTGGCCGCAGCGACCCGGCGGGTTTACCGAGAGCGGCGCGACAGGTTCTGCGGCGCGCTGGAGCGGGCCGGCTGGGCGGTGCCCCGGCCCGAGGCGACTTTCTATGTGTGGGCGCGGGTGCCCGAACGGTTCGCCGGCGCTAAGTCGCCTTCGGCCGAGTGTGCGCGCGCGCTGCTCGCGGGCGCGCGGGTGATGGCCGCGCCGGGCGCGGGGTTCGGCGCGTACGGCGAGGGTTACGTGCGGTTCGCGCTGGTGGCGCCGGCGGCGCGGCTGGAGCAGGCGGCGCGGCGCATCGGGAAATGGCTCTCGTAGTCCAGAAGTACGGCGGCTCGTCGGTCGCTGATGTCGGGCGCATCCGGCTCGTGGCCCGGCGAATCGTGGCGGCGCGGCGGGCCGGGGACCGGGTCGTGGCCGTGGTTTCGGCGATGGGCTCGACCACGGACCGGCTGACCGCGCTGGCGCGGCAGATAACGCCAGAGCCGCACCGCCGCGAGCTTGACATGCTTCTGACCGCGGGCGAGCGGCAGGCGATGGCGCTGCTGTCGCTGGCGATCATGGCCGAGGGGTTCGAGGCGATTTCGTTCACCGGGTCGCAGGTCGGCATCGTGACCGACGGGTTTCATTCCGACGCGCGCATTCAGGAGATTCGCGGCGACCGGCTGCGCGCCGCGCTGCGCGGAGGCAGGATTCCGATCGTCGCCGGGTTCCAGGGCGTCAGCCCGGCGCGCGAGATCACGACGCTGGGGCGCGGCGGGTCGGATGTGACCGCGGTGGCGGTCGCGGCGGTGCTGGGCGCGGCGCGCTGCGAGCTTTACAAGGATGTCGATGGCGTGAGCGCCGAGAATCCGGCCGAGTTTCCCGGGGCGCGGCCGGTGCCGCGTATCAGTTTCGACGAGCTGGCCGAGCTGGCCGGGTCGGGG
The DNA here is from genome assembly GCA_965648935.1 of Caldifarciminota bacterium. Lineage (GTDB taxonomy): Bacteria > Hydrothermota > Tepidihabitantia > Tepidihabitantales > Tepidihabitantaceae > CBFGJX01. The sequence continues at coordinate 12,346 of CBFGIY010000052.1, forward strand.
TCGGAGGTCATTCACCCGCGCGCCTGCGCGCTCGCCGCGAAGTACCGCGTGCCGCTTGTCATCCGCCCGGCTTTCTCCAAAGGGAGGGGAACCACAGTGACCGCTATGGAACGCATCGAGAAGGCTTTTGTCCGCGCGCTGACCCACCGCCACTCGGTCTGCCGCATCACGCTGGTAAATGTGCCGAAGAAGAAACGCTGCCTGCACCAGGTCGTGACCCGGCTGGCCGAGGCGCGGGTGCCGGTGCTTCTGTTCAACCACGGGGTGACGCACGGCGCGCGCTTCGACCTGTCGTATGTCGTGGCCGGGGAGCACGCCGCGGCGGCGCGCGCCGCGCTGGAGCCGCTGGCGCGCCGCGCCGGGGCCGAGCGCGTCGAGGTGAAGGACACGCTGGCGTCGGTGTCGGTGGTCGGGCCGGGCGTCGGGTCGGACCCGGAGGTGGCGGCGGGGATGCTGGAGGCGCTGCACGGCGCCGGGGTGCATCTTGACGGGTTTTCCGCGTCCGAGACGCGCATCACCGCGTTCATTGAGTCGGCTGACCGCCGGGCCGCGACCGCGGCGCTGCTGGCCCGGTTCCGGCTGAGGAGGCGATGAGCGCTCATCCGCCCGAAGCCGCGCCGGCCGCGCCCGCGCCGTCCCTGCCGAGCGTGGTCGAGGCGATTCTTTTCGCCGCGGACGAGCCGGTGCCGGTCACCAAACTGGCCGAGATCGCCGGGGTGTCGCCGGACGAGGCGCGGGCCGCGACCGAACGGCTGAACGAGGAGTACGAGGCGGGCGGGCGCAGTTTCCGCGTGCACCGGGTGGCGCAGGGGTTCCAGCTCTACACGCGGCCGGAGTACGCCGAGTGGGTGCGGCGGCTTTACTCTCATTCCGCCACGACGCGGCTGTCGCGCGCCGCGACCGAGGTGCTGGCGATAATCGCCTACAACCAGCCGGTGACCCGGCCGGACATCGAGAAACTGCGCAATGTCGACTGTCAGGGGCCGCTGCTGACCCTGCTCGAGCGCCGGCTGATTGCGACTGCGGGCCGGGCCCACCGGCCGGGCAACCCGTTTCTGTACCGCACGACGCGCGAGTTTCTGCGCTATTTCGGGCTGGAGAAGCTCGAGGACCTGCCGCGGCTGGAGGAGCTGGGCGAGTTTCTGGCCGCGCGCCAGCCGGTCGAGGCGCGGCAAGGCCGGGTTTTTGACAGCCTCGCGGTGGACCTGAGGCAGCCGTCGGACGGGTCGGGCCAGTCTGATGGGACTGACGGGTCGGACAGCCCGGCTTGAGCGAGCCCCGGCCCTGCCTGCTTCTGTTCGGTCTGCTCGGGCCGGATGAGGATACGCTTGCGCGTGCCGAGGACGCGCTTCTGGCCGAGTTCGGGCCGGTGAGCGCGCGCAGCGCGACGATTCCTTTTGATTTCACGGATTACTACTCTGCGGAGATGGGGCCGGGCCTGGTGCGGCGCTGGACCGCGCACGGGCCGGCCGACCCGGCCGGGCTGGCCGGGCTGAAGCGCCGCGCGGGCCGGGTCGAGGACCGGTTCCGCAGCGCGGGGCGGCGCGCGGTGAACCTCGACCCCGGGCTTCTGTCGCCGCACAATGTCGTGCTGGCCTCGACCAAGGATTTCGCGCACCGGATATATATTTCCGACGGCATATTCGCGGAAGTGGCGCTGGTGTTTCGCGACGGTCGCTGGGCGCCGCTCGAGTGGACCTACCCGGACTGGCGGTGCGCGGCCTGCCTCGATTTCCTTTCGGCCTGCCGGCGGCGCCTGTTGACGGCGCGGCCCGGCGCGGGTTAGTCTTTCGGGCCGATGATGAAGGACCTGCGCAACTGGTTCGTCGCCGGGCTGGCCGCGCTGATGCCCATCTCGCTGACCGCGCTCGTGGCGTGGTTCATCGTCGCGCGGCTGGGCAGTCTGGTCCGGCCCCTGCTCCTGCTCCATCCCTGGACCGCGCGCCTGCCCGGCTGGGTCGCGACGCTGGCCGGTTTTATTGCGCTGATCGCGGTCACTACCGCGATCGGCGCGCTGGCCTCGGGCCTGGCCGGCCGGTTCGCGCTGGGCTGGCTCGACCGGGCGATGGCGCGGGTGCCGGTGGTCAAAGGGGTGTACTCCGCGGCGCGCCAGCTCACCGACGCGGTTTTCGTCAAGCGCAGCGCCCTGCGCCGCACCGTGATCGCCGAGTACCCGCGCGCCGGGCTTTTCGCCATCGGATTCGTCACCTCGGACGAGCGCGTCGCGCTGGCCGACGGCCGGCCCGCGCTGTTCGTCTTCTTCCCGACGACGCCCAACCCGACCTCGGGCTGGCTCGCGCTCATTCCCGAGTCGGACCTCGTCCCGACCGCGATGTCGATCGAGGCCGGGCTGCGAATGGTGGTTTCGGGCGGGGTCGTCCGGCCCCAGGACCTCTCGGAGCTGTCGCTTAAGCGCCGGGGCTAGCCGGAGCGGCCGGTCCTGCGGGGCTTTGCCGCCCCGCGCGCGCGTTTCTTCCCGCCGCCGTTTTCGCCCGCGTCGCGGCCGCGCTGGAGCCGGGCCAGCTCGCGCAGGCGCCGCTCGACCCGGCCGTAGACCGTGCCGGGCGGGAAACCGCCGCGCGCGTCGGGCGCGCCCGCGGGCACGCCGGTGAGTATCTCGATGCCCTGTTCGATGGTGTCCACCGCCCAGACGTGGAACCGGCCCGCGGCGATATCGTCGACGACCTCAGGCCGCAGCATCAGGTCCATCACATTGGCGCGGGGTATCAGCACGCCCTGCCGGCCGGTCAGGCCGCGCGCCTTGCAGACGCGGTGGAAACCCTCGATTTTCCAGGTCACGCCGCCGATCGGCTGGACCTCGCCGTTCTGGTTGACCGAGCCGGTGACCGCGATGTCCTGGCGCACGGGCAGGCCGGACAGGTCGGAGAGCAGCGCGTAGACCTCGGTCGAGCTCGCGCTGTCGCCGTCGATGCCGCCGTAGGACTGCTCGAAGCAGATCGAGGCCGAGAGCACCAGCGGCGCGCGCCGCGCGAACCGGCCGCGCAGGAAACCGGCGATGATGTAGACGCCCTTGTCGTGCACCGGGCCGGAGAGCTGGGCCTCGCGCTCGATGTTGATGATGCCGGCCGAGCCGACCCCGGTCTTGGCGGTGATGCGCGCCGGCTTGCCGAAGGCGTGCTCGCCGGTCTCGTACACGGCCAGCCCGTTGACCTGGCCGACTTTCGCCCCGTCGGTGTCGATGAAGATGACGCCGTCGGCGATGGCCTCCTGCAGCTTGTCCTCGTAGAGCCGCATCCGGTAGCGGCGCTTTTCAACGGCCTGGTTGACGTGCCCGGCCGTGACCCGGCGCGCGCCCGCCTGCCCGGCCCACCAGCTCGCCTCGGTCAGGAGCTCGCTGATGATGTTGAACCGGGTCGAGAGCTTGTTGCGCCGGCCGGCGAGCCGCACGCCGTACTCGATGACCGCGGCCACGCCCGACCGGTCAAAAGGCAGTATCTCGTTTTCGTCGCAGAGCCGCTTGATGACCGAGGCGTACTCGCGGGTCGCGGCCGCGTCGAGGTCCATCACCCAGTCGAAGTCGGCGCGCACCTTGAAGACCCGCTTGAAGTCCTCGTCGCCCGCCGCGAGGATGGCGTAGACCTCGGGGTCGCCGATCATTATCACCTTGACCGCGAGGTCGACCGGTTCGGGCTTGAGCCCGGCCGCGCCGAACAGCATCGCCGCCGGGTCCCACGCGCCGATTTCCAGCTTGCGGTTGCGCAGCGTGCGTTTCAGCGCCGGCCACACGCCCGGCTCGACGAGCGCGTCGATCGCGTTGAGCACCAGAAACCCGCCGTCGGCGCGCAGCAGCGACCCGGCCTTGATGCGCGAGAAGTCGGCGCGCGCCGGGCCGGTGCGGTCGAAGGTGCGGTCGATCGAGCCGAACAGGTTGCGGAAGCTCGGCGAGGTCTCGAACACGACCGGCGCGCCGCTGGTCGAGGAGTTGTCGACCACGACGTTCACGCGGAACTCGGAGTACGGGTCGGCCGCGGGTTCGCCCGGCCCGCGCTCGGGAGCGCGCGTCCGGAACAGGTCGATGCGCTCCAGCACCGCGGCCCTGACCTCGTCGAGGTAATCGGCCAGTCCGTCGGGCGCGGCCGGCTGACCCGGGCCGGGCTTCTTCGCGCGGCGGCCGCCCGGTTCCGGGCCGGCCGCCTGCCGCACCGCCTCGAGGACATCGCCCAGCCGTTCCTCCAGCACCGGCCGGATGACGCCCTCGTCGAGCGCGGCAAGGGCGTCGCGCGTCGCCCGCTCGAACTCGCGCATCTCCTTGAAAATCGCCGACAGCCGGTCGGAAAGCTCCTGGTACTTGGCGCGGATCTCCTCGGCGCGCTCCGGCGCGAGCCGGCCCTCATCGACGAGCCCGGAGAGCGCCTCGACGCTGACCGGCTGCTTCTCGACGATCGGCGCGAGCTCGGGCCGGGCCGCAGGCGCGGACTGCACCAGGGCGAACCCCTCGGCCGCGAGCTGCTTCTCGAACTCACGCACCCGCGCGCCGCCCTGTTCCTTGAACCGGTCGATTATCTCCTGGCGGGCGCGCTGGTAGCCGTCGCTTTCGAACAGCAGCGGCACGTTCCGGGCCAGCCGGTCGACAAAATCGTCCATCGCCCGGCGCAGCTGCGCGGCCTGGCCCGCGGCCAGCCGCAACAGGCGCGGCGTGTCCGGGTCCTTGAAGTTGTTGACGTAGGCCTTGTCGCCGGGCCGGGCCGGACGCTGGGCGACCCGCTCGAGCAGGCGGCGCACGGTCGTGGTCCGGCCGGTGCCGACGCGGCCCGTGACGAAGATGTTGTAGCCGACGCTTTCAATCTCCAGCCCCATCTTCAGCGCATCGACCGCGCGCGGCTGGCCGACGATGTCCTGCGCCGGCGCGAGGTCGTCCAGCCCGGGCAGGGTCTCGGCCGGGCAGTGCCAGCAGAGCGATTCGGGCGGGACGCGGAAGCGGTCCGGGCTGGTCGCGCCGGGCCGGCGGGCCGGCGTTTTCGGGGCGGTCTTTTTCAAGTCAGTCTCCTTGGCGGCGGCCGGTTCAGGCCTGGTCTTTCGTCGCGACGCGCACCGCGGGCAGCGCGATGAAGGGCGCAAACAGCCCGTCGCGGTCCTGCTGCTCGTCGCCCAGCGCCGCGACCTCGCGCAGCATCTCGTAGACGTTGCCCGCGATCATCGCGTCCTTCACCATACCGGTCAGCCGGCCGTTTTCAATCTTGTACCCGGCCGCGACATTGACCGCGATGTCGCCGGCCGCGACGTTGGACTGGCCGCCGCCGAGCAGGTTGTGCACGAGCAGGCCCTCCTTGATGCCGGCGAT
>CBFGIY010000053.1:0-17572 GCA_965648935.1 Caldifarciminota bacterium
GGATTGGTGTCGTTCAGAGGCCGGTTCGGCACGGTTCCGGTCGCGGAGTTGCCCCGGAGCCTGACCCACAGGCCGACCCGCTCCCGGACGCGGCGGATGCGCGGGAAGCGGCGGAAGACACCGAGAAGAACCGGCCGACCGGGCGGCTGGTGACTCGCCAAGGTAAGCTGCTATAACCATGGTTACAGCAGCAGTTTGCGGGCCTGAGCCGCGCTGACGCCGCAAGTCTCTCTTGGGTGACGAGTTGCGGGGTTGAGCAAGAAAGGGCCCCGCACGACTCCCCCGCCCGGTGGGCGGTCTCGTCGGTCGCAGCCGCCCGCACGGCAGCGGTCAGAATCGGTAGTCATTGCGGTCGGGCAATCGGTGAGGCGACACTCGGTCACTGCCTCTGCCTGACCTTGCCGGTTTACGTCTGCCTGCCTGGCAGCACCGGTGCCTGCGCCGCTGCAGTTCTGCTGCCGCGTGCTTGTGCCGCCAGTTCTACCGGCCCGGTCCGGCGTGTTCTTCTCTGCCCTTCGACCGACACCACTGCCGGCGCGGCCCGAGTCTCACGGCGCCCGCCGGGTCCACGCGCCTTGACACTCTTCTTCTTGATTATAGCCGTGGGCCGAGTTCAAAGCCGCTTGACCGGGGGTGAGGCAGTCCTAGAATGGCGCGTGCGCAAAGGCGTCGCGACTCTGCCGCTGCATTGGGGTACTGCCCCGCGGTGGCTGTTTGAGCGGATGACCCGGATGGCGCGCGCGGTGGGTGAGATCATCGTGGCCGAGTATGGGCCGGATGAACTGCTGAGGCGGCTCTCGGACCCGGTGTGGTTCCAGGCGTTCGGGTGCGTGGCCGGGTTTGACTGGCACTCGTCGGGCGTGACCACGACCGTGTGCGGCGCGTTCAAGGAAGGGCTGTCGGGTCTGGAGCGCGACACCGGCGTGTTTGTGTGCGGGGGCAAGGGTCGGGCCTCACGCAGGACCCCGGAAGAGCTGCGCGTGCAGGCCGACGCTTTCGGGCTGGACGGCGAGTCGCTGGTACGACTGAGCCGGTTGACCGCCAAGGTGGACTCGGCCGGGCTGCAGGACGGTTTCCAGATTTACCATCACGTGTTCTTCGGCACGACGCGCGGCCAGTGGGCCGTGGTCCAGCAGGGGATGAACACCGAGTCGAAACAGGCGCGGCGGTATCACTGGCTCGGGGAGAAGGCGGTCGACCCGGTGAGCGACCCGCACGAGGGCGTGGCCTGCGACGTGCGCACCGAGCCTTTGAACATGGTCGCAGGCGAGGCGGTGAGCGCGCGCGAGGCAGTTGCCGAGCTGGCAAGCCAGGAGCCGGAATGGACAGTGCGCGAACTGGAGCGGGTGCGCAAGCTGGCGATGCCGGCCAAGCACCCGGTCGGGCTGGGCGACTGCCGGCCCGAGTACCTGCGCAAGGTCCTCACTTCAACTTACGAAACGCCGCCGGCCGACTTCACCGAGCTGCTGCTTTCGCCCGGCGTCGGGCCGAAGACGGTGCGGGCTTTGGCGCTCGTGGCCGAGGTGACCTACGGCGCGGAGCTGTCGTTTCGCGACCCGGTGACCTACTCGTTCGCGGTCGGGGGCAAGGACGGCTGGCCCTACCCGGTGAACCGCGGGGCGTACGACCGCGTGCTGGCGACATTGGAGCGCGCAATCCGCGCGGCGAAGCTGGGCAACAGCGAGCAGCTCGGCGCGCTGAAACGGCTGGAGAGCTGGTCGCGGGAGACGGTGGGGCAGAGTTGAAGGGCTGCGATTACCGGTTGCCGCTGCCGGGACGCGGCGGCTTCGCCTTCCCTCCTGCGTTTGTCGAGCGGTATCGGCAACTCGGCGACATCGACGCGCTGCTGGATTCGATGCGCAGACCGCTGCGCCGGACCGCGCGGGTGAACACGCTGAAGGCCACGACCGCGCAGGTGCTCCAACTGCTGGCCGACATTGCGCCCGAGGTGCTGCCGTGGTACGCCGACGGGCTTGTCCTCGGTGATGGCGTTGCTGTCGGCAGAAGGCTCGAGCATTTCCTCGGGCTGATTTACGTGCAGGAGGCGGCGTCGATGGTGCCGCCGCTGGTGCTCGCGCCGGAGCCGGGCGACACGGTGTTGGACATCTCGGCCGCGCCCGGCTCGAAGACGACCCAGATGGCGGCGCTGATGCAGAACACCGGGCTGATTGTCGCCAACGACTCGTCGCCGGTGCGCGTGCGCGGGTTGGTGGGCAACATCGACCGGGCCGGGTGCCTGAACGTCGCGGTGACGCGGCTGGACGGAATCAGGCTGGCCCAGCCGCTGGCCGGCCGGTGCGACCGCGTGCTGGTGGACGCGCCGTGCTCGGCCGAGGGTACGATTCGCAAGTCAGCACAGGCGCTGGAGCAGTGGTCGCTCGAGGCAATCCCGCGCTTCGCGACGATCCAGCGCGGGCTGCTGCAGGCCGGGTATCGTTGCCTCGCGCCGGGCGGACGGCTGGTGTATTCGACCTGCACCCTCGCGCCCGAGGAGAACGAGGGCGCGGTGAGCTGGCTCTTGGCGCGCGAGCCCGGGGCCGAGGTGCTGGACTGGGACCTGCCCGGGCTGGTCACGCACGCCGGCTTGACCGAGTGGCAGGGCGAGCGGTATGCTGACGCCGTGGAGCGGACCCGGCGCATACTGCCGCAGGACAACGATACCGAGGCGTTCTTCGTGGCGTTGATCCGGAAGGGCGACGATGAGGCCGGTTAGGGAAGCAATCGAGCGGTTCGGCCTCGGGGACGATTTCCTGAAGCGCTGGGCCACCCTCGACGCGCAGGACACGGTATTCGTCGGCACGCCCGAGGCGATGGCGTTTGACGCGGTGCGGCCGATGCGGCGGGGACTGCGGATGTTGCGGCTGTTCCCGAGGTCGGTCAAGCCGACGACCTGGGCGATGCAGGTGCTCGGGCGCGGGGCGAAGCGCAACGTGATTGACGTGACCGAGGAGCAGGCGCGGGTGCTGGCCAACGGCGGCGAGTGTGACGTCGAGGCCGACGCGACCGACGGGTTCGTGCTGGTGCGCTGGCAGGGCTTCATCGTGGGCGTGGCGAGCTATCGCCGGCCGCACCTCAAGTCGCAGATGCCGCGCTACCGGCCGGTGGATTAGGGTGAGCGTCGGACTGGTCGGACAGGTCAGACGGGTCGGATGGGAGGAGCGATGAGAGCATTGAGGCTGGTGTTGCTCGTGGGGCTGGCGCTCTGCGCCGGCTGTCCGAAGAAGGTAACTGAGGCGACAGGGCCGGGTCGGCCGATTGCGATGCCCGAGTTCACCGAGGCGGAGCTGGCCGCGGCGCCGGCGCTTTCGGTGGTCGCGGCGTCGCCGCAGGGCCAGACCGAGCAAGGCGTGACCGAGGTCACGGTCGTGTTTGACGCACCGATGGTCGCGCTGGGCGAGCCGGCAGAGTCCTCTGATTTCCCGCTGCTCCTGGAACCCGACGTTGCGGGCCGGTGTCGGTGGCTGGGTGACCGCACGGTCGTGTTCGCACCGGATAGCGGGTTTGTGCCGGCGACGCGCTACACCGTGCGCATCCCGCGCGGGGTGCGCGCGCTCGAGGGCGCGATGCTCAAGGCCGACTATCGTTTCGAGTTCGAGACCGAACGGCCCCGGCTGCACAGCTCATCGCCCTACCAGCAGTCGAGCTTCGTCGGGCTGAACCAGCCGATTTACCTCTCATTCAGCCTGCCGATGGACCCGAAGCGGGCCGCACGCGGCATCAGGCTGCGCGGTCCGGGCGGGCTGGACGCTGCCTTGCGGGTGCGCTCGCTACGCAAGGGCGAGAAGCCCGAAGGCTGGTGGTATGACGATTCGGAGCCGCAACGAGTGCTGGTTGTCGAACCGCGCCGCAGGCTGGCAATCGAGTCGGAGTACAAGCTCATCCTTGCTGAGGGACTGCTCGCGGCCGCGGGCAACCTGGGCAAGGCGAGAGGGGACACGGTCGTCTTTCGCACGTTCAACCGGATGCGGCTGGAAGGCATCACCAGCGCGGCGCGACAACAGCCCGAGGATGCGGTCGTGCTCGTGTTTTCGAACCCCGTGCCAGTCGCGAATGTGGTCCGGCACATCGAGTTCCGGCCGCCGGTCAGGATTCCGGCCGAGTACACGAGCTACACGTGGGCCTCGGCCGAGGTGGCGCTGTCCCTGCCGTTTTCGCCGGAGACCGAGTACGAGGTTAGGCTGTCGCGCTGGTTGACCGACAAGTTCGGCAACCGGCTGGGCCGGGGCCAGCGGCTGAAGTTGCGGACCGTGTCGTACCGCCCGTACTTCTCAATGCCGACCGGGCCGGGCATCGTCGAGAGCGAGGGCAAGCCGTACGTGCCGGTGACGATGGTCAACACCGACAGCCTGAAGGTGCGGATGCGCGCGCTTCGGGCCTCTGAGGTGGTGCCGTACTGGCGCGCGGTTCACGACTACAGTTATCACGACGACGAGCAGCGTGATCCCAAGCCGTTCGAGCGGCCCGGGTTCTATACTTTGGAGCGGCTGTGGCGGCCCGAAGTCAAGCGCAACAAGCGTGCGGTTCTGCCGCTGGATGTGGGACGCGGGCTGGTCGGGGGCAAGGGCACCGTTGTCTGCGAGCTGGACGCGACGTATGAGCCGGAAAGGGGCAGCCGGTATCGTCGGGCATTGCTGCAGGTGACGCCGTACGGCATCACCGCGAAGTTCGCGCCCGAGCGCGGGCTTGGACTGGTGACCCGGCTCGATGATGCGGCGCCGGTGCCGAACCTGCCGGTGCAGGTGCGGGATGATGCCAATCGCGTGGTCTGGACCGGCCGGACCCGGGACGACGGTACGGTTGCTCTGCCCGGGTGGGACGCGGTCGGCGCGCCGCGGCGATACGAGTGGGACAACCCGCGTCTGTGGCTGTTTGCCGGGGACGAGGCGGCGGCAGCATTCGTGCATTCGGACTGGGGCACAGGCATCGAGCCGTACGAATTCGGGATTCCCTACGACTGGAACCCGGACCCGGCCGAGCCGCGCGGGTTCATCTTCACGGACAAGGGCCTGTACAAGGGCGGCGACACCGTGAGGCTGAAAGGCATCGTCCGCCACAAGAAAATGGGCAACTGGGTTGTGCCGGGACAGCGCGACGGACGGCTTGAGGTGCGTGATTCGCGTGACGAGGAGCTGGTATCCGCGCCGCTGCGGCTGTCGGCGAACGGCAGTTTCGATTTCAGCGTGAGCCTGCCCGAGGATGCGCCGACCGGCTACTATTCGGTGCGCTACGACCTGGCCGATCGCACCTTCTACGCGTCGTTCCGCGTGGAATCGTACCGGCCGGCTGAGTTTGAAGTGAAGGTCGAGGCGGGCAGGGAACGCTACTACGTCGGCGACGAGCTGGCCGTCACGGTTCGGGGCGAGTACCTGTTCGGGGCGCCGATGGCCGGGGACCGGGCGAACTGGTATGTTGACCTCACCCGCACTGGCTTTGTGCCGCCCGGGTTTGGCGAGTACACCTTTGGCGGCGGAGAGCCGGACCGACTTGACGGGCCGCCGCGCGTGGCCTCGGGTTCGGGCAAGCTGGACGCGTATGGCAGGCTGCCGGTGCGCGCAAGGCTTAAGCGCGAGCGGCCGGTCGGCACGTTCGTCGCCACAGTCGAGGCCGAGGTGGCCTCGGCCAACGAGCGCACCGGCGCGGGCCGTGGTTCCTGGCTGGTGCATTCGAGCGACGCGCACATCGGGGTCAGGGCCGCGCGCAGCTTCGTTGCTGCGGGCGAGCCGATCGGGTTTGATGTGGTCGTGGTCGACCCCGAAGGCAAGCACCTTGCCGGCACGGTCATCAGCGCCACCGTTCTGCGCCGGGAGTGGAAGACAGTGCGCAAGGCCGGCACCGGCGGGCGCTGGTCCTGGGTCAATGATTACCGGGACGTGAGGGTCAAGACCTTCAAAGTGCGCAGCGCAGCAGAGCCGGTGCGCACCGAATACCGGCCGGACAAGCCGGGCAGCTATGTCCTGCGCCTCGAGGCGCAGGACCGCAAACGCAGGCCGGCGCGGACCGAGACTCAGTTCTGGGCCAGCGGCTCGGGCGAAGCGGCCTGGATGCAGCGCGACGACGACATGGTCGAGCTGCGGCGCGACCGGGAGTCGTACGCGCCGGGCGACACCGCGCGGATAATGGTGCAGTCGCCGTGGGCCGGGGTGCGTGCGCTGGTGACAATCGAGCGCGAGAACGTCATCGACCACTTCATCACCCGGCTCGACGGCACGGCTGGAGCGATTGCAGTTCCGATCAAGCCGGAGTACCTGCCCAACGTCTTCGTGTCTGTGGTGCTGGTCAAGGGCAGGACAGCGCAGAACGAGTTCTCGGAACAAGGTGACGACCTGGGCAAGCCGGGCATCAAGGTCGGCTATGTCGAACTGCCGGTTTCGCCCGACCTGAAACGGCTGCGCGTCAGCATCGCGCCGGACCGGGCCGAGTACCGGCCGGGCGGCCGGGTGAGGCTTGAGCTTGCGGTGAAGGACGCCGAGAGGCCGGGCCGGCGCGCCGAGGTCACCGTGGCGGTCGTGGACCTCGGGGTGCTGAAGCTGACCGGGTTTGCGACACCGGACCCGTTCGGTGTGTTCTACTCGCGCCGACCCTTGTCGGTCGCGACCGCGGAGTCGCGCCTGCACGTCATCGGCCAGCGCAACTACGGCGAGAAGGGCGAGGCCCAGGCTGGTGACGGGTTGATAGCCGGTGCGCCGAAGCGGGACGGCTACGAGTTTGCGTACCGGCAGAAGTTCCTTGAAACCGCGCTGTGGCTGCCAGCAGTGATGACCGATGAGGCCGGAAGGGCGCGAGTCGAGTTTGACCTGCCTGACAATCTGACGCAATGGCAGGTGATGGCCGTGGCCAGCACAGCCGACCGGTTCGGCTCGGCCGACACCCAGTTCCGTTCCAATCAGCCACTGCTCATAGCGCCGTCGCTACCCCGGTTCTTGAGGCCCGAAGATGAGTTTGACGGCGGCGTGACCGTGCACAACCGCACCGAACAGGAGCAGAGCGTTACCGTGCGCGTAGCGGCGGGAAAGAACTTGGAACTGGTCGGGGAGGCGCGCAAGGCCGTCGTCGTGTCGCCGAATCGCGCGGCCGAAGTGCTGTTCCGCTTCCGCTGCACGGGCGGGGACCGGGCCGGGTTCGAGTTCACAGCCGAGGCCGGGGCTGAACGCGACGGGCTCAAACTCGAGCTGCCGGTGCGCGCGCCGGTGCCGACCGAGGCCTACGCCATATACGAGAACACCGACTCGGTCGGAGCGCAGCACTGGGTCGAGGTGCCGGCCGATGCGCTTGCCGGCGTCGGCGGGCTGGAGGTGACGCTCGCGTCGTCCGGGCTGGCCGGGCTTGAGCGCGGGCTGGAGTGGCTGCGGACCTATCCGTACGACTGCCTGGAGCAGCGGCTATCCAAGGTGTTGCCGTTCATCAAAGGCGAAGCGATCATCAACGACTTTGCGCTCTCCGAGCTGCGCGGCAAGGCACTGCGCGATTTTGTCAATGCCGAACTGGCACTGGTTCCGCGATATCAGCAACACTCGGGCGGGTTCGGGTTCTGGGCCGACCCCAAGGAACAGGCTTCGCCGTGGCTGACAGCCTACTGCGTCGCGGTGCTGGCCGAGGCGCGGCAGGCCGGTTTCGCGGTCGACCGAAGAATGCTGGACCGCGCGGTCAGCTACCTGGGCGGCTGGCTTGCCGGCCGCGACACTCCGGACCGCTGGCCCTACTCTGCCGACGAGCGGCTGACCACGCGGGCACTGGCTGTTTACGGACTGGCTCTGGCTGGAGCGAGGCCGTTGTCAGACCTGGCCGCGCTGGCCGAGCGCCGGGAGCAGATGTCGGTGTATGGCCGGGCACTGCTGCTCAAGACGGCGGTACTGGTCGGTGATGAGAAACTCAAGGTCGGCGTTGCCGGTGAACTGGACAATCTGGTGAAGGTCGCGCCGACGACCGCGCACTACGAGGAGGCGAGCCAGGGCGGCTGGCTGTTCCATTCGAACGTGCGCACGACCGCGCTGGTTCTGCAGGCCCTGCTTGAGGCACGCGGCCGATACGAGCTGGCCGACAATGTCGTACGCTGGCTGGTCATCGAGCGCAAATCCGGGCGCTGGCGTACGACACAGGAGAACTCCGCGGTGTTTGACGCGCTGGCGACATTCTACCGGCGTTACGAGTCGGTGCGGCCGGAACTGCGCGCGACCGTGCGCCTCGAAGGCCGGGCCATTCTCGAGGCGGCGCTCGCCGGGCGGACGCTTGCGACGCAGCGCCGGGTGGTGCAGGTTGACGCGCTCAAGCGCGGCGTACGGCAATCAGTCACCGTGGAGAGAACGGGCGCGGGCCGGCTGTACTATGGTCTGCGGCTGAGCTACTGCCGTCGCGCCGACCCCGCATCAGTCGACAACGGTTTCGGCGTGGAGAAGACAGTCCGGCCGGTCGCCGGCAGGGGGGCTGGTTTCAAGCGGGGCGAGCTCTACTCAGTGACCCTGCGTATCACCACCGCTCAGGACCGGATGTTCGTGGTCGTGGATGACCCGCTGCCGGCCGGGTTCGAAATCGTCAACACTTCTTTCGAAACCGAGAGCCGGCTGAGCGAGGAGAAGCTGGCTGCGGCGCGGCGCAAGGACAGCGGCGGCTGGTGGGGCGGCTTTGACCTCGAACAGCTGCGCGCGGACCGATACCTGCTCTTCGCTACCTATCTCAGTCGAGGGTCGTACACGCGTACCTACCTGGTGCGGGCGCAGACGGCCGGTCGATTCCTGATGCCGGCGACCCGCTGCGAGGAGATGTACACGCCCGAGGTCTGGGGCCGGACCGGTCAGCAATGGGTCGACGTGAAGTAGCAGCGGCGCTGGTCCTGCTGGCCGGGCCGGCGGTTGTGCTGTCGTTTCTGTTGCGGCCGGTGCCGCGCGATTTCCTGCGCGGCGACCGGCTGGCCACACTGGTCATCACCGATCGGAACGGAATCGTGCTGCGTGAGATACCAAGCTCGAGGCATGGCACCGCTTACTGGACTCCGCTTGGAGAAACCGGGCCGTGGCTCGGCCCGGCAGTCATCGCGGCCGAGGACCACAGATTTCGCAGTCATTTCGGCATAGACCCGGTTGCCGTGGCGCGATCGGTTGTCCTGAATCTGCGCCGGGGCCGGGTCGTGGCCGGCGGTTCGACCATCACCCAGCAACTGGCTCGCAACCTGGCCGGCGCGCGGCGGCGCACATTACCGGCGAAGCTTGCCGAGGCCGCGCTGGCCCTGCGTCTCGAACTGCACCTGAGCAAGGACGAGATACTGGAAGCCTATCTGAACCGGGTCTGTTTCGGCAACCAGGCCTATGGGGTCGGGGCTGCGGCGCGTCTGTACTTTGACCGGCCGCCGTCCGAGCTGTCGCTGGCCCAATCCTGCCTGCTCGCCGCGATTCCGCGTTCTCCTGTCGGGTATGACCCTCTGCGTCAGCCTGCGGCGGGGCGGCGCCGGCAGCGCTGGATTCTGGCAAAGCTGCGCGATCGGCAGTTCATCAGTGAAGAGCAACTCGCGGCGGCTCTGGCCGAAAGCATCGTACTGGCCCCTCGGTCGCGGCGTTTTCGCGCGCCGCATTTCACCGATGCGGTCGTGACGCGGGCAACCCGGGAAGAGCGCAAGTCACTCAGGGCACTGCAGACGACACTGGACTGGCGGATACAGGCGACCTGTGAGGCGCTGCTCGAAGGGCAGCTTGTCCGGCTGGCTCCCTGCAATGCCACGAACGGCGCCGTCGTTGTGCTTGACCGCCGCGGCGGCGATATCCTGGCGATGGTCGGCTCGCGCGACTACCTGGCCGCTGACGGCGGCCAGGTCAACGCGGCGCTGGCCCGGCGCCAGCCCGGTTCGGCGCTCAAGCCGTTTGTGTACGCGCTGGCTTTCGAGCACGGTGCCGGCCCGGCGACGGCGCTTCTTGACGTGCCGCATCACTTCGCCGAGCCGGGCGGCGACTACGCGCCGCGCAACTGCGACCGCGAGTTCCGGGGGCTGGTCAGCGCCCGCACCGCGCTGGCCTGTTCATACAACATACCGGCGGTGCGGCTCGCCGACCAGTACGGGGTCGAGGCGCTGCTCGGGCTGCTGCGAGCCTCCGGTTTTTCCAGTCTCGACCGGTCGGCCACGCACTACGGTCGCGCCTTGGTGTTGGGCACGGGTGAGGTCACGTTGCTCGAGCTGGTCAATGCCTACCGGATGCTGGCGAACTGCGGCTGTTTCTCGCCCGCACGCTGGCTGGCCGGCCCGGACACGGCAGAGCGGCGACGCGCACTGAGCCCGGCCGGAGCGTACCTCGTGACCGACATTCTGCGGGACGACGGCGCGCGCACCGGCGCGTTCGGCCAGTTCTCGTGCCTTGCCCTGCCCTTTGACTGCGCCGTCAAGACCGGCACTTCCAAGGACTGCCGCGATAACTGGGCGATCGGCTATACCGATCAGTTTGTCGTCGGTGTCTGGGTGGGAAACTTCAATGGCACGCCGATGAGAGGCGCGACCGGCGTGACCGGAGCCGGGCCGCTGCTGCGTGACGTGATGTTGAGCTTGCACGCGACCGAACCGGCGCGAATGGCCGAACCTGAAGGGGTCAGGCGCGTCCGGGTCTGTCCGGTGAGCGGACATCGACCCGTGCCGGCCTGCCCGGCCGATGTCGAGGAGCTTTTCGCCGCTGGCAGCGAGCCGCGCGAGACCTGCTCGATGCACCGAGTGGTCGTTTCTGACCGGAGGACAGGAAGGCGCGCGGGCGTTTCGACACCGGAGTGGGCACGCGCCGAGAAGGCAGTCATGGTGCCGCCGCCCGAACTGCGTGCGTGGCTGGCGGATGTCGAGTCGGAACCAGGGGCAGGCCATTGGGGAGGGGAGGAAGATGGTGAGGCAGGAGATGCCGAAGCGGCGGGCCGGCCCGCGGTGCTCTTCCCGGATGACGGTGACGTTTTCAAGATCGACCCGGACGTGTGCCGGTCAGTCCAGGCCGTGAGGTTGAGGGCGGCGGTTCCGCTGCCCGACACCGAGCTGACCTGGTATCTTGATGGCCGGGTACTGGCTCGGGCCCGTGCCGACGAACCGGTGTTCTGGGAGCTTGAGCCGGGGCGGCACCGTCTCGCGGTGCAGGCCGGCGGCGAACTGAGCCAGCCGGTCCGTTTTGTGGTGCTGCGGTGAGGCGACGGGCTAGACCCGCTCGGGCGGGGAGTCGAGCCAGCCGGCGCGGCGCGCGACTTCGTACAGCACGACCGCGGCTGCGGTCGCGACGTTGACCGAGTTCTTGTAGCCGAATACCGGCAGCTCCACGACTGAATCACACAGCTCGAGCGCCGGGCGCGAGACGCCGAGCGCCTCGTTGCCGAAGACCAGCACCAGGGGGAATCGAGGTTCGAACAGATGATGCGGCAGTGCGCCCTGTGCTGTTTCGACCGCAACGATGTGGCAGCCCGCAATCCGCAGTTCGGCGATGGCTGCGGCGGTTTCGGCAACGTGGCGGCTGGGCACCGACGCGGTCGTGCCGAGCGCGGTCTGCTCAAGCTTGTGGTGGGGCGGGTGAGCTGTGTAACCGCAGGTGACGATCTCGGCGGCGCGCACCGCATCGGCGAGGCGGAAGATCGAACCGACGTTGAAAGCGCTTCTCAGATTGTCCAGCACGACGTGAACCGGGCGGCGCGGCAACCGGGCAAATTCCGAGGGCGGCAGGCTTGAGTCGCGCGAGCGAACCTCGTAGTAAGTTTCAATGCCGTCAGGTTCGACCCGACCCTCGAGCGACGGGCCGGTGCGGCGGGCAGGGCCGCGAGTGCGGTCCGGTCTCATGGCCTGAGGCCGAAGGCGCGGCGCACTGCCCGGCGCTGAGTTGCCGAGAGGCCGACCCGGTTGCCGGGCGTGGCACGGGCCAGCAGCGCGATTGTCGCACACTTCTCGGCGACCTCAATCAAGTCGAGAGCGGCGCCGAGGGCAGGCGCTGAGACGGCGATGCCGTGACCGTACCAGATTACCGCGCGGCGGCGTGCGAGGGCGCGGGCCGTGGCGCGGGCGAGCGTGAGGCTGCCGGGCGCATAGAACGGCAGGGCGGTGAGGGCGTCCTGCAGCACGATGGGCGCCTCGGTGTGCATCCGCACGAGCAGGCCGGGCAGGTTCCGGTGAGCGGCTCCGATCGAGAGCGCGGTGATGCTCGTGGGGTGGGTGTGCAGGATCACGCGATCATCCGGGCGATGGCGCGCGAGGGTGTCGTGCGCCAGGATGTGTGCGGTCAGCTCCGAGGATGCCGGACCATGGAGCACGCGGGCCTTGCGCGAGCTGTCGATGGAGACAGCGCACAGGGCGCCCGCGGGTTCGCGCGCGATGGCGCGCATCCGGGCACCGGCTCGTTTCACCAACAGGCATTGACCGACCAGCTCTGGCGCCGGTGCCGGCAACACCACTTCGTGTCCGCCCGGTCTGCCGCGAAGGGGGATGCGCAGCGAGAAGTTGCCGGCATTGGCCTCGGCCCAGCCGCGAGCGACAAGCGCGCTGGCGATATCGGCCAGCGCGGAAAGCCAGGGCCGTGCGAGTCGCGCGATGGCTTGTGAGTCATCCACGACTGCAATACTGGCGCGGCGGCGTATCGCTGTCAATCGCGGACAGCTTGACTGGACACGAGGGCAGGCTACGATTCGCCATTGAACCGAAAGGAGCCCGACAGTGACCAGATGGGAGTACCGGTTTCAGCAGATTGATATCAACATCAGCCCGATTCTGAAAATGGCGCGGTGGGGCGTTGACGTGCCGGGCGAGAAGAAGCCTCGCACGACGATGGAGGGCGTGGTCGATTACGTGAACACGCTTGGGGCCGAAGGCTGGGAACTGGTGACCGCGGTCGCGGGCAGCGAGCAGACCGGCATCATCACCCGCGCGGTGCTCTTCTTCCGCCGACCGCTGCCCGGCAGTACCGATTAGTCCGGGGCCGGACGCGGCGCGGCCGATGGTGCTGCACTATACACCGCTGGACTGGGCCTGCATCGGCCTGCTGGCGACCGGGACGGCGGTGCAGTTCCTGCGCGGCGTGCGCGACTTCTCGCGCGTGCTGTACGAGACCGGCCTCCTCGTTGCGGCGCTGGTCGGCACGAACGCGCTGTACCGGCCCTTGTCCCAGTTGGTGCGGGTGCAGGGGCTGGCGGTCTACATCACGCTGTTCGTGCTTTTCTTCGTCGTCAGCCTGTTGCTCGCGGCATTGCTCAATCGGGTCGTGGCGTTCGGGTTCGGGGCGTTCAACTACCTTCTCGCCCTGCTGGCCGGGTTCGTCTACGCCTATGCGGCAGGCCATGTGCTGCTGCGGGTGGCCCTGAACCTGGTCGGACGCTCCAATCCGGCGTTCTCACAGGCGGTGATGCGGTCGTGGATGGCGCGCGAGCTGCTGTTTTTCAAGACCTGGATCGAGATACTGGCGCAACTGCGTCAGGTGCGCTGGCTCAACATCTGATTTCAGTTTTCCCTTTCGCGCAGGGCTGGCTGACCCCGGACCGAATCGACTAGCCGACCGCCAGTTCGGTGAGCAGCCACGGCAGGCTGCCCGAGCCGGTGGCGATGGTTTCGCGGCTCACCGCGGTAACAGCTTTGAGGCAGTCCAGCGCGTTGCCCTTGACCGACCAGACCCCGGGTTCGGGCAGCGCGGTTTCGGATCCGTCGCGGACCACGCGGCCGTGGTAGAGGGTGTTGGCGAAGTCGCCGGTTGTCTTGTTGGCGGTGTGAAAGCCAAGCAGGGACTTGACCACGAGGCCGCGCTTGACTGAGGCCACCATCTCTGCGAGCGGCTTCTGACCCGGCGCGATCGACACATCGTTCAGCCCGCAGCGAACCGGCGCCTCGTGCGGCTCTTCGATGAGCACGGGTCGGCGCCGCCCGTTGCCGGTCGACTCCACACCCTCGCGCGCGGCCGATGCGCGGTCGTAGAGAAATGTTCTGAGCACGCCGTCTTCGATGACGACGGTGCGGCGTGAAGGCGTGCCTTCATCGTCGACCGGGAAGGTGCTGGAGCCGTAGTCGGCAGTCCGGTCGTCGACGAGCGTCACCAGAGGCGAGGCGACGCGCTCGCCGACTGCGTAGCGGGACATGCCGTCCTGGCGGGTCGAGGCATAGAGGTGTTCGGCGACGAGCCGCGCGATGAGGTCGTGAACGAAGAAGGGATGGAGGATGACGGGCACGGTCTTGCCCCGCACGCCCTCGGCTTCGGGCGTCGAGCTGGCCGCAGGCAGGCCGAGCGCGACGCGGGCGCCAAGCGACTGCATCGCTTCGAAATCGGGCAGTGCGCCGCCCGACAAGTAGTCGAAGTCCTTCGAGCCGACGTCGGCGAACACCGACGCGGAAGTGCGTTCGGCCGACACCATGGCGTGGCCGTGCAGCGTGGCGAACAAGCGTTTCTCTACCGACAACTGGATGCCGCCCTCGAGCGTGTCGACCCTTCCTGTGTCCCAGGCAAGCCTGACGAGTTCCTGCGCGATGGCCTTGACCCGAGCCGGGTCTTCGGCGAATCGGGCCACGGCCGGGTCGAAAGCCCTCAGTTCGCGGCCGGCACCGTCGACGCGGGCGAAAGCGGAAAACGGCGCCGGCTGCGCGCGTGCCAGAGCGGCGCGGATGCCGTCGGCGAGCAGGTCAGGGTCGGGCTCGGCCAGCGGCACATAGCCGATGCGGCCGCGCTTGAGAGCCCGGACCGCCGCGGTGAAGATGCCCTGTTCCATCTCGAGCGTGATGTCGCGGTTCTCGATGCGCGCGCTCAGGGTCCGGGACTCGCGCAGCAGCAGCTCGATGTCGTCGAGGCGCAGCCGGGCGGCGACTTTGAGCGCGGATTCGGCGAACTTCTCGATGTTCATCTTTTACCCCTGCACGGACAGGCTGATGTTTTCGTTGTTGCGGATGCGGGTCCAGGTCGGAGCGCCGTCGCCGACATAGCGGGTCTGGCCCTTGCCGCAGAATCCGACATCGGCGATTTCGACCGGGCCGGCGAAGCCGTCGACATAGCGCAGGGCGTGCAGGGTCCGGGCCGCGAAGTTGGCGGGCCGGACCGTACGCGTAACCTTGCCGTTTTCGACAAGGTAACCGACCTGAACCGAGGATGACATGCCGTCCTTGGATACTGCGCCGCCGCTGGTGCCGACCAGCAGGATGCCGTGCGTGACGTCGGCGATGAGCCGGTCGAGCGAGCGATGCCAGTTATCACGCGTGGCGGGGCGGATGTAGGTGTTTGACATCCGGGGTATGCGGATATCGCCTGATTCGGAGAAGGCGCCGCCGTTGGGCTGCTGACCGAAGTAGGCCGCGGTTTCGCGGTTGTGAATCATCCCGACCGCGCGGCCGCGCTCAGCGAGGAGTTTCGTCTGCACTTCGACACCCTCGTCGTCGATGAACTCGGTCCCGAAGCCGCTGGTGTAATCGCCGTCGAGCGGACCGTCGAGGATATCGACATCGGCGCAGGCGACCTCGCCGCGCGGTCTGCCGTCCGCATCGATGATGCCCGAGGAGCCGGCCTTGGCGATGTCGGCCTCGAAGTTGTGGCCAAGCGCTTCGTGGACGAACACGCCGGCGGTGGTGTAGTGGAGCACGAGATGGGTCATTCGTCGGATTTCGTCGACCGAGAGGGTGATGGCGTCCTGCAGTTCGACTGTGCGGTTGATCCATTCGGCGAGATGGCGGGCGACGGCCGGGGTCAGAGCGAGCCGTCCCTGTCGGTTACGCCTGACTACGTAGTCGTAGGGTTTGACGTCGCCGAGCCGGGCGCGGGTCTGGGTCATTCGGCCGTCCTGTCCTTTGACCCGCGTCACGAGCTGGAGGAATGTCCGGGGCAGGACCTGGGTCTTGAATACACCGGCGGTGTCGGCGACGGCCTTCTCTTCGCGCTGGGAAAAGAACCAGTACTCGGGCTTGACCTCGATGCCGGGCCGGCGCTTCTCGGCCCGACGCGCGAGCGCGGCGATGCCCGTGCCGAGCGCCTCAAAGACCGCAGCCGCGGGAAATGTCCTGGGAGCGCGCAGGCCGTAGTGCTGCTTCTTCGGATTAGGTATCGGGGCGAGCCGGATCGGGCGTTCGGGTACCGGCGAGGCCTTGAGGAGCCGGACACCGGCTTCGATTGACTGCTTGAGCAGGACGGGGTCCAGCGCGCCGACCTTGACTTCGGCCTTGCGGCCCTTGTGTAGAAGGCGGAGCTGGACCCGGGACCGGGCGTTGAATGGTTTGGGCACGAGCCGGTCGGGCAGCTGCTGGACCTCGATTCGGACCGCGCGTTCATACAGGAGGTCGGCGTACTCGACCCGGCCGCGCGCAAAGGCCAGGGCCGATTTCAGGATGCGCCGGATGCGGTCTTCGTTCTCGATTCTGGGAGGCATGGCGAAGTATCGACCGCCGGGCCGGCAAGTCAAGCCGGCGCAGGCCGGCTGCCCGGGGTTGACCGCGGTGCGGCTGACGCTATAATGCGGAGCGCGGCCGACGGGCCGCACCGTGCAGGTAAATCGGAGTTCTGCTCTGCAGCACAATCAATGTCCGCGAGCATCCTGACAGGAGGACAGAATGTCTGACGCAGTCAGCGCGTTCATGGAGAGCATCGTCGCACGGAACCCGGGCGAAAGCGAGTTCCACCAGGCGGTGCACGAGGTTGCCGAGTCGCTGATGCCGTACATCGAGGCGCACCCGAAGTACCGGCAGCACAAGATACTCGAGCGCATCGCCGAGCCGGAGCGGGTTGTCATCTTCCGCGTGCCCTGGGTCGACGATAAGGGCGAGGTGCAGATCAACCGCGGGTTCCGGGTGCAGATGAACTCGGCGATCGGTCCCTACAAGGGCGGGCTGCGTTTCCACCAGTCGGTCACGCTGGGAACGCTGAAGTTCCTTGCCTTCGAGCAGGTGTTCAAGAACGCGCTCACGACGCTGCCGATGGGCGGCGGCAAGGGCGGTTCCGACTTCGACCCGAGAGGCAAGTCCGACAACGAGGTGATGCGGTTCTGCCAGAGCTTCATGACCGAGCTGTTCCGTCACATCGGGCCGGATACCGACGTGCCGGCCGGCGACATCGGGGTCGGCGGCCGGGAAATCGGCTACCTCTTCGGCCAGTACAAGCGGCTCGCCAACGAGTTCACCGGCGTGCTCACCGGCAAGGGGCTCGCCTGGGGCGGCTCCCTGATCCGCCCCGAGGCGACCGGCTACGGCTGCGTCTACTTCGTCGAGGAGATGCTCAAGACCCGCAACCAGTCCCTCGAGGGGAAGGTCTGCGCCGTCTCCGGCTCCGGGAACGTGGCCCAGTACACGGTCGAGAAGCTGCTCGAGCGCGGCGCCAAGGTGGTCTCGCTCTCCGACTCGCACGGCTCCATCTGCGACCTGGCCGGCATCAACGAGAAGAAGCTCAAGTACGTCATGGAGCTCAAGAACGTGCGCCGCGGCCGGATCAAGGAGTACGCCAAGGAACACGACTGCAAGTACTACGAGGGCGCCCGCCCCTGGGACGTCAAGTGCGACATCGCCTTCCCCTCGGCGACCCAGAACGAGATCGACCAGAAGGACGCCGAGACGCTGGTTCGCAACGGCTGCATGTGCGTCGCCGAGGGCGCCAACATGCCGACCACGCCCGAGGGCGTCGACGTGTTCCTC
>CBFGIY010000054.1:0-17152 GCA_965648935.1 Caldifarciminota bacterium
GGCCAGGCCCAGCGGTCCCCAGGCCCAGGCCTCGTTGGGTTTGCCGCCCTTGAGCGCGTACAGGCGCCGGCCGTCGGTTTCGAGGTCGCCGCCGCTTTTCACGCGCTTTTTCGACCCGGCGCTGCCCAGCGCGGGAATCGTGTCCAGCTCGGCCCACAGGTTGCGCGCGAGGTCAAGCTGCCAGAACTCCTGCGTGTTGCCGCCTTTGAGCGCGTAGAGCATTCCGCCGGCGCACACGCCGGCCGAGCCGTCCTTTGCCTTCCTGCGTTTGCCGGTCAGCAGGCTGTAGTCGGGAATGCCCGGCGCGGCCGCGCCTGACCACGCCCCGGCGCCGAGGTCAAAGCGCCACAGTTCGCTGATCCTGGACTTGTGGGCGAGGATGCCGCCGCGGCCGTCCGCAACCAGCCACGAGCCCGGGTTCCACTTGGGCAGGGCGCCGCGCGGCGCGTCGGGCAGCGCGCCCCACGAGTCCGCGGCCACGTCGTAGCGGAAGAACTCGCAGCCCTGGCCCTTGAGCAGGTAGACGTACTCGCGGCCGTCCTTCTCGGCCCAGACAAGGCCGCCGCCGCCCTTCACCCGCTTGTTCGACGCGCCGGCCGGCACGTCGGAGAGCTGGCGCCAGGCGTTGGTCGCGGCCTCGAAGCACCAGAACCCGAGAGAGTTGTTGCCCTTCACTGCGTACACCCGGTTGCCGCCGTCGCCGGCCCCGGCCGCGCCCTTGCCCGGCGCTTTCATCTCCGTGCCGGCCGGCCACGACGCGCGCTCGAGCCAGGTTCCGCTGCCCGGGTCCCAGGCGTAGAAATCGCCGGTCTTGTTGCCCTTGGCCGCGTACACCCGGTCCGGCCCGGCAAGGTAGGCCAGCCAGGCCCCGTCCCTGGCCTGCTTGCCCGACGGGGTCAGGGGCAGGCTCGCCAGCTCGGTCCAGACGCCGGATGCCGCGGGCAGGACCGCGACCGCGGCACAGGCCGTGTCGTTCCACCGGCAGCCGTCACCGGCGAGGCCGACGTTGGCCGTGACCGTGTAGCGTCCGGTGTCCGGCGTTGTCCAGGCCCGGGTCAGAATCCGGGTGAGCGTGTCGCCCGGCCCGACAACGATGCCGGTCTCGACCGTGTCGTAGACCACGGCCCCGCCGCGCCGGATGATCACCCGCACGCTCACGCTCGCCTCGGCCACGCCGAGGTTGCGCACGCGCACGGCCGGCCGCTCGACCACGGGCAGGCGCAGGCTCGGGCCGGGCGCAATCACGGCCTCGGCCGCCGCGTCAATCCGCGGCCGCCGCAGCAGCGACACGTCGTCAACCATCACCGAACTCGCGCTCCGGCTCTGGCGGCGCAGCCCGATGCGGATGCTCTGGCCGGCATAAGCGTGCAGTCCGAACCGGCGCTCGGCATAGCCCGTGGAGTTCACGATCACGGTCGCGAGGCGCGCCGCCGTGTCGGCCGGGCTCGGCCCGTTCATCACCCACACCTGCAGCGTGTCCGGCGTCGAACCGCTCGCGCGCAAGAAAAGGCCCAGCGAATCCTGGAAACCCGCGGTGATGAACTGGGGCGGCGAAACCAGCCAGTCGTCGGTGCGCAGGTTCGTCTCGTTGGGGCAGCGGCCGTGATTCGGCCCGGCGTGCGCGGTCGCGCGCGTGCCGCCGCCCCACGTGTACAGCCCGCCGTCGGCATTGGCCACGGCCCAGCCCGAGGGCGGGAAACCCGCGCTCCGGTCAAAGCCCTCGGCCCACCAGGTGCCCCGGCTGAACACCCAGTCGTCATACGACCCGGCGTCGTTTGCGGCATTGGCGTCGCCCGGATGCATCACGAAGAACCAGTACTCGGCCCGGGCCCCGTCCGACCGCGCGGGGGTGACCGCGAACAGCCGGCGCAACTGCGTGCCCGGCGCCATCGCGGGCAGAATTGCCGAGTCGGCCGGCACCGAATCGGCCACCATGTACAGCCGCGCCCCGCTCACCGTGTTCGCGCCGACATTGGCCACGTCAACGAACAGCGTCTCGACCGAGCCTTCGACCAGCGGGTAGGAAAGCGGCCCGCACCCGGTCACGGCCATGTCCATGTCCGCGGTGAACCCGATCATCAGCACCGGCCGCAGGGTCGACGAGTAGGCATCGGCCCGGCCGCCGTGATTGAGCAGGCCGTTGGCTTCCTCCAGCCCGAAAGCGACCCAGTCGCGCGAAAGGCCGGACTGCACCGCGGCGATGCCGTGGCCGTTCAGGGTCCGGTACACCCAGCCCGTATCGTGGGTCACCGAATCGGCCGCCACGGGGCCCGCGCTGAAATTGTCCCACAGTGATTGCGCCGAAGTGCTGATCGGGTCGGCGGTGACGACCCGCACCGCCGTGCTCGGCCGGCTCGAATAGCGGTAGTAGCAGTGATACGCCAGCACGACCTCGGTCACCTGGATGCCGTCGGGCAGGCCCGACAGGTCAAACTTCGCCCAGCCCCGGTGCGTGCCGGTGGCGCTCATCCCGAACTCCAGCGGCCCGCTGTACTTGCCGAAGTTGTTGCCGCTCACCCAGGTCAGCCGCCCGGTCGCGTAGCTTGAGTTCGGCGGATACGCCTCGACCACCACGTCCGCCCCGCACCGGCCCGCCTTGACAGATTCAACGCTGCCGTGGCCCGGGCCCGCCGCGGCCAGCGCCGCCAGCAGTATCCAGCTGTGTCGTGCCATGCATGCTCCTTTGTCGGCCAGTCCCCGCGCGGCGCCCGTCAAACAGAAAGCGCGGCCCGAGCCGCGCAGCCGTGCGCCACCCGGACGCTCCTGCTGCGAAAAGGCCTCAACCAGTCAGGAAATTATACGCAAAACAACGACTTGAATCAACACATCCCGGGGCCTTGCCTGCCGCAGGGCCGGCCCGGCTGCTCAGATGCCCGAACCGCGCGCCGGCGCCTGCGCCGAGTCGGTCTCGGGCAGGCCGGTCATTTCGCGCCAGAGGCCGAGCATCCGGCGCCGCCGGGGTTCGGGCAGTTCGCGCGCGGCCCAGGCCGATTCGAGCATCAGCCGATAGATCTGCTTCTGCAGTGCGGCCCGCCGGTCGAGCAACTGGCGCGCGCGGGACGTGTCGCCGGACGCGCTCAGATGCACATACTGCAGGTCGTGTTTTAGCAGTTCCATTTCGGTCTTGAGCGAGTCCAGGGGCCAGCGGAAGCGCTCGGCGAGGACCCGCTGGTCAAGCCGCCGCAGCCCGGAGATCGCGGTCCGCACATCGGGCGGCACCGGCGGCGTGTAGAAGTGACGCAGTTGCCGGATGCCGAAGAGCACCATCCCCACGCCGTTGCCCGCCAGCGACAGCGCAAGCAACACCGGCAGCCACCGTCGGGCACGGCGTTCAGGTTTCCGATTCATCTGCGCTCCCTTGCCCGGCGGCAGGCCGCTTCAAACTGCACGCGCAGCGATTCGCGCTCGTACGGCGCGCGCTCGCGCCAGCGCTGGACGAGGTCGGGCCGGCGCTCGGCCAGCAGCCGGCCGAGGAAATCGTGCAGCAGCGAGTCAAAGGCCCGGCTGCGCGCGGCCAGGCTGTCCAGCACCCGCTCGACCGCAAGGCTGTCCGGCCGCTCCTCGAGCCCGAGCCGACCCAGCCGTTCGCGCCCGCCGGGAAAACGCCGGCCGATGGCCATCCTGCTCTCATAGTACTCGTCGTACATACGGGATGCGCGTTTGACCGATGCCCGGCCGTCCTTGAAGTTGCGCGCGTATTCCGTATAGCGGCGCCAGTCGCGGTATGCCTTCACCCCGACCACGGCCAGCATGCCGGCGTTCAGGCCAAGCGAAAGAATCAGCGCGGTCCAGCCGAGCCGGCTCAC
Source organism: Caldifarciminota bacterium (assembly GCA_965648935.1). Taxonomy (GTDB): domain Bacteria; phylum Hydrothermota; class Tepidihabitantia; order Tepidihabitantales; family Tepidihabitantaceae; genus CBFGJX01. The sequence continues at coordinate 3,807 of CBFGIY010000054.1, forward strand.
CAGGGAATCTCCTCACTGAAGTCGGTGAACTCCGCGGCAAAGGCGCGCGAAGGCGAACCAGCGCCGGGCCGGCCGGCCGGGTAGTGAGGCGGCAGGTCGCCGGTGAGGCCCAGGCCGACCCCGACCCCGAGCAGCAGCCCCAGCGCGAACAGCGCGACCGCGCCGGCGCGCACCAGGACCAGCCGCGCCAGCGGTCGCGGCTCGGCCCGCCCTGCCGCGCGCACGCGGCGCATTATCCCGGCCTCAAGGCCGTCAGGCGGCTCCGGCTCGGCCAGCCCGCGCAGCAGCCCGGTTTCCTCGCGCAGGGTCTCAAGCTCGCGCGCGCAGTCCGGGCAGGTGTCGAGATGGCGCCGGAGTTCGGCCGACACAGATTCGGCCGGGTTGCCGTCGGCCAGCTCGACCAGCCGGGCGCGGACTCTGCGGCATTCTCTGTTCATCGTCCGTATAGACCCCGGTTCGGCCCGATGCTAGCGGTCATACGATTCCGGCCGCCCGCGCCGGGGCGAGAAGCGCGCGCAGGGCCAGCCGGCCCCGGTAGCACAGCGAGTTGACCGAGGGCACGGAACGGCCCATCGCCTCGGCAATCTCGGCCTGGCTCAGGTTTTCGTACACCGAGAGCAGGATTGCGGCCCGCTGGTCGGCCGGCAACCGGGCAAGGGCTTGAGTCACGGCTGCCTCGCGCCGGCGCGCGCGATGCTCCGCATCGGGCTCGTGTTCGGGGTCGGCCGCAAGGGTCTCGGGCAGCTCGACCGCGGGCCGGGCGCGCTGCGCGCGGTTGATGCAGAGGTTGGTGATGATGCGAAAGAGCCAGGTGCGAAAGCCCGCCTCGCCGCGAAACCCGCCCAGCCCGCGCCAGGCCCGCACGAAAGTCTCCTGGGCCAGTTCCTCGGCCGCAGCCGCGTCGTGTGTGTTGCGCCAGGCGAACCGGTACAGGGCCGGGCCGTGGCGGCGCACCAGCTCGTCGAACGCGCCCAGACTGCCGGCCCGGGCCTGCGCGACAAGCTCCCGGTCGTCATCGCACTCGCTCACGATTGTGTAGACCCCGGCCCGGCCGGGAACTAGCGGACGAGTATCGCCTTGCTGCCGCCGCCTGCCGACGGGATGAAGTAGACCCCGCTGCGGACCCGGCCGGCCGGCACCCGGCGGCCGAGCGCATCGTACAGCTCTCCACCAGCCGCGGCCCCGACGGAGAGCGCGCGGCGGCGCGTCACCCGTGCCGGCCCTTCGGCGACGCCGACCAGCGGCGAGGAGTAGTACACCGTGCTCTGGCCCGATGACAGGTGGCCGCCGGGCACGTAGATGCGGCCCGCGTGCGCCAGCCCGTCCGCGGCCCAGCGCGCCTGGGGCAGGCCGGCCTCGCTTGCCCACGCCCCGAGCGAGCCGTCCGGGTTTGTCGGCGCGCTCCAGCAGGCCGCGGTGAGGCCGCTGACCACGTACACCCGGCCGTCTATGGCGCAGCAGGTCGCGCCTTCGACCGCGGCCGGCAGGCTGTTGGCCGCCTGCCAGGGCCCGAGCGTGCCGTCGGCGTTGCGCGCGGCGTACCACACCGCGCCGGTCGGCGAAGCGTCGGGCCGGCCGCCGATGGAATATATGAACCCGTTGTGATATACCACGCCGTTGAGCCGATTCGCCATGGGCAGCGGGCTGGTCGCCTGCCACGCCCCGAGCGAGCCGTCCGGCTGGATGCGCGCGAAGCGCGCGTCGGCCACCACCGGCTGGCCGACCCCGGTCGCGCCGCCGATGGCGTAGATGCAGGAGTCGACCAGAATCCCGCCGTGGGTGTAAAGCGGCACGGGCAGGCTCGCCGTCGTCTGCCACGCCCCGAGCGCGCCGGTCGAATCGATTGCCGCACAGCGCACGGCGCTGGTCAGGCCCGAGGCGTTCCAACCGCCGATGGTGTAGACGCGGCCCTCGGTTGCCTCGGCCGAGAACCACGCCAGCGGCACGGGCAGGCTCGTCGTCGCGACCCATTGTCCGATCGTGCCGTCCGGATTGAACCGGGCGTAGTGGCAGTCGGCCTGCGGGCCCTCGCCGCCGGCGAGGAAGTAGATGTGATTCGCGGTCGCGGCGCAGGCGTGGCGCCACGAGCCGCGCGGCAGTTCGGTCGTGGTCTGCCAGTCAAACAGCGGCCCGGCAAGCGCGCAGCCCGCGCAGAGGAAGACCGTCAGACAGCGCAAGATTCCTCCTTTGTCGTCCTGCGCCATTGTCGGCCCGGGTCGCGGCCCGGTCAAGCGCGGCCGGCGCTAGACCCCGAGCATGAGCTTGGCGGTGGTGAAGAAGATGAACAGGCCGGTGATGTCGACGATGGTGGTGAGCGCCGGGCTGGCCACGACCGCGGGGTCGAGCTTGAGCCGGGCCGCGGCCAGCGGCAGCAGTGCGCCGATGAGCGTCGCGGTGACGACCTGCAGCCCGAGCGCGCAGGCGATCGCGAGGCCGAGCCCGACCGGGGTGACCCCGGGCGGCAGGTTGCTGCTGCCGCCGAAAAGCATCACCCGGCCGACCGCGAACAGGCCGAGCACGACCGCGAGCAGCAGCGCCGTGGCCAGCTCGCGCAGGAGCACGCGCGGCGTGTCGCGCGGCGCGATTTCGCCCAGGGCGAGCGCCCGGATGACGAGCGTGGCCGACTGGCTGCCGGTGTTGCCGCCGGTGTCGGCCAGCATCGGCATGAAGGTGGCGAGCAGGGCAATCTGCGCGAGCAGCGCCTCGAAACGGTGAACGATGAAGCCGGAGACGAGCCCGAGCATGGCGAGGCCGATTATCCAGCCGACCCGGTTGCGGAAGTGGCCGAAGGGCGAGGTCTTCATGTAGACGTACGAAGCGTGCTGGCCGCTGATGCCCATCAGCTTCTCGACGTCCTCGGTCTGCTCCTGGGTCAGCACGTCGGAGGCGTCGTCGTGGGTGATGATGCCGACCAGCGCGTTGTCGGCGTCGACCACGGGCAGCGCGATGAGGTCGTACTTCTGGATCGTGCGCGCGGCCTTCTCCTGGTCCTCGGTTGCGTGGACCGCGATCGGCTCGTCGCGCATCACGTCGCGCACCCGCGTCTCGGGCCGCGCCAGTATCAGGTCCTTGAGCGAGACATAGCCGAGCAGGCGGCGGTTCTCGTCAAGAACATAGGAGTAGTATATCGTTTCCTTGTCCGGGGCTTCGCGCCGCAGCCGCGCCAGCGCGCTCTCGACCGTCTCGTCCGGCGCGAGCGTCGCGTACTCCGAGGTCATTATCGCGCCGGCCGTGCCTTCGGGGTAGGAGAGCAGCCGGCGCACGTCTTCGCGCTCGGCCTGAGCCATCGCCGGCAGCAGGGCCTCGCGTCTCTCCTCGGGCACCTGCTTGAGCATGTCGACGCGGTCGTCGGGCGGCATATCCGACAGCAGACGGCCAAGCTCGTCGCGCGGCATCTCGTCGAGCAGCGCGAGCTGGACGTCGCTGTCAAAATGGCTGAACACCTCGGCCCGGGCGCGCGGCGGCGCGTAGCGCAGCATCGCGACTATCTCGCCCGGCTCAAGCTCGGCCAGCACTTCGGCGGCCATCTTCGGGTGAGTGTCGGTCAGGAACTCGCGCAGCTCGTCGCCCGCCCCTTCGGCCAGCGCCTCGCGCAGGTCGGGGATGAGCAGGGCGAAAGGACTAGGCCCGCGTCTGGGCAACAGGACTCCTTCCTGCCCGGCTCGGGTCGGCTGCGCGGCGGATGTCTGCGTTCATCACGGGCTATACTGTAGCCGCTTTCGGCGGCGCCGCAAGCAGTTCAAGTGCCCGACCCGGCTCGATTCTGCGGCTGTCGCAGGCGCGGTTCAGCAGGGCCTGGCGCTGGCGTGGCCGGCCCGGTGCGCAAGCAGACATGGCCCCTCTGCATCCTGTCGTTCACGACCGCGCGGCGGTGACGGAGCCGAATCAACGCGGTCCCGCAACACGGGAACCGACGCGCCAGCCGGTGTGTTTGATGCGGCCGTCAGTGATGGTCAGGGTCGCGGTCGGCTGGTCCCGGGTCGGTATCAGCCCGGGTGACCAGTAACCAAGCGTCCCGGAGTACCGGCCAGATATCAACTCGGCGTCATACCGGGTAATGTCAATGGTACCGTCCACGCCCACGTAACCCCTGATGGCGTAGTACACCCGCGACTCGCGGTTGTCAATCAGGCAGAGGAATGCATCGTCGCAAGTCTGAATCTCGTAAGTGCCGCTGCCGGCAGGGCAGGCGACCGTCACCTGCCAGCTCGGCTCTGAGTCGCCCGCGGCCACGACCGCTCCCTGCAGGTTCGCCTGACCGCCGGCGGTGGCGACCACCGCGCCGGCGCGAAACGGCCTGCCGTCGCGCCGGCCGTCGAGCACGTGGCGCAGCATCACCAGCGTGTCGCCGCTCATCCGGAAGCTCGCATTGCGCCACATCACCGGGTCAGGGTCTGTGACACTACCGAGCAGCGCCAGCGCCTCCATCGGCACGCAGGTATCGGCCAGAGCGCCGATGAAGGTCGTGTCCAGGTTGTTGGCGAACATGTCGTGCACTGCCCAGTCGTAGCCGCAGAACAGGTCGGCGCCGGCATCGTGGAAAGCCTGCTCCAGTTCCGGGTTGGTCTGATAGGCGCTGAAGCAGGCCGCGATGTATGCGATTGTCTTCCAGTAGGGCTCGGAGTTCTCGAACCGGCCGTAGGCACGGACGAACTCCGGCAGAATCACCGGGTAGAACCGACGGCCGTGCGCGGCAAAAGCCAGGCGGGGCCCGGCGGGCCCCGACCGGGCATCGTCGCGAAACTCGGTGGCGATGGCAGCCGCCATCTCACCCTGCGAGTAGCCCCTGCCGGTCAGGAGCGCAGCGCAGGGCGGCGCTCCCAGGAAGGGGGAAACCAGACAGCCGTGCCCGGTCCAGAAGAAAAGCGAGCGGGCATCCCGCAATTGGGCCTTGACGCGCTGAACCGTAACCGCAGTGTTGGTCCAGAACTCGGCCTGACGCAGGGCGTAGCAGCCCCGACACATCTCCCAGACATCATAGGTTTCAAGCGCGGTTCCCAGCAGTTCGTCAGCAAAGGGAGCGAAGATGCGCGGGCTGGGCGCGACGACGCCGCCACTGATGGCGACCGGCTGCCGGTCGAAGTCCGGACGGCGTCGGGCGGCAACCGGGCCGCGACCGGCGGTGGTATCGAATGTCCGCTCGCAGATGCCGGCCACCAGCCCGTTGCTGAAGATGACCCAGACCGTGCTGTCGGGCGAAATGGTCACGGTGTCAACTCCGGGCTGGCCGAGCAGGCTGGCCCGCGCCTCCTCGGCTGCGGTCGAGATGTCGCCGCCGGCCAATCTTTCCAGGTAGACGTCCTCAGCGGTCCGAAGCGCGCCGAGATTCCGTTCAACCGTTTGCTCATTCAGTGCGGTCCAGTCGATCGGCTGATGACAGGACAGCAGCAGCCCGAGCAGGACGAAGAGAACCGCCGCCATGCTGGCCGGTCGTTGTGTTGTATGATTCACAGGTGATACCTCCTGGCGTTTCCGCTGATCACAGGCCCGGGCCGCGTCACGCCAAACTCAGCACCCAAGTCTACAGCGATCGGAATCACTTTTCCAGGACCTGATGTCATGCTGACGGCTGTCTGACTGGCGGCGGCCGCGCGCCTTCCATCTGCCGCCGACCCGCCCGGCTCGAACGGCCGCAGTTGACTAGATTCTGCGGCTGTCGTAGGCCCAATTGAGCAGGGCCTGGCGCTGGCGCGGCCGGCCGGCTCGGTGCGCCAGCAGACATGGCCCCTCTGCATCCTGTCGTTCGCGACGACACGCCTGCGGGTTCTGGTTCTGCCGGCCACGACGCAGGATACCGCGCACCCGCCAGGCTCGCAACCCCAAAGAGCAAGAGGGGCGGCTTGCGCCGCCCCTCTTGCTGATTCGATTCCGTGCTACTTGAGCACGAAGATGTTGTGCTTCTCGCAGATCCGGTGGAGCTGCTTCGGCCAGACGGTGACGGTGACTTCGCCGAAGTGCGCCTTGCGCAGCAGAAGCATCTGCAGCCGGCCCTGGCCGATGCCGCCGCCGATGGACAGCGGTATCTCGTCCCGCATGATCATGCGGTGATACGGCATCTTCAGCCGGTCGAGCTGGCCCGACAGCTTGAGCTGGAGCTTGAGGGTTTCCTTGGTCACCCGGATGCCCATCGAGGACAGCTCGTGGCGGCGCTTGGTGAGATGGTTCCACACGAGGATGTCGCCGTTGAGCCCGTGGGTGTCCTTGCCCGTCCACTTCGAGGTGTCGGTCACCCAGTCGTCGTAGTCGGCGGCGCGCATCTCGTGCGGGTAGCCGTCCTTCAGGACCCAGCCGATGCCGATGATGAAGACCGCGGGCGAGTAGTCGTTGAGGATGCGGGTCTCGCGCTGCTTGCGCGGCAGGTCCGGGTAGCGCTCGAGGATTTCCTCGGCGTGGATGAAAACCAGTTCCTTGGGCAGGTTCGGGTAGCGCTTGTCCTTGAGCTGCGGGTACATGTCCTGGACATAGTCCTCAGCCCCGGTGATGACCTTCCAGATCTTGCGGACGGTGTCCTTGAGATACTCAAGGTTGCGCTGTTCCGGCGTGATGACCTTCTCCCAGTCCCACTGGTCGACATAGGAGCTGTGGTCGTGGTCAAGGAAGTAGTCCTTGCGCACGGCGCGCATGTCGGTGTTGATGCCCTCCCCGACTTCGCAGCCGTACTGCTTCAGCGCCCACCGCTTCCACTTCGTCGCCGCCTGCACTATCTGGGCGTTGATGCGCGGCTTGATGCCCAGTCCGCAGGGGAAATCGATCGGGGTGCGCGAGCCGTCGCGGTCGAGGTTGTCGTTCATCCCGCTCTCTTTCTCGACGATGAGCGGGACCTGGACCATCTGCAGGTTGAGTTCCCTGGCCAGGCCGTCCTCGACATAGCGCTTGACCGCGTAGATCGCGCGCTGGGTTTCCTTGTTGTCGAGGATCGAGCGATAGCCCACCGGCAGGATCTTGTCGACCTGCGGGTAGGTGCTCATCCCGGGACCGGCGAGGTCGGCCGCCTTGCCGGTCTTGCCCGGCTTGACCACCGGCTTCGCTGTCTTCTTCGGCACCTTCTTGACCGGCGCCTTTTTCTTCAGTGCCATCGGTTATGCTCCTTAAGATTAGCTGATCAGGTCGGGGTCGGGGCAAAAGGTAGCCGCCCGACCCGCCCTTGTCAACCCTGTCCGGGCCGCGCCTAGTAGAGCGCGAGGTACTTGTCGATTTCCCAGGGCGTCACCTGGAGCCGGGCCTCCTCGCACTCGCGGCGCTTGGCGTCGAGGAAGCGCTGGGCGATGTGCGGGCCGAGCGCGGCCTGGACAACCTCGTCGCGCTCGAACTCGTCCAGCGCCTCGGCAAGCGACGCGGGCAGCGAGGCGATGGAGTTCTCGCGCCGCTGGGTGTCGTTGAGCAGGTAAAGATTCTCCTCGGCCGGGGCGGGCGGTTCGAGCTTGCGGCGGATGCCGTCCAGCCCGCACTTGAGCATCACCGCGAAGGCGAGGTAGGGATTGCACGACGGGTCGGGGCAGCGCAGTTCGGCGCGCACGGTCTCGGGCCGGCCCGGCGCGACCTGGGGGATGCGTATCAGCGCTGAGCGGTTGACCCGGCCCCAGGAGATGTAGACCGGGGCCTCGTACCCGGGCACGAGCCGTTTGTAGGAGTTGACCAGCGGCGCGAGGACCGCGCACATCCCGCGGGCGTGCGCGAGCTGGCCGGCGATGAAGTGGCGGGCGACCGGGGAAAGGCCGTGTCTGTCGCGCGCGTCGCCGAACGCGTTGCGGCCGGTGCGGATGGAAAACAGGCTCTGATTGGTGTGCATTCCCGAGCCGTTGATGCCGTACACCGGCTTGGGCATGAAGGTGGCGTGGAGCCGGTGGCGCGCGGCCACGGTCTTGAGCGTCAGCTTGAACGTGACGGTGTTGTCGGCGGCGCGCAGGGCATCGTCGTAGCGGAAGTTTATCTCGTGCTGGCCGACCGCGACCTCGTGGTGCGACGCCTCGACGCGCATCCCGAACTCCTGGAGCGCGTTGACCATCTCCTTGCGCACGTGGTAGGCTTCGTCGGTCGAGTAGTCAAAGTAGCCGGCGCGGTCGTGGGGCAGTGGCTCGGGACCCTTGTCGCCGATCTTGAACAGAAAGAACTCGCACTCGGGCGCGGTGATGTAGCGGTAGCCCATCGATTCGGCCTCGCGCAGCGCCTCAATGAGCACGCGGCGCGGGTCCCCGGCGAACGGCTTGCCGTCGGCGAGCACGTTGCAGATTACCCGGGCGGTCGCGTTGTCGCCGCGCTCCCAGGGGATGACGTTGAAGGTGCCGAGGTCGGGCTTCAGGTACATGTCGCTCTCTGCGATGCGGGCGAAGCCCTCGACCGACGAACCGTCGAACCACACCCCGCCGCGCAGCAGGTCCTCGAGCTGGCTGACCGGGACGGTGACGCTCTTGAGCATCCCCCAGATGTCGGTGAACTGAAGGTTGATGAAGCGGACGCGCTCGCGCTTCACCAGGCTGCGGATTGCTTCGGCCGCGGCGGACTTCTTCGGCGCCATGGGCTGCCTCCCTGGGGACGGTTTGCGAACCTGGCGAGAAGTTAGCCTGCCCGAGCCCGGCGTCAAGCCCGGGACCGGGCGGTTGACTTTTGCCGCGGCTTGGGCAAGCTTACAGCCGTGGAACGAATCGCCAGGACAATCACCGAGAAGAAAGTCAGGTTTTTTGACCTCAAGTACCCGGACCTCTTGGGCCGGCTGCACCACGTGACATTGCCGATCGAGCGGCTCGAGTCGGCCGTGGCCGACGGTATCGGGTTTGACAGCTCGTCCGTGCCGGGCTTCCGCGCGGTCGAGTCGGGTGACCTCGTGCTCAAGCCCGACCTCGACAGCGCGTTCATCGACCCGTTCTGCGCCGTGCCGACCGTGTCGTGCTTCGCCGGGATGTTCGACCCGCTGACCGGCGAACCTTACGAGCGCGACCCGCGCGCGGTGCTGGCGCGCGCCGTCGCCGAGCTGAAGCGCGCGGCCAGGGCGCCCGAGGTGCGCATCCTGCCCGAGTTCGAGTTCTACCTCTTCAACAACGTCTCTTTCACCAACGACGCGACCTCGTCGGTCTATCGCATCGAGAGCGACGAGCTGCGCCACGACGACCGCACCGGGCTGTCGCTTTACAAGGGCGTGGCCTACGAGGTGGCGCCGCCCTTCGACCGGTCCTCGGACTTCCGTTCCGAGCTGGCCGACCTGATGGCCGCGTGCGGCCTGCCGGTGAAGTACCACCACCACGAGGGCGGCCGCTACTCGCAGGTCGAGGTCGAGCCGATGTTCATCCCGGTCGAGCGCGCCGGCGACGCGATAATGCTGACCAAGTACCTCGTGCGCAACCTCGCGTTCCGCCACGGCAAGACCGCGACTTTCATGCCCAAGCCGTTGCACGGCGAGCCGGGCTCGGGCCTGCACCTGCACATCTACTTCGCCGACGGCGAGCGGTCGCTGTTCGCCGACAAGTCCACCCCGACCGGGCTGTCGGCCCTGGCCGCTCACTTCATCGGCGGGGTGATGGAGCACGCGCCCAGCCTGTGCGCGCTGACCAACCCCAGCACGAATTCCTATCGCCGGCTCACGCCCGGTTTCGAAGCGCCGGTCCTGGTGTTCTATTCCGTGGCCAACCGCACCGCGGCCATCCGCATCCCGGGCTACTCGGTCGCCTCGGGCAAGATGGCCATCGAGTACCGCATCCCCGACGCGACCGCCAACCCCTACCTCGGCCTTGCCGCGATCCTGATGGCCGGGCGCGACGGCATCGCGCGCAAAACCGACCCGGGCCCGCCCCTGGTCGGCCGCATCGAGTCCAGCGCCGAGGCGGCCGGGGCCAGGCAACTGCCCGCGTCGCTCGCGGCCGCGCTGCGGCAGCTCCGCGCCGACAGCGACTACCTGACCGTGGCCGATGTGTTCAGCGCGGGACTGCTCGACCGCTGGGTGGAGATGAAGGCGGTTGAGGTTGACGCCGTGGCCAAGCGGCCCCATCCCTGGGAGTACGAGCTCTACTACGGCTGCTAGACTGCGGCCCTGACCGTTTCGGACAAAAAAAGAGCGGCCCGGAGCCACGGCCGGCGCGCAGCCGGTACCCAAGACAATCGATGTCGGACACTTGCCGGCGCGGCGCGAGTTGCGCTTGCGGAAAACGCGCGTCATCTGACCGTCCCCTGGACCGTTCCCCGGGCGGTGCCTGCTGTCCTGCGCGAAGGCGCGCTGCGGCCGGGCGGCAGGCCGACGAGGCGCTGTCTGCGCTGGCGCGGCTCTATGACCCGGACCCGGGCAGGAGCGCGAGCCCGGTCAGTCGCCGGACCGAATCGAGCGGCACGCGCCACGAATCAGCCCGCCGGTCAGCCGGCGGTCTGGGCACGTTGGGCACGAGCCAGGCAGTCGGCTGCCTCGGCCTCCTGCGGGCGCTCACCGCGTAGAACGCGTGGGGCACCGCCACGCGGCGATTGAGCCACTGCGTGTCGCGGCCGGCGAAGAACACCGGGCCGACAATCACCCAGGTGGTCTCGCCCGGGCCGGTCGTGCCGCGCACGAGGGCTTCGAGCTCGAGCCACGGCCCGCGATTGACCCGGCTGTACTGCGGAGTGATATTTGTCAAATAGTAGGTCTCGGCCTGCGCCGCCGCGCCGAACACCTTGAGCGAGGCGTCGGGCGCGAGGTGGCCCCGGTCAAAGCCGGAAAGGTCGCGCCGGTACGCCCCGCGGTAGTCGCCCGGTTCGGGCGAACGGCCGACACCGAGCCGCGGGTCGGCGCTGAAGCGGCCGCCGAACCGCGCGCGGCCCGACCCCCCCGGCGTGTAGAAGTAAGCGGCCCAGCGCGCGACCCGGAGCCGCGGCGAGTAGCCGCAATCGTACGCGGTGTTGCGCAGGAGCACGAGCCCGGTGTCGGCCGAGCGCGGCAGGCCCCAGGGATGGCGGCGCGCGCGCAGCGCCGCGGTGTCGGGCAGCGCGGCGACAAGCAGCGCGAGCAGCAGTCCCACGGCGCAATCTAGCCGTGCGCGCGGGCCGAGTCAAGCCGCCGCAAGGTTTGACTTCGCGGCCCGGGCCGGGCTATGCTGGGCAATGGTGTACCGCGCGGAGTTGCGCATCGACACGGCCGGCTTCGGCGACGTGGTCAACGTGACCGACGCGCTGGCCGCGGCCGTGCGCGAGTCGGGCATCGCCGCCGGCATCGTCTGCGTCGCGAATCCCGGTTCGACCGCGGGCCTGACGACGATCGAGTTCGAGCCGGGCGCGGTCGCGGACCTCAAAGCGGTGCTGGAGAGGCTCGCGCCGCAGGGCGCGCGTTACGAGCACGACCGGGCCTGGGGCGACGGCAACGGCTTTGCCCACCTGCGCAGCGCACTGGTCGGCGCTTCGCTGTGCCTGCCGGTGGCCGATGGCCGGCCGGCCCTCGGGACCTGGCAGCAGGTGGTGCTGTGCGACTTCGACAATCGGCCGCGCGCGCGGCGACTCATTGTCTGCGTTGTCGGTGAGTGAAGAGCGTGAAAAGAAATGAGTCACGGGCAGCCCAGTTTCGCGGCAAGCTTATTGACCGAGCCGTTTGTTGAGACCGGGCTGCCGTGCTCGACAGTTTAGACCCGGTTTTCGCAAAAAGGTTCTGCCCATCGTGAACATCGTGTTGTCTGCCGCGCCTGATGCCGTCAATAGCTTGCCATGGCTGATGTTACGGACCTGGCGATAGTCGGCGGCGGGGCGTCGGGCCTGGCCTGCGCGGTTGCCGCCGCGCGGCTGGGCCGGCGTGTTGTCGTGCTGGAGAAGACCGATGCGTGCGGCAAGAAGCTCGCGCTCGCCGGCGGCAGGAAAGGCAACTTCACCCACGCCTGCGCGCCGCGCGCGATGGCCGACCGGTTCGACTGCGACCCGCGCATTCTTGTCCCGTTGCTCAAGCGGTTCCCGTACCAGCGCATTATCGAGTTCTTTCGCTCGCTCGGCATCGAGCACCGCGTTGACGAGGACGGCTGTGTCTGGCCGTTGCGGGCCGACGCGGCCGGTCTGGTCCGCTCGCTGCTGGCCGGTCTTGCCGCATCGGGCGGCCGGGTCGAAACGCGGGCCCGGGTAACGCGGCTGGCGCCGGGTGAAGGCGTGGAACTCGAAGGCGGCCGCCTGGTCCGGGCGCAGAACACCGTGCTGGCGACCGGCGGTGCCAGCTACCCGCACACCGGCTCATCGGGCGACGCGGCATCCCTCGCCGCGGCGGCAGGTCTTGCCGTCGTGCCGTGGTTCGCGGCGCTGGCCTCGTTGCGGACGCGCGAGGACCTGTCGGCGCTGGCCGGCGCGACCCAGCCCAGGGTCGGGATGGAGCTGGTCATCGACGGCGCGGTCAGGCGGTCGGCACAGGGGCACTTCATCTTCGCGCACGCGCACGTGTCCGGCTCGAGCGTGCTCAACCTCTGCGGCTATGCGGCGCGGGCCCTGGCCGAGGGCCGCAAGGTCGTCCTGCGGGTGGACTGGATTCCCGACACGAGCGAGTCGGAGCTGGCCGAGGAGTTCCGCCGGGCGCGGCGCGAGCACCCCAGGCGGCTTGCCGTGACCTTCATCAACCCGTGGATGCCGCGGCGACTGGCCCAGCTGCTCGTCGCGCGGTCGGGTGCCGAACCGGGCAAGGTCATGGCCGAGCTGTCCCGAACCGACCAGGCCCGGCTGAGCGCCGCGGTCAAGGCCACGGAATTCGAGATTGTCGGCACCGAGCCGATCGAGCGCGCGACCGCGACCGGCGGCGGCGTCGCTCTGCACGAGGTCGACTTCGCCACGATGGCGGCGCGGCGCGTGCCCGGTCTGCATGTCGTGGGCGAAGCGCTGGACCTGTGGGGCGAAACCGGCGGCTACAACCTGCACTTTGCCTGGTCGAGCGGCATCGCCGCGGCCGAGGCGATCGCCGGCAGGCGGCTGGAGTGATTATCAGGAACCCGCAGACCGCGCCCGACGCGTACGTGTTGCTGCTGTGGTGCCCGGCCGAGCGGACCTTGCGCGTGGGCGCGCTGGGGCGGCTTGCGTTCCGACCGGGTTACTACCTCTATGTCGGCTCGGGCGGGGCGAACGCGCTCAAGCGTGTCGAGCGGCACCTGCGCGCGACCAAGACCCGGCGCTGGCAGGTGGACTGGCTCACCAGCGGCCCGCAGCGTCTCTGCCCGGCCGAAGCGTGCATCCTGCCCGGTCTGGCGGAGTGTACCGTGGCCCGGGCGCTGGCGCGCGCGCTGGAACCCGCGCACCGGCTCGGCGCGTCGGACTGCTCCTGCCCCACGCACCTCTTCTACAGCGCGGACGCGGCGCACCTGCGCCGCGTCCTTGCGAAGCTGACTGCTCTCTCTAACGCGCTATTACCAGCCGTTCGGTGTAGCGGTCCGCCC
>CBFGIY010000055.1:0-16820 GCA_965648935.1 Caldifarciminota bacterium
AGTCCGATGCCTTTCTTGCTGGCGGCCAGCACCTCTCGGCCGGTACTCGCCGCACAACTCTTCAACCAGACGCTTCATCGCCCGCCACCGATTCGGCGCTACTCCCACCGACCGCCGTACTCCTCTCAGTGGGTCACCATGTACCTGGGACAGAACTCTCCGGTTCGCCAAGCGGCTTGACGCCGGGCCCGATTCAGCTATCTTTTGCGTCCGGTTTCGACACTGTATGATCAACATCCAGCCTGTCCCCGATTTCGGGTTCGCGTCCGGGCGGGGCAGCTTTCAAGGAGGCTGACTTGGAGTTTGCGGTCTGTTTGAAACGCGTGCCGGACACGTCCGAGGCGGACGTGAAGGTTGACGCGAGCGGCAAGGACATCGTCAAGGAACGACTGGCGTTCACTATCAACGAATCGGATAACTATGCCCTGGAGGAGGCGCTCCTCGCCCGGGAGAAACTCGGCGGCAACGTCACCCTCGTTTCGGTGGGACCCAGACAGGCAGAAGAGGTGCTGAGGATGGGGTTGGCGAAAGGTGCGAATGCGGCAGTGCGGATCGACGATGCCGGGCTTGCCGGAGCCGATCCGGTCGGCGTGGCGCGCGTCCTGGCCGAGTTCTTCAAGGACAAGAGCTTCGATCTGATCTTCACCGGTTGCATCGCTTCAGACGATGGCGCTTCGCAGGTCGGAGTCGCCTTGGCAGAGCTGCTCGGATTGCCTCACGCGGCGTACGTCACCAAGGTCGAGTGTGGCGAAGGCAGAGTTACGGTCAAGCGTGAGTTGGAGGGCGGCCTGCTCGAGGTCAAGCGCCTGGCATGTCCATGCGTTGTGACCATCCAGACCGGCGGCAACAGCCCGCGCTACGCTTCGATAATGGGCATCAAGCGGGCCGGGGCCAAACCGGTCGAACAACTGGTACCGGGAGCTGTCGAGTCTCTGAGCAGGCTTGTCCGCGTGTTCGTGCCCGATGTTGCCGGCGCGGCCGAAATGATTGATGGAACTATCGATGAGAAGGCCGCCAAGACTGCTCAGCTCATCAAAGAGAAAGGGGTGCTGTGATGGCCGGCATTGCGGTACTCGTCGAACATCGTTCTGGAGTTGTGCGTGATTGTACCCTTGAGCTTCTGGCTGCGGCCCGGAGTCTTGCAGCTGCAACCGGTGGTGGCGTGGAGGCTGTGGTTCTGGCCGACGGATGCGCGTCTCTGTCTGAAGCGCTGGCAGGGCAGGCCGACCGACTGATCTGTGTCGAGAGCCCAACGTTCGCCGAGTTCAACTACGAGTGCTACCAGCGAGCGTTGCTCAAGTACCTGGCCGAACGGAGGCCGGCCGCGCTGCTCATGGCCCATTCCGCCTTCGGGGTTGATCTCGGACCGAGTCTAGCCGTAGCGGCAGGCTGTGCGATCGTCTCTGATGCAACCGCGCTCGAATTCAGCGATGGTGAGCTTAACGTTACGCGTGGAATGTACTCGGGCAAGCTGGCTGCGGAGTGGACCGTTTCGGGCGAAACCGCACTGATCATGGTGCGTCAGTCAAACTTCAAGGCCGGGCCGGCAACGCTTCCTTTGGAGCGTGTCGCCTGGGACCCGGGTGACTGCTCCGCGCAGAAGACCGAGTTCATCACGCTCGAAGAAGTGCCGACGCTCGGTGTGGACATCACCAAGGCGAGCGTGGTTGTCGCGGTTGGCCGCGGAATCAAGGAAGAGAAGAATCTGGCGCCAATCCGTGAGCTTGCTGACGCGCTCGGCGGGGTGCTCGCCGCGTCCCGGCCTGTGGTCGACGCCGGCTGGCTGCCCAAGGAGGTGCAGGTCGGTTCGTCGGGCAAGACTGTCAAACCCAAGCTTTATCTTGCGTTGGGCATCTCGGGCGCATTCCAGCACCTCGCCGGG
This sequence comes from Caldifarciminota bacterium, assembly GCA_965648935.1. Taxonomy (GTDB): domain Bacteria; phylum Hydrothermota; class Tepidihabitantia; order Tepidihabitantales; family Tepidihabitantaceae; genus CBFGJX01. Next base: position 1,883 of record CBFGIY010000055.1, read on the forward strand.
ATGAAGGGCGCGGAGACGGTTATCGCAGTTAACAAGGACCCCAACGCGCCGATCTTCGCCGCGGCCCATTACGGTATTGTTGACGACCTGCACAAGGTCGTGCCGGCACTCACCGCAAGGGTCAAGGAGCTGAAGTGACTGGCTGTTGCCGGTTGATGTGCGTGCTCAGGATGCAGGAGGCTTGATGAACGGTAGACCTTCAGTTGCGATGCGTGGCCCTGAGGCGCGCGTGGGCGTGTATATCTGTCACTGCGGCGTCAATATTGCTCAGACCGTTGATGTTGAGGCGGTGGCTGAGTACGCCGCCGGGCTACCCGGCGTGGTGGTGGCGCGGAACTACCTGTACATGTGCTCGGACCCGGGGCAGGCGCTGATTAAGAAGGATATCAAGGAACACAGCCTGACACGGGTCGTGGTCGCGGCCTGCTCACCGCGAATGCACGAGCCGACTTTCCGAGGGGCGGTGTTCGGTGCCGGTATGAACCCGTACACGTTCGAGATGTGCAACATCCGGGAGCAGTGCTCATGGGTGCATCCGGACAAGGCTGAGGGCACGCAGAAGGCCAAAGACCTTGTACGGTCCGCCGTTGCTCGGGCCCGGCTGCTGGAGAACCTGACCGAGCGCTACGCCGATGTGTCGAAGGCGGTTCTGGTTGTGGGGGGCGGGGTCGCCGGGATTCAGGCCGCACTGGACGTGGCCGAGGCCGGCTACAAAGTGTATCTCGTCGAGAAGCAGTCGTCCATCGGCGGTCACATGGCGATGCTGGACAAGACTTTCCCGACGCTGGACTGCTCGGCCTGCATCCTTACGCCGAAGATGGTTGACGCATCGCGTCACCCCAACATCGAGCTCATCACTCTGGCCGAGGTAGAGGACGTCAAGGGTTTTGTCGGAAACTTCGAGGTGACCGTGCGTCAGGAGCCGCGCTATGTGAACCTCGCTGAATGCACTGCTTGCGGCGATTGCGCGAAGGTCTGTCCGCAGCGGTTGCCGGACGAGTTCAACCTGGGACTCTCGACGCGCGGTGCCATCTACCAGTCGTTCCCGCAGGCGGTGCCGGCGGGTTATGTGCGCAATGAGGCGCAGTGTCTGGGGTCGCTGCCGCTGGCCTGCGGCAAGTGCATACAGGCCTGCGAGAAACACTGCATCGACTTTGACCAGGAAGTTGTGCGGCGCAAGCTCTCGGTCGGCGCCGTCATCATCGCCAGCGGGATGCAGGTGTTTGATGCGACTGCCCTGCCCGAGTTCGGCTACGGAAAGTACGATGACGTGTTGACATCGCTTGAGTTTGAGCGGCTCAGCTCGGCGGGTGGTCCCACCGGCGGCAAGATCGTGCGCATCAGCGACTGCGAGGCTCCGAAGGACGTGGTCTTCATTCACTGCGTGGGGTCGCGCGACAAGGCGGTGGGTAACGAGTACTGCTCGCGGGTCTGCTGCATGTTCATCATCAAGCAGGCGCATCTGCTGCACGACAAGAACCCGGGCTGTCGCATCACTTCGTACTACATGGACATCCGCGCTTTCGGCAAGGGGTTTGAGGAGTTCTACGATCGCGTGCGCGATGAGGGTGTGCTGTTTCGACGGGGCAAGCCATCCGAGGTATTCAGGAAGGGCGAGAAGCTCGTCGTGCGGGTGGATGACACGCTGCTGGGCAAGGTCATCGAGCACGAAACGGACATGGTCGTGCTTGGGGTCGGGTTGGTACCCGCGGACGGCGCGTCGGAACTCGCCCGGATGCTGAAGCTCTCGCGCTCGACGGACCGTTTCTTTCTGGAAGCGCATCCCAAGCTGCGGCCGGTTGACTCAACTATCGATGGGGTGTACCTGGCCGGCTGCTGCCAGGGTCCGAAGGACATCCCGGACACGGTTGCTCAGGCGAAAGGCGCGGCCTCGGCCGCGGTCGCCCTGTTGAACCGCGGCAAAGTGAGGATCGAGCCGGTGGTGGCGGAGATAGATGCCGACTTGTGCTCGTCGTGTCACATCTGCGAGGCGCTCTGTCCATATACCGCGTTGTCATGGGATGAGGCAACCGGCGTGATGACCGTCAACGAGGTGCTGTGCAAGGGCTGTGGGGTCTGTCCGTCGGCATGCCCATCAGGGGCCATCACCATGCGGCACTTCACGGATGAGCAGGTCGAGGTGCAGGTTGATGCGCTGGTCAGGGCTGAGGAGGCGGAGGTATAGATGCCGGGCTACGAACCGAAACTGCTGGGTTTTGCCTGTAACTGGTGTTGCTATGCCGGGGCCGACCTGGCCGGAACGTCGCGGCTGGCCTATCCTGCGAACGTGCGCATCATCCGGGTGATGTGCTCGGGCCGAATCGACCCGCAATTCATCATCCGTGCGTTCAGCGAGGGCGCGGACGGCGTGTTCGTCGGCGGATGCCACCCGGCCGACTGCCACTATGTTGCCGGCAACTACAAGACTCAGAAGCGCGTAGCGCTGTTGCGCAGTCTGCTCGAGGGGTTGGGGATCGAGCCGGAACGGCTTGACCTGCAGTGGGTGTCGGCATCGGAGGGCCAGCGTTTCGCCGACGCAGTCGCTGCGTTCACCAACAGGCTGCGCGCGCTGGGGCCGCTGGACTACCGTCCGGTGGGGCGCGCGCCGGCCGGGCACGGCCAGAGCGCCTAAGCTACAGGAAGCCAATCTGCTAGCTTGACACTGGCCGGGGCAATTCTATAATCCTTGTAGAGCCTGGAACCGGCGGCAGGGCCCGGACGGTGCTCTTTGACAGACTTCCGGCCTGGCCGTTTCCAAGTGCCCGACACTCAGGTGCGGGTTACCATCTGGGATAATTGGCCATTTCAGTCAAGCGCCGAACCATAACCAAGGAGGCGTTCGATGTCACCACGTGTGCTCAGAGCCCCGGTGTTGCTGGCCGTCATGCTTGTGTTGGCGGTATCGGCTGCCAACGCCCAGATCGAAGTCTGGCGTTCCGGTTTCAACGGTCCGGTCAACGGTTGGGATTCCTACACTGCACTTGCGCTTTCGCCGGACAGCTCGGTGGTGGCGACCGGCTTCGTTGTTGGCACGGGCTCGGACCGCGACATCATCACCGCGAAGATGAGTCGGGCAACTGGCGAGACACTCTGGATTCGGACCTGGGGCGGCGGCAGCGGAATAAGGGACGAGGGCCTGGCCGTGGCCGTGGATGCAGACGGCAACGTCTTTGTGGCTGGTAAGACACGTTCGACTGCGACCGATACTGACTTCGTGACGCTCAAGTACCTGCCCAACGGCACCCCGGCCTGGGCGCGGCGTTATCACCACGCTGGTGTCGATGTGCCGACAGGGCTTGTTCCCGACGGTCGGGGCGGCGTTTTCGTTACGGGCCGCTCCAACTCAACCACGGGCAATTCCAGCCAGGATTACCTGACTCTGCACTATGCCTCGGACAGCAGTCTGCGCTGGACAGCGCGTTACAACGGAACAGGCAACGCCGGCGATTTTGCCCGGGCGATCGCGCTGGACAACGCCGGCCGGCTGTATGTTACGGGTTACTCGTGGACCGGGGCGACACCGCAGTACGACTACTGCACGGTGCGCTACGACACGACCAGCGGCGATACGGTGTGGGCGCGGCGCTACGACGGTACGGGGTCAGCGCCCAAGTCAGACTATGCCTACGCGATGGCTGTTGACGACTCGGGCTACGTCTATGTCACGGGACGCGCTGGCGAGGTCGGCACCTGGTACGATGCGACCACGGTCAAGTACGACCCTGACGGGGTTCAGGTATGGGTTAACCGGTTCGACACCGGCAGCCTTGGGACCCACGGCGGCGGCAGTATCGGCATTGACGCAAACTACAACGTCTACGTAGGCGGACACTCTGAGACATGGGAGACTTCGTATGATGTGTTGCTGTTTCGCATCAACCAGTCGGACAACTCGGTGCCGTGGTACCGTACCTACAACTTTGTCAACGACGATGATTCGCTTGCGGCGATGACCGTTGATGCCGCGGGCAACTGCTACCTGCTTGTCTCGATAACCACCTACGAGGGCGACTATGATTGGGCGACAATCAAGTACTCGCCTGATGGCAGCCGAGTCTGGACCGCGCTGATGCAGACATACGATGAGGACGACGAGCCGTTCGCGGTCGCGGTCGACGAAGCAGGCGACGTGTACTGCGCCGGGTACAACTACCCGGTGACGAGCGAGAACTGCCTTGTGGTGAAGTACACCGAGGATGACGCCGGCGTCCTGCGCGTCGTTTTCCCGGCCGACACGTTCCGGACGCGCGCCTCGGTAACGCCCCGTGCCTGGGTGCGTAACTACTCGGGCGTGGCGCAGAGCTTTCCGGTGCGCCTGGAGATCGCCGGCGGCATCTACTTTGACTCGCGTGTGGTCAGCAACCTCGCACCCTATGACTCGACGTTAGTTGAGTTCCTGCCCTGGCCGGTGCGTGACGTTGGCACGTTCCCGGTCACGTGTTTCACCATGCTCGGCTCGGACAGAGAGCCGGGCAACGACACGGCCTACGGTACCGTTTCCGGGGTTGACGTCTGGGAACAGCTGGAGAATCTGCCGGTCGGCGCCAAGAGCCGCGGTGTCAAGGATGGGGCGGCTCTTGCCTTTGCCGGTGACTCCTTTGTGTTCGCGCTGAAGGGCAACAGCACGGTCGAGTTTTACCGCTACAATGTTCGTGCCCGTGTGTGGGCCGATGTCGAGTCGATGCCGATCGGGGCGTCGCGGAAGCGGGTCAAGGCCGGCGGCTGTCTCGCTCCCGATGAGGCCGGCCGTGTCTACGCGCTCAAGGGCAACAATACTCTGGAGTTCTTCCGCTACACGGTGCGCGGCGACTCATGGCGCAGCCTGCCTGACTTTCCGATGCTGGGTACCTCGCGTCGTGTGAAGGGTGGAGCGGGGTTGGCGTACGTACCTGCGCTTGGCCGCCTCTACGCGAACAAGGGCAACAACACGCTCGACTTCGGATGGTACGATGTCGCAGCCAATGCCTGGCGCAGCGCCGCTCCGATACCGGCCGGGGACCGCAACAAGAAGGCCAAGGACGGCACGGTGCTCGTCTCGGACGGAACGACGACGCTCTACCTGCTCAAGGGCGGCACCAACGAGTTCTACAGCTATGACATCGCAACCGATGCGTGGCGGGCGCGCAAGCCGATACCCAATTCCTACGTTTTTCCGAAGAAGCGCAAGATGAAGAAGGGCGGGGCGGGCGCGTTCGACCCGAACTTCAACCGGTTCTATGCCATCAAGGGTGGCAAGACGTGCGAGTTCTGGTACTTCGACCCGGCGCAGGACTCCTGGGTCAGCGTCGAGGACAGCTTCCCGCGGCCGGCCGGGGTCAAGCCGCCTTACTACGGCGCCGCTTTCGGCTACGGCGCGGGCAAGCTCTACGCTCTGCGCGGCAACAAGACCCTGGATTTCCTGCGCTACCACGCCGACCTGCCGCTTCAGCCGGGCGGCGGGGTTCAGGCCGGGCCGGGCGCGCTCGCGCGGCTGGATTTCTCGGTCTGGCCCAACCCGGTCCTCGGCCGTGCCGCGGTGCGATTGGCCCTGTCCCGGCCGGGCCGGGTGCGGCTGGCGCTGTATGACGTGACCGGGCGCGAGGCAGCGGTGCTCTTCGACGGGTGGCTCCCGGCCGGCGAGCGGCAGGTGGCGGTCGACGCGCGCGGTCTGGCGGCCGGCGTGTACCTCGCGCGCCTGAGCGCGGGTGACGAGCGCCTCGGCCCGGAGGTGACAAAGAAGATACTGGTCGCCCGGTAGCGGGGAGGCGATATGGTCAGCATGGGCCGGATGACGCTGGCCGCGTTGATGCTGGCGGCGACGGCCAGCGGCGCTGCCGTTGACACGATGTGGCTGAGGCACTTCAACGGCGACACGTTCGTGCGCCTGAACCAGGCAGCCGACATGGTTGTGGACACGACCAATGATGCGGTCTACGTATGCGGTTCGGTCGCTAACCCGGCCTCGCCCCGCCTGACCGATATGGGCGTCGTCAAGTACAACCGAGCGGGCCAGTACCAGTGGCACCGGGCCTACGGCGGCAACGCTTCGGCCGGCAGCGAGGACGATATGGCCCACGCCATCGCGCTTGATCCTTCAGGCAGCGTCTACATCGTCGGCGTTACGACGAACAACGCCCCGCGCGTCCTCGATCAGTCGTGGGCCAAGTACAGCCCGGCCGGAACCCAGGTCTGGGCGCGCAAGAGCCTTGACGCCAACGGCGACGATGCGTTCTATGATGTCGCGGTCGGCCGCAACGGGCAGGTCTACGCGTGTGGCACGCGCACCGACCCGGCGACCGGTCTGTCCGCATATGTCGTTGCGCGGCTCAATCCCTCCAGCAGTTCGCCGGACACCCTCTGGACTCGCGCATACATTCTTGATACGACGGCGAAATACGGCAAGCGCGGGTCGCGGCGCGATGTGCACCCCGATTTCCTGACGACGGACTACTCGGACTGGGACAACTGCGCCACGGCCATCGCCATCGACCCGCGCGACGGCGGCGTGGTGACCACCGGTTTCGGCTACGACAACATCAACGACTTGTACTACGAGTGGTGGACGATGAAGCATGACACGCTCGGCGCGCTGGTCTGGCAACGGGTCAGCCACACCGCCAACTCGGCGGTCATCGACGATGACGATGTGGCCTTCGACGTTGTCGTGGATGATTCGGGTAACGTCTACGCCTGCGGCTTCACCTACTACAACAGCACACGCTGCTACGACTACGCGGTGATGAAGTTCAGCCCGACCGGGGTGCGGCTCTACTCCCGTGAATACAACAACAGCCTCGAGGATGACGACGACTGCGCTTACAGCCTGTGTCTGGACAACGTAACACCCTACCCGAATCTTTACGTCACGGGCTATGTAGGTCAGCCTGCTTCGGGCCGCGACGTGGTGACGATGAAGTTTGCGACCCAGACGATGTCGCAGGTCTGGGGCGCGGCCACTGTCGGCGCACTGTATGACGGCGGCCGGGGTTATGGCGACGATGCCGGGTACCGCGTGCAATGGAAGGGCGGTAAGGTGTATGTTGCGGGACTGAAGGGCGTGTACGCGCCACCGCCGCTCGTGAACAGCGATGACCTGCTGCTTCTGTGCTACACTGATGCAAACTCCGTGGGGGTGCCCAAGCTGACGGAGTGGACGTGGTCGTATGGCTCGCCCTCGGGCGACAGCGCGCGGTTCGAAGACTACGCGGCGGCGCTGTGGGTCGGGGACTCCAATAACATCTATGTCGCCGGGCAGTGCACGCGCGACTCGCTCGGCCGGACCTACAAGTCCATGGTCACGGCCCGGCTCTTTCTGCCGCGGCCCGACGCTGCTGTCGGGGCCATCCTCGCCCCGCTGGACACCGTCGCGCTCGGCGACAGCATCAGGCCGCGCGCGCTGGTGCACAACTTCGGCAACACGCGGGCGAGCTTCAAGTCCTATCTCACGATCACCGGCGGCTACGCAGACAGCGTCGCGCATCTGCTGCTCGCGCCGGGCGATTCGGCTGTTGACACCTTCGCGCTCTGGGTCGCGGGCGCGCCCGGGCCGGCAGTGGTGCGCTGCACCGTGGCCCTGACCGGCGACACAGTGCCGGCCAACAACGCGCTTGCCGAGTCGATCTTCGTCGCGGTGCGCGATGTGGCCTGTTCGCTTGTCGTTGCCCCGGTCGGAGTCGTCGATTCGGGCGCGACGGTGACGCCCCGGGCCTGGCTGGTCAACTATGGCAACATCGCAGAGCAGTTCGAGGCGGTGTTCAAGGTCGGCGGGTTCTATGCCGACACGGTGAGCGTGAACCTGCCGGTCGGCGGTACCGCTCTCGTCGCTTTCGCCGACGTGACGTTGCGCCAGCGCGGCTCCTGGATGGTGGGCTGCTCGACGATGCTGGTAGGGGACAGGGTTCAAACCAACAACCGTGCTGAGGCTCAGGTGCTGGTGCGCGTGACCGACGCGGCACTGGCCGCGGTCGAGGCGATTCCCGACACGGTCGATTCGGGCAGCGTGCTCGCGCCGGTTCTGCGGGTGGCCAACCGCGGCACTGACAGCGCGGCGGTGCGCTGCTTCCTGCGGCTCGCTTATGGTGTCACCATAGCTTACGCCGAGTCGACCGAGGTTACGCTTGCGCCCGGGGCGGAGTCGCTGGTCGGTCTTGCCCAGACCGCGCCGCTGTCGCCGATGGGCAACTGGCGATACGGGGCGCGTGTCCGGCTTGTGGCCGACCAGGTGTCAGCTAACGACTCGGTCGGTCGCGGATTCTATGTCGCGCCGGCCGGTGGCTTGGCCTGGCCTCCGGGCTGGGAAGAGGTCGCTTCAGTGCCCACTGGCGGCGCGCGGCCCGTCAAGGACGGCGGCAGCCTGGCCGCGGTGACGCTCAACGACACGGCATGGATCTACGCGCTCAAGGGCAACAAGACCGGCGAGTTCTACCGCTACCGGCTGGCGGGCGACGAGTGGCAGCCGAGGACCGCGCTGCCGAACGGCCTTGAGGGCCGGCCTGCGGGCCGGGGCACAGCCCTGGTCGAGCAGCCTGACGGAGCGGTGTACGCGGTCAAGGGCAACAACTCGCTGGGGTTCTGGCAGTACACGCCCGCGACTGACAGCTGGCACCAGCTTGCCGACGTGCCGCTCGGCGTCAACCGCAAGAAGGTAAAGGGTGGCTCGGACCTGGTCGTCCGGCGCGATGCCGGACGCGAGTATGTCTACCTGATGAAGGGTTACAACAACGAGTTCTACCGCTATGACATCGCCGCGGGCACATGGCAGACCCTGGCCGAGATGCCGGTAGGCGGTAACCCGAAGTGGTACAAGGGCTCGTTCCTTGTCGCCGATGCCGAGCGCTACATCTACGCTCACAAGGGCAAGCACGGGGAGTTCTGGCGGCACACCGTCGGAACTGATTCGTGGACGCAGATGGCCGGCCTGCCGCTGTACAACTCCTCGGGGCGGCGCAAGAAGCCGGGCGACGGCGCGTCGGGCGCCTACTACAACAGCTCGATCTACGCGCTCAAGGGCGGTAACACCAATGAGTTCTGGCGGTACGAGGTCGCGACGAACCAGTGGACCCAGCTAGTTGCGGAGAGCCTGCCCTCTTTCGGTTCCTCGATGCGCAAGAAGCGCGTCAAGGCTGGTTCGGACCTGGTCTACAGCAGTTATGCGCTCTGGGCGCTGAAGGGCAATCGCACTTTCGAGTTCTGGCGCTACGGCATAGCGCTCGGCCCTCTTTCGCCCGGCCCCGAGCGCACGGCCCTGGCCGGCTCGGCATCTGGAGGAGTCCTGTCCGGCTATGGCCTGACGCTGTCACCCAATCCGGCGGGCAGGAAGGTGACCGTACGCTGGGCTAGGAGCGCAGGTGGCGTGCCCGGCAGGACGGCCCTGGTCGTCTACGATGCTCTCGGCCGTGCGGTGTACGTGCGGCCGCTGGCGCGGCCGGTCGCCGGCGAGTTCACGCTCGACCTGAGCGGGCTGGCCGCCGGTGTCTACCTTGTGCGCCTCGAGGGAGCGGCAGGCACTGTGCCCGGGCGCAAGCTCATCGTTCGCTAGTCGGTCCGGACAGGTAACCGCGGGCGGGCCTCTGGCCCGCCCCCCCTGTCTGGTGTCGAACAGGCGACCGGTACCGGGGCTCTGGCAGGTTTCCCGCCTCGGGGGGTTGTAGTGAACCGCCCGGCTGTCGCCGGGCGGTTCAGGTGGAACGGGCTTCGCGCCCGTGTGAATCAGGCCGGTCGGAAGTGGAGGATGTCGGTGCCGGCGCCCTCGCGCTTCTTCTCGGGCTTGAACACCGGCTTGACCTTCATCCCGATGTGCAGGTCCTCGACCCTGACGTCGCCAAGCCGATGCACCAGCGCCGTGGTCGCGCCGTCAAGCCGGACCAGGCCGACCAGTTCGGGTTGGTCGAGCGGTCTGCCGTCGAGCCCGACGTGGACAGCGGTCCAGGATTCGAGCGTGCCGGCAGGGCCGACCTTGACCCAGGACTTCTCATCGATCGCTGCGAGGCATTTCTCGCAGTACTGCTTGGGCGGGACATAGGTCTCGTCACACTCGCCGCAGCGTGCGCCCCAGAACTGGCCCGAGTCCTTGATGGCGCGCAGGAAGCCCTCGGCGGCCACGCCGGCGGTGTAGCGGCTCTGGACCGGCAGCTCGCCGTACCAGACGCCGGCATCGGTATTGCGATAGATGCGGTTCTTGAAAGGCATCGTCTCCCTCCTTACGCCGGCTTCCAGTAGAGGATGTCGGTAATGGCGCCCTCGCGCTCGGCCTGGGGTTTCCACACCGCCTTGACCCTCATACCGCGGTGGACCTTCTTCGGGTCGACGCCGCCGATGAGGTGCATGATTCCCATTCCCGGTGACGCGCCGTCGATTTCGATGACCGCGGGTATCTGGGGTTCCTTGGTGCGCCGGACGTCCCAGGTCACGTAGCACAGCGAGAACGTGTTGATCGTGCCAGTGTCCTTGATGTCGACCCAGTCATCGACCGGTCGGAAGCACTGCTCGCAGAAGGCGCGGGGCGGCACCATGGTCCGGCCGCAGGCCTCGCACCGGACCCCGATGATGCGGCCTTCCTTTAGCGCGGCAAGATAGCGGGTCATAGCCACACCGCGGTCGTAGGCGTACTTCGCGTCGGCGACCCAGGCGGTGGTGCAGACTCCGCCCTGGTGAAACTGCTCGTCGGAGAGCCCGTGCGCGACCGCCCCGTAGGGCGGCGCGGCAATGGTGCTGTCTGCCGGCGTTCTGGTCTTCGATCTGGTTGTTTTCGCCATTGTAACTCCTAGATTCCGAGTACGACCACGGCTCCGAACTGCATAAGGTCGCCCCAGGCCTGAGCCACGCCACGCCTGGCCTTGCGGGCAATCTGGCGCTTGCCCGCCTCGCCGCGCAACTGCCAGAACAGCTCGGCGATCTTCATCAAGCCGGCCGCAGCGATGGGTTTGCCGACGCCGAGCAGGCCGCCCGAGGGGCAGACCGGCAGCTCGCCGTCGCGGGCGGTGATGCCGTCGGCGGTGAGCTGGGGCGCCTCGCCCCGGCCGCAGAGCATCAGGCCTTCCATATGGTGTAGTTCCTTGTAGTCGAATGGGTCGTAGGGCTCGGCGACGTGAATCTGGTGGCGCGGGTCGGTGACCCCGGCCATCTTGTAGGCCATCCGCGCCGCCTCTTCGAGGTAACGCGGGTAGCAGAGGTCGCGGTTGGTCCAGTAGGCGGTGTCCAGGGCCCAGCCGACACCTTCGATCCAGACCGGCTTATCGGTGTAGCGGCGGGCGACCGACTCGCTCGCCAGCATCACCGCGACCGCGCCGTCAGAGACCGGACTGACATCGAGCCGCTGGACCGGCCACGCCAGCACCTCGGAGCTGAGAATGTCCTCGATTGTCGCCTCCTTGGCTATCTGGGCGGCCGGGTGGAGCAGGGCGTTGTTCTTGTTCTTGACCGCGACCCGGGCGATGTCTTCCTTTTTCAAGCCGTAGGTCGTCATGTAGCGGTTCATCTCCAGGGCGAAAATCCAGAGGAGATTCGGCTTGAGGGGCCGCTCGGTGGTGTGGTCGAAGATGGTCAGAAACGCACCTTGGGCGTGGGGCTGGAATGTGGACATCTTCTCCTCGCAGACCACGAGGCAGGTGTCGAAGTGGCCCGAGGCGACGTGGTACCAGCCCTGCGCCACCGAGAACACCCCGGTGCCGCCGCCGACGTAGCCGCGCATGTAGGGTTTGCCCCAGCAGCCGGCGCCGTCGGAAAGGTACTCGCCCTTCATATGGACGCCGTCAAAGGTGTCCGGCGCGGTGCCGAGAACGACACTGTCGACCTGGTTCATCTTCATCCCGCAGGACTGCAGGGCCATGTGTGATGCCTGGAACGCGAGTTCCTTGCCGGTTTCCTGCGCCCGGCGCACGAACTTCGTCATCCCGGCGCCGACGATTGCTACTCCGTTGCCCATTTGTCCTCCTCAGGCGGTCACGACCGCGACCGCGGCACCTGCAGTCGGCACGCCGCGCCAGGACTGGACAACAGCGGCCCGGCGGCGCGAGGTCGTGCGGGCCATCGAACGGCTGACCGACCGGGAGCGGCATTGCGTGCTGGGGGTGTACGAGCGCGGCGAGTCGGTGGCGGCGCTGATGCAGCGGCTGGGCCTGTCCGAACGGCAGGTGCGCTACGCGCTGCGCCGAGGAATGTACCGGCTGCGCCGGACCTGCGCCCGACCGTCGCGGGCGCGAGTAGATTCCGGGCCACGGGGTTGGCCCGGCAGTGAAGGGCGGGCAAGCGACCCGCCCGCGAAAGAGCTGGCAAGTCAAACCAGGAGGTATGATGGCTGACCCGACCAAACGAATCGCCAAGTGGGACGCCAAGTTCAACACGGAGCGCATCGAGGCGGCGCTGGATGTGATGCGCCCGACGATGCTGGAGCGCGTGAATGCGGTGTTCCCCTCCATCGTATCGATGGAGACGCAGGTCAAGCAGGTGCTCGACACCGAGGGCGTGCCGACCGTGGACTACCCGAGCTACATGGCCTACGGCCGGGAGCTGTGGCGGCTGCAGCGCAAGGAAATCTCGGGCACGTCGATGCAGCTTGAGGCGCTGGTCCTGCTGAACAAGTGGGTGGCGCGCGGGTTCACGCAGAGCGTGCTCGAGGCGATACGGCTGCAGGTCTTCAACGTCTCCGCGCCCGTCTGACGCGACGCGGCCTGCCGCAAGAAAAGAGACGCCCGGTGATTGGCCGGGCGTCTCCCTGTCTGCTTGTGGCTAGGCCGGTTCCCAGTAGAGGTCGAGGATGGTGTTGGTCGAGCCCCTGGTGCGGAAGCAGGCTTTGACCTTCATCCCGATTTCGGCCTCGCCCTTGCCCAGGTAGCCTTTCATCACGGTGCAGGCGCCCGGTATCTTCACGTCGATCTGGTAGTAGGGGAAGCTGATCTCGATACCGTGGCCCGGATACTCGACGTGCGTGAATGTGAACACTTCGCCGATGACCGGGTTCTTCAGTTCGACCCACTTCATCCGGGCGTGGCAGTCCGGGCAGTCGGCGCGCGGCGGCAGCCAGAAGCCCGGCTCGCAGCCCCTGGTCGGGCACTTCGTCGCCATCAGCCTGCCCTTCTTCAGCCCTTCGAAGAACGGGGAGAGCAGGCCGTAGGTGTGGTGGTGGGTGATGGTGCGCGGCCAGCCGATGACCATCGCCGGCTTGGTCTTCTCGACGACCATCGGTACGCCGATGAGCTTGACGGTGGCGGGCGCCTTGGGCTTCGCCGCCGGGTTCCTCTTCAGTGCCTTCTTCGGCGACTTGACGATCTTCTTGGGTGTCTTCTTGGCTTTCGTCATCTCACCCTCCTAGCCTTTCACCTGCTCGGGGTTCTCGAGAATGCCGCAGGTAACGTGGGAGCCGACGCCGGCGTGGGAAATCCACAGGGCGCGGCGCCGCCGGGGAATCTGGAGCGACTTCCAGTCCTTGGGCTTCTGCTTGCCGAACCGGGTCCACATCTTCGGGTTGCCGTGCATTTCGTCGTAGCGGCCCTGGAGCTGCCAGAAGCACTCGGCGCCCTGGAAGATGCCGGTCGCGCCGACCGCGTGCATCGTGCCCAGCAGGCCGCCGGAGAGGTTCGAGGGGCAGCGGCCGCCGTAGTAGGCGTCACCCGAGGTGATGTAGTCTTCTTCCTTGCCGTAGGGGCGCAGGCCGATGTCGCCGTAGGTCTGCAGGTCGGAAATGGTGAAGGCGTCGTGGAGCTCGACGAGGTCGAGGTCTTCCATCGGGTCGTAGATGCCGGCCATCCGGTAGGCCATGTATGAGGCGAAGCGGGAGGCGAGGAAGCTCTGGAACCCGGGGTAGGGCTCGTGGTACTTCTCTTCCATCCAGTCATACATCCCCGGCTCCTCGTTGGGCAGCAGGGGCACTTCCATGTTGCGGCGGTCGGCCACGCGCAGGGTGTGGGTGCCGCCGGCAATCTGCAGCCGCATCGGGTTGTCGCTCAGGCGGTAGGCGGTCTCCTCATCGCAGAGCAGCAGCGCGGCCGAGCCGACGCTCATCACGCAGCACTCCAGAACGCGCAGCGGGTCGCAGATCATCTTGCCGTTCAGGACTTCCTCGACCGTGTGCTTGCCCGGGTTCTGGGCGAAGGGCGATGAGCAGGCGTAGAGCCGGTTCTTGACCGCGATGCGGGCGCGGATTTCCTCCTGCACGTCGAAGAGGTGGGCGAAGCGCCGGGCCATCGGCGCGTAGTAGCTGGCGTACATCCGGGCCATTCGCGTCTCGAAGTCCTTGCAGGCCGCAGTCGAGATGTAGAAGTTGCCGGTGCGGGTGTCGACCTCGTCCATCCGTTCCCAGCCGAGCACAAGCGTGCAGTTGGAGTAGCCCGAGGCGATGGTGCTCGCGCCGATGAGGGTGGCATAGCCGCCGGTCGCGCCGCCGGTCTTGACCGACACGTTGGGCAGCGGGTCGAGCCCTAGGTAGTCGTGGACCTTGGCCTCGCAGAGGAGCTGGTCCTGGAAGTGGTCGGCAAAGTCGCCGTAGACCGACATGTTGATGAGGCCCTTGACGTCAAGGGGCGACATCTTGAGGTGGTTCTCCTCGAGCAGCATCTTGAAGGCCATCATCGTCAGCTCTTCAAGCTTGTACTCGGGATAGTACTTGCGGTAGTCCGTGGTGCCGGCGGCGACCACGTACACCGGGCGCTGGAACTGCGGCACGCGCAGGTTCCCGGGCTTGAACTTGATCATCGGTATCCTCCTAGGGTCTGGTCTGACCAAACAGCGGGCCGGCCGCGCCGGGCCGCTGGCGGCGCAAAGCCCGGGCGATGATAGCCGGCCGCCCGGCGGAGTCAAGCCGCGTGCGGCGGCGCGCCTTGCGCCGCCGCGGCCCGGTTCTATAATTCCTGTGGCCGCCGACCCGAAAGGAAGACGATGATTGACTTCAGCTTCACGGAACAGCAGCAGTTTGTCGCCCGGCTGGCCCGCGACTGGGCACAACGCGAGGTTCTGCCGACGGTCA
>CBFGIY010000056.1:0-16564 GCA_965648935.1 Caldifarciminota bacterium
GAGCATCGCTAGCGCTGGGACCCGGCCCAGCGGAGCTTGTCGCGCAGGATCTGGAAGTAGGTCTTGTGGCGCGGCGTGACGAGCCGGACGCGGTAGGGAGCGCGCCGGACCCGCAGAGGGTGACCGGGCACGAGCCGCCAGCGTTCCTGACCGTCGAGGTTGATGACCGCGGACCCGGTGCGCGCCGAGAGCGTGAACTGAAGCGTCGAGTCGCCGGGCAGTATCATCGGGCGGGCCGACAGCGCGTGGGGGCAGAGCGGCGTCACCAGTATCGCGTCCATTGTCGGGTACACGACCGGGCCGCCGGCCGCGAGCGAGTAGGCGGTCGAGCCGGTGGGGGTGGCCACGACCACGCCGTCGCCGACAAAGCGCGTGAGAAACTCGCCGCGGGCCTCCGCGGTCAGGTCGATGACCCGGTTCTCCTCGCTCATGTTGATAGAGCAGTCGTTGAGCACGCCGGCGCTGCGGCCGCGATAGCGCGCCTCGAGCACGGTGCGCTCCTCAATGGTGTGTTTCGATTCGCGGAACGCGAGCAGGCCGTCGCGCGCTTCGTCGACCGAAAACTCGGTGAGGAATCCCAGCCCGCCGAGGTTGATGCCCATCACCGGGAGGCCGCGCGAGCCGATGAGCCGCGCCGCGCGCAGAAGCGTGCCGTCGCCGCCGAGCGCGACAAGGAGGTCGGCGCGGCGGACCAGGGTCGACTCGGCCACACCGGGCTTCCCGAGTCTGAGCGAGCGGGCGGTCGCGGCCGAGACCAGCGGCCTGAAGCTATTGCGGCCGAGCCAGTCGACCATCTCGGTGACGAAGCGGCGCGCGTCAGGCTTGCCGAGGTTCACTACCAGGCCGATGTTCACTGTGTCTTCTCCAGGAAGGCGTAGCGGTTGCGGCCGGCGAGGTCGCGTTCGATGCGGGCCGCGGGTACGAGCCGACAGACCGCGCGGGCGTGGGTCGAGTCTATCTCGACCGCAACCAGCCCGCCGGGGCGGAGCAGCGCCGGGCCCTGTTCTAGCAGCATCGCGACAATAGTAATGCCTTTCGGCCCGCCATCAAGTGCCGACCGGGGCTCGCGGCGCACCCGGTCGGGCAGGCGCGACAGGCGAGCGGTCGGGATGTAGGGCGGGTTGGCGACGAGCAGGTCAACTTCACCCGCGCGGCGGCGCAGGGCCGGGTCGCCAATACTGCCGCAGAGGCCGAGCCTTATCCGGCGGCCCAGGCGGTAGCGGCGGACATTGCGCCGGGCAACGAGAAGCGCAGCGCGCGAGCTGTCAACCGCGATGACGCGGCAACCGGGCACGGCTCGGGCGACGGCGATGGCGATGCAGCCCGAGCCGGTGCCGTAATCGACGACGAGGCGCGGAGCAGGGCAGAGCTCGAGCGCGCGTTCCACCAGGCCCTCGGTTTCGGGCCGGGGAATCAAGGCGCGCCGGTCGACATAGAGGTCAAGGTCGAGGAACGGGGCGGAGCGCACGGCGTACTGCGGGGGCTGGCCGCGCCGCACCGCGGCCACCGCCCGGCGGAACCGGCGCGCGAGCGCGGCCGGCACGGTCCGGTCTGACCACGTCTCGTGACGCGGCGCGCGCGAAAGCGACATCAGCAGGAACTCGGCGTCGGCGCGGCTGATGCGGGGGAGAGCTGACCGGAGCAGGTCGCGGGCAGTCGTCACTCGAGCTCGGCTTCGGCCTGCTCGAGCGCGGCGAGCAGCGGGTCAAGCTCGCCCTCGAGCACCCGGTCGAGGTTGTGCAGCGAGAAGCCGATGCGGTGGTCGGTGACGCGGTTCTGGGGGAAGTTGTAGGTGCGGATCTTCTCGCTGCGCTCGCCCGTGCCGATCTGCTTGCGCCGGGCGGCGCTGGCCTGAGACTGGTCCTGGGCCCGCCTCGCTTCGAGCAGCCGGGCGGCAAGGACCTTGAGCGCCTTGGCCTTGTTGCGCTGCTGGGACCGCTCGTCCTGGCACTGGGCGACAAGCCCGGTCGGGATGTGGGTGATGCGCACGGCCGACTCGGTCTTGTTCACGCCCTGGCCGCCATGGCCGCCGGCGCGGAACACGTCCACGCGCAGTTCCTCTGGACTGATCCTGATTTCCACCTCCTCCGCTTCGGGCAGGACCGCGACCGTCACGGTCGAAGTGTGGATGCGGCCAGAAGCCTCGGTCTCGGGTATGCGCTGGACCCGGTGCACGCCCGATTCGAACCGGAACCGGCGGTAGGGTTCGTCGCCCTCGACCTCGAAGGTGACTTCGCGATAGCCTTTCAGGTCGCTCGGGCGCGAGTCAAGTACACCGACCTTGAGCCCGTGCTCCTCGGCGAAGCGCGAGTACATTCGAAACAGGTCGCCGGCGAACAGCGCGGCTTCCTCGCCGCCGGCCGCGGCGCGAATCTCCACGATGCAGGGCTTGTCCCAGTCGGGCGAGCGCGGCCGCAGGTCGGATTCAAGCTCGGCCGCGAGCCTGTTCATCTCGGGCTCGAGCCGCGCCAGCTCGGCTTCGGCCAGCTCGCGCATCTCAGGGTCGTCGCCGCTCCTCAGCGCCTGCGCATCGGCCAGCTCCGCCGCAAGGCGTTCGTAGCGGGCGAAGCGGTCGAGGATGGCGGCGAGGGTGCGATGCTCGCGGGTCAGGGCCTGGAGCCTGGGAACGTCAGAGGAGATGCCCGGCTCGGTCATCAGCCGTTCTATCTCGGCAGAACGTTCCTTCATCGGGGCGAAACGCGCACGGTACTCGGCTAGTTCGCGTGGCATTGTTGTCGGGTTGCTAGCGGACGCCGGACAGACCGGTGAAGCAGAGAGTCAACTTCTCACGCACGCGCCATTATCGACGGCGACCTGAGGATGTCAAGGCAGGAGGGCGAGCGCGTGTCAGACCGCGGGGGAGACGAGAGGGGTGGTTTCGCGCCCATCGCCGCAACCGCCAACGGCGCAATGCCTTAGCCCGGTTTTGCTGGCCTCGGCCGATTTAGCCTGGTGTGATAACACAGGCATCGGTGTATCACGATCAGTGGGCATAGCGGCTCTTGCCGGTGAGCGCGGAATCGGGTGTGGTCCTGCGGCAGGTTCCGGGGCAGAAGCCGCAGCGTTCCGGTCAGTCGGCTGGGCGCATCGGTGTCGGAGTACGGCTCAGCACAGGACAGGCAGCTGAATGCCGCGAGCGCCCCGGGTCGCGGGGCGCTCGCCTTACAGCAGTCGGTTTCGATCAGCCGAGGAGGTTGCGGGCGATGACGATGCGCTGGACTTCCGAGGTGCCTTCGTAGATTTCCATGCACTTGGCGTCGCGGTAGTAGCGCTCGACCGGGTAATCCTTGGTGTAGCCGTAGCCGCCGTAGATCTGCACCGCCTCGCGGGTGACCTCAACCGCGGTCTCGGCCGCGAACAGCTTGCACATCGCGGATTCCTGGCTGAAGCGCGGCTTGCCCTGGTCTTTCTGGTGCGCGGCGTAGTAGACGAGCATCCGCGCGGCGAGGATGCGGGTGGCCATGTTGGCGAACTTGGCCTGGATCATCTGGAATTCGCAGATGGGCTTGCCGAACTGCTTGCGCTCCTTGGAGTAGGCGATGGCCTTGTCGAGCGCCGACTGGGCGATGCCGACCGCCTGGGCCCCGATGTCGATGCGCGAGACGTCCAGCGTGCCGAGCGCGACCTTGAAGCCCTGGCCGACCTGGCCGAGCACGTTGGCCTTGGGCACCTTGCAGTCGTCAAACATCAGCTCGCAGTTGGCCGTTGCGCGCAGGCCGAGGAGGTCCTCGTGCTTGCCGAGGGTGAACCCGGGCAGGTCGCGGTCGACGATGAACGCGGTGATGCCTTTCGAACCGGCGGCCGGGTCGGTCTTGGCGAAGACGATGAAGACCTTCGCGACGCCGCCGTTGGTGATGAAGCGCTTGCAGCCGTTGAGCACGTAATGGTCGCCCGCGTCGGTCGCGGTGGTCTCCATCGCGGCCGGGTCGGTGCCGGCGTTGGGCTCGGTGAGGCCGAACGCGCCGAGCAGTTCGCCGGTCGCCATCCGGGGCAGGTACTTCTGCTTCTGCTCCTCGGTGCCCCAGTTGACGATGGGCCAGCAGGCGAGCGAGTTGTGCACCGCGGTGATGACGCCGGTCGAGCCGCAGCCGCGGCTGATTTCCTCGACCGCGATGGCCAGCGACAGGAAATCGAAGCCGGCGCCGCCGTAGGCCTCGGGGATGGTCATGCTCAGCAGGCCGAGCTCGGCCATCTTCTTGATCGCGTCGTGGGGGAATTCACCCGAGGCATCGCGCGCTGCTGCGCCGGGCTCGAGCTCCTTGAGCGCGAACTCGCGGGCCATGTTGCGAACCATTACCTGATCATTGGTGTAGCTGAGGTCCATTGATTCCTCCTAAATGGCGTTGGCCGCGTCCTTGAGTACTTCCTTGGCGATTATCATCCGCATCACCTCCGAGGTGCCTTCGCCGATTTCACCCAGCTTTGCGTCGCGATAGATGCGGCCGAGGGGGAAGTCGGCGGTGATGCCGAGCGGGCCGATGGTGCCGATGGCGGTGCCGGCGGCCCAGACTGCGACTTCTGAAGCGAAGAGCTTGGCAAAGGCGCATTCCTTGTCGACCCGCACGCCCGAGTCCTTGAGCGCGGCCGCGTGGTAGACGAGCTGGCGCGCGGCCTCGACGTTCATCGCGACGTCGGAGAGGTTCTTCATCTCGCCCTGGCTCATTTCACGGTTTTTGAACCACTTTGTCAGCGAGTCGAGCGCGCCCTGGGCCATTCCGAGGCAGAATGCGCCGATGGAGATGCGGCCGCCGTCAAGGGTTTCCATGAAAATCCGGTAGCCGTCCTTCTCCTTGCCCAGCACGTTTGCGTCCGGCACGAACATGTCCTCGAAGGCAAGCTCGACCGTGTTGGAGCCGCGCAGGCCGAGCTTGTTTTCCTCTGACGCGACCTTGAACCCGGGGCTTGAGGTCTCGACGATGAAGCAGGTTATGCCCTTGCGGCCGAGGCTGCGGTCGAGCGTGGCCGCGACGATGACCGTGCCGGCGTAGGAGGCCGAGGTGATGAAGCGCTTGGAGCCGTTGAGTATGTAGCCGCCTTCGACCTTTTTCGCGGTTGTTTCGATGCCGGCGGCGTCAGACCCGGCATTGGGTTCGGTGAGGCCGAACGCGCCGAGAAAGACGCCGCGGGCCAGGCGCGGGATGTACTTCTCTTTCTGCTCTTTCGTGCCGAACTTCTCGATGGGGTAGGTGCCGAGCGAGGTGTGGGCCGCGAGCGTCAGGCCGGTCGAACCGCAGACGCGCGAGACCTCCTCCACCGCGATTGCGTAGGAGACGTAGTCAAGCCCGGCGCCGCCCAGGTCCCGGGACCAGGGGATGCCGAGCCAGCCCCTGGCAGCCAGCGCCTCGACGTTCTTCTTGACAAACTCGCCGGTGGCATCGCAGGCGCAGGCGGTGGGCTCGACCACCTTGAGCGCGAACTCGCGCACCTCCCGCTGGAAGCACTTGTGGGTGTCGGACAGTATCACTACTGCCTCCTAGATGTAGTAGCGGTCCGGGTCGATTTCCTCGCGCAGCAGCCTGAGTTCGCGCTCGGTCGGCTCGGGGTTGGTTTCCACCTTGTCGGCGACGAGCAGCTCGAAGCCGGTGCTGCTCACGACTTGTTCGGGCGTGATACCCGGATTGACCGCAATCAGGCGCATGCGCTTGCTGGCCGGCTCGAAGTCCATCAGTCCGAGGTTGGTGACGACCCGGTAAGGCCCGGAGCCGGGGGGCAGGCCCGCGGCCTCGCGCGCGCCCGGCCCGGTGAGGTAGCCGGGCGTGGTGACGAAATCGACCTTGGGTACGAACGAGCGCGCCTCGTGCTTGCGCATTATCACGATGGTCTTCCAGCAGAACGAGCCGACGTCGTTGGCCCCGCCCGAGCCGGGCAGGCGTACCTTGGGCGGCCAGTACTTGCCGATGACCGTCGTGTTCAAGTTGCCGAAGGCGTCAATCTGGGCGCCGCCCAGAAACCCGTACTCGACAAACCCGCGCGCCGCGGTTTCCATGATGTCGCAGATGCCCGATGCGGCGACCGCCTTGTGAAAGGTGCGCGAGTCGGCCACGCCCAGGGGCAGTTTCTCCAGCGACGCTCCCGTGCCGCCGAACTCGAATATGGACACGAGGTTCGGAGCGTGGGTGCGCTTGGCCAGTGCCGCGGCGAGCATCGGTATGCCGGTGCCGACAAAGGCGGTCGTGCCGTCGGCCATCTGCTTGGCGGCAAGGTTGATGAGGAATTCGGTCTCGTTGTAGCTAGCCATCTACCGGCCTCCGATTTCCGATTCGAGCCGGGCCAGACGGTCCCGGCCGACGAGGTTGAGGTATTCGGCGTGGTTCTTCGGACCGTACACCCACTTGTCGAGGTAGGCTCTCGTCTTCTCGGGGTCGGCCGAATCCTTGAGGAACGACTGCAGGTGCTCGCCGTCGCGCCAGTAGCGGTAGCACATCTCGCCGGGGTGGGAGCCGTACTTCGCCTCGACCACGGCGTCGACCAGGTAGTAGGGGATGACGGTCTTTTCCGGCTCGCGCCGGATCTCGTCGGTTGAGACGATCTCCTCGGCCGAGACGATGAGCTTCTTGCAGGCGCGCGACATCTCGAACACGAAGCCGGACACGCCCTCGACCTGGCAGTTGCCGTACTTGTCGGCCTTGTGGACGTGGATGAGTCCGACATCGAGGAACAGCGCAGGAACGAGGCAGACCGGCTTGCCGGTGAACGGGTCGGTGACCGTGACCCCGGCCGAGTACTTGAAGGTGTCGGTGCCGAGCATCGAGCGGACCGGCAGGAAGGGCACGCCCATCGCCGCGGCCTTGAAGCGCCAGGTGATGCCGCCGTTGGACCAGTCGGTCGTCTTGACCCGGCCCGATTCGACGGCGCGGCGCAGGCAGGACGAGATGCCGTAGACTTCCCACGCGACGTAGGTCACGTCGAGCGCGTCGACGAGGTCGGCGGCGAGCAGTAGGTCGATTTCGTGCACGCCCTGTCCCGCGACGCGCAGGTGTTTCTTGCCCTGTCGGATGACCTCACGCACGAGCGACATCGGCGCGCGCACCGTGCCGTAGAGCTCGGTGCCGAGGTAGTCGCTGTCGGAAACGAACCGGCTGACCGCCTCGGCTTCGGTCATCAGTTTGTCGACCATCCGGGTGTCTTTCTTCGTGTGCACCCACTCGCGGAAAGCGTCCGGGTCGGGCGGCTGAAACAGCTCGCCCAAGCCCTTATCAATTATGTCCATCAGCACTGCCTCCTGAAGCGAAACCGGCGATTATCACGATTGCCAGCAAAGGTCAAGCATACTAGTCGGCGGCAGTCGGAGTGTCAATCGCTGACGCGCGCCGCCCGCGCGCGGCCTGCGGCTTGACTTCGGGGCAGGCGCGGCTATCTTTTGCACTCTTGACCCCGGGAGCAACCATTGCCAGATAAACTCAAGATAGGATTCTACTGGGCGGCCTCGTGCGGGGGCTGCGAGATAGCCGTGCTCGACACAAACGAGAAGATACTGGACGTCGTGGCCAAGGCCGATATCGTGCTCTGGCCGGTCGCGGTCGACACCAAGTACGCCGACGTGCGCGCGATGCCCGACCGGTTCATGGACGCCTGTTTCTTCAACGGCTCGGTGCGCAACTCGGAGCAGCAGGAGATGGCCGAACTGCTGCGCGCGAAGTCCAAGCTGCTTTTCGCGTTCGGGTCATGCGCGCACCACGGCTGCATCCCGGGCCTGGCCAACCTGCACAACCGGGCCGAGGTTTTCCGGACCGCCTATCACGACGAGCCGTCGGTCAGCAACCCGCAGGACGTCGAGCCCAGGACGAGGATGACGGTGCCCGAGGGCGAGATGACCCTGCCGGAGTTCTACGACAAGGTCTACCCGCTGGACCGGGTCGTGCCGGTCGACTATTACCTGCCCGGGTGCCCGCCGCCCGTGCCGCTCATTGTCGAGGCCTGGGACAGCGTCTTCTCGGGCCAGCTTCCGCCAAAGGGCAGCGTGCTCGCGCCGACCAAGGCACTGTGCGAGGAGTGCTCGCGTAACAAGCACGTCGCCAAGAAGATGCCCGACGTCAAGCGGACCTGGGAAACCGCGGCCGACCCGAGCACCTGTTTTCTCGAACAGGGCATCGTCTGCATGGGGCCGGCCACGCGCGGCGGCTGCGGCCAGCGCTGCATCAACGGCAACTGGCCCTGCACCGGCTGCATGGGGCCGATGCCCGAGGTCGAGGACCAGGGTGCGAAGATGGTCTCGGCGCTGGGCGCGATTCTCAAGCTGGATGAGGAGAAGGAACTGGGCGAGAAGGGCGCGGCCGAGCTGCTCGCCAAGGTCAAGGACCCGGTCGGGACCTTCTACATGTACGGGCTGGCGAGCGCGAGACTGAACCGGGCGAGGGGCAAGTAGATGGCACGGCGAATCACGATTGATCCGATAACGCGGCTCGAAGGCCACGGCAAGATCGAGATCTTCCTCGACGAGAAGGGCGAAGTCAGCAACGCTTACCTGCAGGTGCCGGAACTGCGCGGTTTCGAGCAGTTCTGTGTCGGGCGCAAGGCCGAGGACATGCCCCAGCTCACATCGCGCATCTGCGGGGTTTGCCCGGTGGCCCACCACTATGCTTCGGTCAAGGCGCTGGACTCGGCTTTCGGGGTCGAGCCAACGCCGGTCGCGCGCAAGCTGCGCGAGCTGATCTACTGCGGCTATGTCATCTATGACCACATCCTGCACTTCTACTTCCTGGGCGGGCCTGACTTCGTGGTCGGGCCGGACGCGCCCAAAGAGAAGCGCAACATCATCGGCGTCATCGAGAAGGTCGGACTCGACACGGCGAAAGAGGTTATCAAACACCGCGCCTTCGGGCAGAAGATAACCGAGATACTCGGCGGCAAGCCGACCCACCCGGTGTCGGGCATGCCCGGCGGCCAGACCAAGGGACTGACCGAGGAGGAGCGCGCCGAGATCGAGATGATGGCCCGGTCGTGCGTGGGCTTCGCCGAGTTCTCGCTCGGGCTGTTCGCCGACATCGTGCTCAAGAACAAGGCCTACATGGCGCTGGTGACCGACCCGCGGTTCAGCCACGCGACTTATAACATGGGCCTGGTCGATGACGGCAACAAGGTTAACTTCTACGACGGCCGTATCCGTGTCACCGCGCCGGACGGCAAGGAGTTCGTGAAGTTCGCGGCAGCCGAGTACCTCGACCACATCGCCGAGCAGGTGCTGGACTGGACCTATGTCAAGACTCCTTACCTCAAGGCGATCGGTTACAAGGGAATGGTCGACGGGCCGGACTCGGGCATCTACCGGGTCGGTCCGCTTGGACGGCTGAACGCGGCTGACGGCATGGCGACGCCCAAGGCTGACGCCGAGTACCAGCGGATGTACGCGACCTTCGGGGCCAGGCCGGTCAATTCGACGCTCGCGTTCCATTGGGCGCGGCTGATCGAGCTGCTGTACGTCGCCGAGCGAGCGGTCGAACTCGCGACTGATCCGGAAATCACCGGCACCGAGATTCGCAACATGGACTACAGGATGCAGGAACAGGGCGTCGGCGTGGTCGAGGCGGCGCGCGGCACGCTCTACCACCACTACTGGCTGACTGATGACCGGATGGTGAAGAAGGTCAATCTCATAGTCGCATCGACGAACAACATCGGGCCGATGAACATGTCGGTGCGCGATGCGGCGAAGGGCCTGATTCACGGCGGCGAGCCAAGCGAAGGTCTGGTCAATACCGTGGAGATGTTTTACCGGGCTTACGATCCGTGCCTGGCCTGCGCGAGTCATGTGGTCGGCGCGACGCCGCTGGAAATCAGCATCAGGAACCGGGACGGCTCGCTGGCGCTCCGGCTGTCCAATCTGCCCTGACCGGGAGGTGAGCGCGGTGGCCGGCCGCGACTGATGCCCCCCGAGGTTTCGGTCGTTTTCGTCAACTACAACTCGACCGCGTTGCTGGAGCGGGCGGCGCGGTCGCTGATCGCGGCCGAGCCGGAACTGCCCTTTGAGATGCTTGTCGTGGACAACGCGTCGCGCGACCTGCCCGAGCTGCAGCGCGCGTGCAATTCACTTGGCGTGGAATTGCTGCGGTTGCCGGTGAACGGCGGCTATGGCCGTGCCGCGAACCGCGGCTTCGGTCGGGCGCGCGGCCGGTTCGTCGCGGTTGCCAACACTGACCTCGTGTTCCGCGGGCGTGAGGTGTCGCGTCTTGCCGCAACCCTGCGCGACAATCCGGGCGCGGGCGTGGTCGCGCCGCAGTTCGTGTACCCGGATGGCACGCCCCAGCCTTCGGCGCGGCGCTACCCGAGATTGCGTTATGCACTTGGCGGGCGGCGGTCGCCGCTGGCGCGGGTTCTGCCCGGCCTGGGTCGACGCAACGAGTTCCTTTACGATGGGATTCACCGGGCCGGGCGGCCGGTCAGCGTCGAGGCGGTGGTAGCGGCCTTCGCTCTGTTTCGACGCGAGGCGTTCGCGGCGGTGGGCGGGTTCGATGAGGCCTTTCGGATGTTCGCCGAAGATATGGACATCTGCCGCCGGCTGCGCGTTTGCGGCTGGGACGTGCTGCTTGACCCGCGTGTGCGGGTCGAGCACTATTACGGCGGAGTGCGGCGCAGTTACTCCCGTTTTTCCGACCACGAGCGCATCCGCGCGCTGCGCCGGTTCATGGGCGCGGGCAAGGGGTGCGCGGCGCGTTCAGGGCTGACTTTGCTTTTCGCCGGGTACCTGTTCATCACCGAGGCCGGCCGCGCGGTCGGGCTGAGCGAGTACGAGCACTCCTGGCGCGGGCGGGGAGGTCGGGCGTGAGGCGCGTGCGCCAGTTTGCCGGGAATTCGGTGTTCCTTGCCGGGGATCTTGCCGCAGTGGTGGCAAGCTATATCATCGCCTATCTCATCCGCAACTACCTGCTCAGCGGCCTGTTCCAGATTCTGCCCGAGCCTCTGTCCCTGGGGTCTCTGGGTAGCAGGCTATACCTGCTTGCCATCTACCCGTTCGTGTTCGCTTACGAGGGGCTCTATACCAAGCGCCTAACCGCCTGGGAAGAGGTGCGCCGCTGCCTGCGCGGTATGGTCGTCGCGACGGCCTTCGTCCTGATACTGCTCTTCCTCTGGCGGTTCTGGGTCATCTCGCGCGTTGTGCTGTTCTTGTCGCTCGCCCTGGGCCTCGTGCTGCTGCCGCTGTTCCGCACTCTGCTGCGGCGGCTGTTCGTGCGGGCCGGGCTCGGCATCCAGCCGCTGGTTATCATTGGCGGCGGCCCGATGAGCAGCCGGGTCGAGCGCGAGCTCAGTCGGCACTGGATTCAGGGTTACAGGGTAGTCGAGCGGCTCGACCGCCCGCCCGCCGGCAAGCCGGTCGCGGAGCTGCTGGACGGCGTGGCGAATCACGAGGCGACCCTGGTGGTTCTTGCCGACGCGTTCTCCACCGAGGAACTGAAGGAGATCTTCGTGTCGGCGGAGAGCCGCTTCGCCGAAGTGCTCGCCGTGCCCAATGAGTCGCTCCTGCACAGCACGGCCGCGGACGTCGAGCATCTGGGCACGGTCGTGGTTATGAAGTACCGCTACAATCTGCTGCGCCCGCTCAACCGCTGGACCAAGCGGGTGCTGGAACTCGGTGCTTGCGTCGTGCTGCTGGTGCTGCTCTGGCCGCTGCTCGTCGCGCTGGCCGTGGTGGTGAAGCTCTCTTCGCGGGGACCGGCGCTGTTCCGCCAGCCGCGGGTCGGCCTGCACGGGCGGCAGTTCTACTGCCTCAAATACCGGACGATGTTCGTTGACGCCGAGCAGCGCCTGCCCGAGATACTGGAACGCGACGCCGGCGCGCGGGCCGAGTGGGAACGCTATGCGCGACTGACCGACGACCCGCGGGTCACGGGGCCGGGCCGATTCCTCCGCCGCTTCAGTCTGGACGAACTGCCTCAGCTTCTCAATGTGCTGCGCGGGGAGATGGCGCTGGTCGGACCGCGGCCCTATCTGCCGAGCGAGGTCGCAAAGGTCGGGCCGGGCATCGCGACGATAACGCGGGTGCGGCCCGGGATGACCGGTCTGTGGCAGGTCTCAGGCCGGGCTGACCTGCCTTTTTCCGAGCGAGTGCTGCTGGACGAATACTACATCCGCAACTGGTCGCTCTGGATGGATTTCTCGATTGTCCTGCGCACGGCGCGGGCCGTGCTCGGCGCGCGCGGGGCGTACTGAGCCGGTTGACTGTGAGCGCGCTCAGTCCTAGCATGTTTCCTACCACATGGCGACGCTCATAACGCTTGTCCTGTTGTCCGGCTTCGGCGGCTGGCAGTCGCTGACCAACACCAATTTCGTCTCGGGTCTGGCCGGCCGCGATTCCACCTTATGGTGCGCCACACTGGGAGGAGTGGTTCAGGTCGTGACACGGCCCGAGCCACGCACTGCGCGGATTCTGACCAACACAGAAGGCCTTCCCGCGAACCGCTGTCTCTGCATCGCGCTGGACGCGGCGGGCAATGCCTGGGTCGGCACGCAAGGCGGCGGGCTGGCAGTAGTTGCGCGGGAGAGTTCTTCGGCGCGGGCCTATCGGCCCAACGAGCTCGCGATGACCGTGCGAACGCTGGCCTGGGACATGGACCGATTGCTTGTGGGCACGCCTCAGGGGCTTTACGTCGTCGACACGCGCGGCACGCCACTGGATTTCTCTGACGACGAGATACGGCGCTTCTCGGTCGCGCGTGTGCCCGAGCTGCTCAGCGACGCGGTGTTGTCGCTGGCAGTGCACGACGGCTACTGGGTCGGCACCAACCGGGGCCTGGCCCGGGCCGACACGGCTTTTGGCCGGTGGCGGTCGTGGCGCGTCCCGCTGGGCGATTCGGTGCGCGCGGTCGGTTTCTGGCGCGACACGCTCCTTGTCGGCACCGAGAACGGCGTGGCCGTGCTTGATTCAGGCGGGTTCCGGGCCGCGCTGCGCTTCGCGCGACCGACCGCACTCCACGCGATCGCAACGTCGGTCTCGACGATCTACGTGGCGACCGAGGACGGGCTGTACGAGGCCGACCGGCCGAGCCCGCAGCGTTTCCAGCGCGTGCTTGAACTTGATGCCAGGTCAGTCTATATCGGCGGCGAGATATGGGTCGGGTGCGGGGGCGAAGAGCGTTCCGGCATCGGGTTGCGCTATCTGGTCTCCGGCCAGTCGTGGGCGCCGTTCAGCAATCGATGCATCGTCAATGCGGAGGTGCTTGACTGCGCGGTCGGCGCGCGCGGCGATATCGTGCTCTGTCACGGCGGCGGCGCGGTGACCTGGGTGAAGCCTGATTCAAGCATCTGGTCGCTGGGCAGCGTGCTGCCCGTGCCGATCCAGGCGCGGGTCGACTCGCGCAACCGGTTCTGGCTTGCTCATTTCGCCGTCGACGGCGGTCTGGCCGTTTACGACCCGGCGAGCGGCGCGTGGGACCGGGTGCAGTGGGGGCCGCAGTCGGCGCGCAACATCATTACCGCATTCGGGCTGGACCGATACGACACGAAATGGATGTTCAACGGCGGCACGGTCATCATAGCGCTTGATTCGTCCGGGGCACAGCAGGTGTTCGAGGTGCCGGGTGTCGCCAACACCCCGGGCGGCGGGTACGAGTTCGCCTTCGACGAACGCGGACGTGCCTGGGTGGGTCTCTCTGTGGGGCTCGTGATGGTCGACTACGGCGGCACGCTCCACGACCGCTCGGACGATACCTACCGCGTCTTCTCAGCCGGGCTGCCGACCGCCGAGGTGCGTTCGGTTGCGGTCGACGCGGGCGGCGGCGTTTGGTGCGCGACCGGGCAGTGTGTGGCGCGCTGGGATGGCGCGCAGTTCGCCGTGTATACGACGGCGAACAGCGGGATCCTCTCCAACAACAACTACCGGGTCAGAGTGGACGCCTCGAACCGCGTCTGGATTCTGGGCGACGCCGGGCTTTCGATACTGGACCAGGTGCGGGGCGTTTGGACCAGCTACACGCCGCAGAATTCCGGGCTCATTGCCAACATCCTCGGTACCCGCAATTTCTACTCCGGCATCGGGCTGCAGGACAGCATCGGCCGGGCCGCGATCGGCACCGGCGCTGGGCTGTCGTTGTTCGACTTCGCCCTGGCGCCGCCCCAGACCGCGAATGGAGTGAGAGTTTATCCGAATCCGTGCATACTCGGCGTGCACAACGGCGTGGTCGTTGACAGCCTGCCTCTGGACGTGCAGTCGGTTGAGGTCAGGACGCTCGAGGGCCGGCTTGTCAGCCGGTTAGGCATCCGGCGCGCAACGTACGAAGCCGTGTGGGATGGCGTGCCGGCGACGACGCCTAGCGGTCTCTACCTTGTGCTGGTGCAGACGCCGCGCGGCGTCAGGGTCGAGAAAGTGGCGCTGGTTCGGCCCTAGCGGCGTCGCTGCGGCTGGTGGCCGGCCGTGCGGCGCTCTTCTGCTTCCGGTTCCTCCATGCAGGACTCAAAGTACCGGCACTCTGGACAGCAGTCGTCGTCGCGGAGTTTGCCCCGGGTCTGACACGAGTCATAGCCGGAGCAGGCACGACAACACATCGGTGGGGCGCTCCTTTCGATATCCGGGAAAGAGCTGGGTCACTGCTGACGGGCTCCCAGCAGAAGCACCATCTCGCGGATGAGTTCGGCCACGGTTGAGGCGCCGGCCCAGGACTGCTCGCCGCGCGGGCAGAACTCGACAATGTCGGCCCCGACGATGTCGAGACCGGCCAGGCCGGCTAGGGCCTGAGCAAGCTCCCGGTAGCTGCAGCCGCCCGGTTGCGGGGTCTGAACATCGGGCAGGAATGCCGGGTCAAGCACGTCCAAGTCAAGGGTTACGTAGACCGGGCGCCCGGCGATACGGCGGCACACTTCGGGAATCGCCTCCAGCACCGCGAACGGAAACATCCCGGCAACGTTCATCTCCCCGGCTGCGGCGAATGAGCGGATGCCGAGCTGGAAGAGATTCGCGCGGGGAATCGTGTCGAGGACGCGTTGCATAGCGGTCGCGTGGCAGACGCGCTCTCCGAGCAGCTCGTCGCGCAGGTCCGAGTGAGCATCGAACTGGATAACGCAGAGGTCAGGGTGCGCGGCGGCAAGGGCGCGCACCAGCGGCGGAGTGATCGTGTGTTCGCCGCCGATGGCCAGCAGCCGCTTGCCCTGTGCGCCTGCCGCACGCGCGGTGTCCTCAATGAGTCGCACAGGGGAGTCCGGCGCAGAGAACTCGAAGGCGAGGTTGCCGGCGTCGCAGACCGAAACCCCGGCAACGTCGCGCGACTGGTACGGGCTGAAACTCTCGATGTTGTCGGCGGCGATGCGCGCGATGTCCGGGCCGAATCGCGTCCCGGGCGCGAACGAACTCGTCCGGTCCAATGGCATACCGATTAGAAGCACGGCAGCATCAGAGCGGGAGGCGGTGGCGTAGTAGAAGGCCATCGAACGGCCAAGGATAGCCGGGCAGTTCGCCGAGTCAAGCCAGGCCCGGACGGCTTTGACATAACCGTGCCCGGTCAATACTGTCTGGCCGAATGCGTATCACAGTGTCGGCCGGCGAACCTTCCGGAGCCCTGCTTGGAGGGTTGCTTGCTCAGGCAATCAGCCGCGCCCGGCCATCTGTGAGAATCGACTGGCTCGAGCCGAGCCGCGCTGGCATCCTGGGTTTCTTTGAAGGCGCGAGAGCCGCGGCCAGTCTGCCGAAAGCGCTGGCCGGGGCAGCACGCAGTCTGAGGCAGACACGTCCCGGACTCGTGGTCCTGGTCGCATACCCGGGCTTCAATCTGCCATTGGGTGTCCACTGCCGTCGGCTTGGAATCCCGGTGCTTTACCTGGCACCGCCCCAGGCGTGGGCGTGGGGACGGGCACGCGCTCACTGGCTGCGGCGCGCGACCGACGTCGCGGTGTGCCTGTTCGACTTTGAGGTGGACGTGCTGAAACGTGCCGGGGTTGAGGCCGTGTACCTGGGGTACCCGCTGTTGGACCACGTGGCCGAGCGTTTGTCTGACGAGGCTTCGCATCTGCCAGATGGCACATGTTGCGTAGCATTCTTTCCCGGGTCGCGGTCGGCCGAGCGGCGCTGGCACGTGCCGCTCTTCGCGCAGGTTCTTGCCCGGCTTCGGCGCAGCTATCCCGGCTTGCGCGGGCTGGTGTCGCTGCCTCGTGGCGCTGTTGCCATTGGCGGCCTTGAGGCGGTATACGATTCGCGTTACGCGCTGCTGCGCGACGCGTCCTGCGCCGTTCTTGCTTCGGGTACCGTGACTCTCGAGGCGGCGATTGCCGGCACGCCGATGGTCGTGAGCTATCACCTCTCCGCAGTCTCGCGTGTGGCGGCCCGGCTGATGGTTCGAACGCCGCATTTCGCCCTGCCCAATATAATCGCGCGGAGGCGAGTCGTGCCCGAATTGCTCGAGCCGACCCCGCAGGGCCTTACGGTCGAGGTCCTGGGGCTGCTCGGCGATGCGGCGCGAGCGGCACGAATGCGCTCCGACTTGGAGAAGGTGTGTGACCGGCTCGGGCCGCGGGGCGGCATCGAGCGAGCCGCCGAGCTGGCGCTGGCGCTCGCCCGGACCTGATTCCTAGCCCGCCCCGGAACTGCCCCCCCCCCCCCCCCCGCCCCCCCCCCCCGCGTACCCCCCCCCCCCCCCGCCCCCGG
>CBFGIY010000057.1:0-16003 GCA_965648935.1 Caldifarciminota bacterium
TCATCGACCGCCGACCTTGACCCCTGCCCGCCCCCTGCGCATCTGCCTCGCGACCGCCAACTACTCCCCCTACATCGGCGGCGTGGCCGAGCACGTCCACAACCTCGCCGAGGGACTGCGCCGGCGCGGCCACACGGTCAAGGTGCTGACCTCCAACTTCGCGGGCCGGACCCTCAAAGCCCTCGACCGCGTCCCCTGCGAAGAGCACGTTCACCGCATCGGCCGCGGCCTGCTCATCCCGGCCAACAAGTCATTCGCCCGCCTGCCCCTGGCCTGGCGCCCGGTCAGACAGGTGAGCGACTACTTCCAGCGCGAGCGGTTCGATGTCGTCCACGTCCACGGCTCGCTTGCCCCGACCTTTCCGCTTGCCGCCATCCGCGCCGCCAGAAGCATCCGGGTGATTACCTTCCACGCCGGCCACGACGCGAGCCTCGGCTACGCGTTCTCGCGCAGTTTCCTCCGACCCTACTTCAACGCGCTGCACGGCATCATCGCGGTATCGGAGACCGCCCGCGCATCGCACGAGAAGTACTTCCCCGGCCCCTATCGCATCATCCCCAACGGCATCGACCTCGACCTGTTTCGGCCCGGCGCGCCCCGACCTGAAGGCCTGGAAGATGACCGCCCCCGCATCCTTTTCATGGGCCGCATCGAGCCGCGCAAAGGCCTCAAGTACCTGCTGATGGCGATGCCCGAAATCGTACGCCGAGTGCCCGGTGCCGAACTGGTCGTTGTCGGCACCGGCCTGCTCGGTTACTCCTACCAGCACTATCTTGACCGCGCGGTGCGCGACCGGGTTCGTTGGGTCGGACTTGTTCCCGGCGAGCAGCGGCCCGGTTACCTTTCGGCCAGCCGGGTCTTCTGCTCGCCTGCGGTCGGCAACGAAAGCTTCGGCATCGTTCTGCTCGAGGCGATGGCCACGGCTCGCCCGGTTGTCGCGTCCGACATCGACGGCTACCGCGCCGTGATGACCGATGGCGTCACCGGCCTGATGGTGCCGCCGTGCAACAGCGCGGCTCTCGCCGAAGCGATAGTCCGCCTGCTCACCGACCCTGCACTTGCCGCACGCATGGGCGCGGCCGGCCGCTCGCGCGCCGCGCAGTTCGGCTGGCCCGCGATCGCGGCGCGGGTCGAGGCCGTGTACTTCGAGCTGCTCGAACGCTACCCCAACCCCTGCGTCGGCCGATGACCCCGCTGCTGACCGACCCCGCCCCCTGCCCTTCACCCGCCGCCTCACGCCCTCCGGCCCTGCGCAACCGGAGCTTCCTCGTCTTCGCCGCCGCCCAGGCCGTATCGCTCTTCGGCGACAAGCTCGACTACATGGCGCTGCTCGCGATGGTCGCCTGGTTCACCGAGCGCCACGGCTGGAACGGCGCGCGCGTGCTGTCGACCGTGCCGGTCGTGATGGCCCTGCCTGCAGTCCTGTTCGGCCCGCTCGCCGGCGTGCTTGCCGACCGCTGGGACCGGCGCAAAGTGATGGTGAGCGCCGACATCGGCCGCGCCCTGCTGGTTGCGGCCGTGCCGCTCGTCGCGCTGGCAACGGGTTCGCTCGGCCTGATCTACGCTGTCGCGTTCATGGTGTTCCTTCTCGGGGTGCTGTTTCAGGCCGCCCGGATGTCGACCATACCCAACATCGTCGGTGTTGACCGCGTGCTCGGCGCCAACTCGCTGATGAACGTCGCCGGCCGCGTCGCCACGGTGCTCGGCACGCTCGGCGGCGGAATGATTGTGGACTGGTCGGGCTGGTCCCGCCTCGGCATCAGACCGCCCTGGGCCGCGGGTTACTACATTGACGCGCTGACCTACGCCGTTTCGGCCATCGCGCTGCTGGCGATCTACCGCAGCATCGTCCCGCAGGAACGCGCCGCCGGCACCCCATCCCCTGCGCCTCGCCCGGCGGTCCGCGAGTCCATCGACTCGGCAATCGCGCGCCGCGCGGGTCAGGTCATCACCGACCTGCGCGCGGCGCTCGGCCTGGCCCGGCGCACCCCGACCGTGCTGTTTGTCTACTGCTCGGCCGCGCTCCTGGTCTTCATCGGCGCCGCCTGGCTGGTGCTCTACGTGCCCATCATCCAGGGCAGGTCCGCGGCCGGCCTCGGCCTGGGCACGCGTGGCGTCGGGTTCATCGCCGGGTTCGGCGCGGTCGGACTGCTGCTGTCCACGGCAACCTACGGCGTTGTCCGGCGCGTGCCCAAGCACCGGGTGATGCTCGCAAGCTTCGTTCTCATCGGCCTGGCCGCGGTCGGGCTTGCCTTTGCCCGGCGCTTCGAGCACGCGGCCGCACTGGCGTTCGTTGCCGGACTGGGCATCTCGCCGCTCTACATCGGGATGGACACGCTGCTCCACCAGACCGTGCCCGATGCCGCGCGCGGCCGCATCTTCTCGACGCGCGAGTGGCTGATGCACCTGCTCTTCGCCTCCTTCGCCCTCTGCATCGGCCAGGCCACGCGCCTCCTGCCCGCCCGCGGTCTGTTGCTTGCGGTCGGAGTGGCGACCGTCGCGGCGGGAGTGCTCGGTTTCTTCGCGACTCGTAATCGTTCCATCGACTAGCCGCTGACCGCGCCCAGTTGACAACCGGCAGTCGGCAATCGACAATTGCGGATGCCTGACATTCGCATCGAAAGAATGGCCGAGACCATCGCCCGCCACAGTCTGGCGCTACGCGCAGGCGACTACCTGCTGATCCAGTCCGAACCGGCCGGCCTGCCCCTGGTCCGTGAGGTCTACCGCCGCGCGGTGGCGGTTGGCGCCAACCCGGTCGTGCGCACCCGCCATCCCGAACTGGAGGAAATCCTCTATCGCTTTGGCTCCGAAGACCAGCTCGGCTTCATCCCGGAACCCGCCCGCATCGAAACCGACCTCGCGACCGCCCGGCTGGTCATCCGCGCCGAGGACAACCTGCGCGCGCTCGCCGGCGTGCCGGCCGACCGGCTGGCCCTGGTGCGCCGCGCCCAGCGGCCGCTCTTTGAACGCTCGATGGAACGCAAGGCCCGCGGCGAGCTGCGCACCTGCATCACCCAGTTCCCGACCGCGGCCGCGGCCCAGGAAGCCGGAATGTCGCTTGCCGACTATGAAGACTTCGTGTTCGCGGCCTGTTTCTGCGACCGGGACGACCCGATCGCGGCCTGGCGCGAGCTGTCGCGCGGCCAGCAGCGCTACGCGGACGCGCTTGAGCGGGTCAGAACGCTGCGTTTCGTCGCGCCCGACTGCGAGCTGGAGCTTTCGGTTGCGGGCCGCAAGTGGATCAACTCCGACGGCAAGGCCAACTTCCCCTCGGGCGAGGTATTCAGCGCGCCGGTCGAGGATTCGGCCAGCGGTCGGATCCGCTTCGACATCCCGTCCAGCCAGTCGGGTCGCCGCGTCACCGGGGTGACGCTCGTATTCGAAGCCGGACGCGTGGTCAAAGCGACGGCCGAACAGGGCGAGGATGTACTGCTCGCCCAGCTCGAAGCCGACCCGGGCGCGCGGCTTCTGGGTGAGGTCGCGTTCGGCCTGAACTACGGCATCTCCCGACCGACCGGCAACATTCTCTTCGACGAAAAGATTGGCGGCACCATCCACCTCGCGCTCGGCGCCGGCTATCCCGAATGCGGCAGCACAAACAGGTCCGGCATCCACTGGGACCTCATTCGCACGATGAACCCGGGACAGGTCTGGGCCGATGGCCGGCTGGTGTACGAAAACGGCCGTTTCCTGACGGAGGCTCTGAATGGCTGACCAGATGATTGAGAAACTCGCCCGCGTTCTCGTCCGCTACAGCATCGGCGCCAGGCGCGGCGACATCGTCCGGCTCGAGGGCAGCGCGCTCGCCGCCGACCTGCTGCGCGCCGCCTACATCGAGGCTCTGCGCTGCGGCGCCCACCCCTACACCCGCGTGTCCCTGCCCGATTTCCAGTCGGCCTTCTTCGCCCATGCCGGCGATGCCCAGCTCGACTTCGTCGCGTCCTTCGAGAAAGTTGAGCTCGACCGCATTGACTGCCTGCTGTCGGTCTGGGGCGGCTACAACAGCCGCGAGCTGACCGGCGCCGACCCCGGACGCATCGCCCGCGCGCGCCGGGCGCGGCGGCCGCTTTTCGACCGGATGCTCAAGCGCATCGCCGCCGGCTCGCTGCGCTGGTGCGGCACCCAGTTCCCGACCCACTCATCGGCCCAGGACGCTGAGATGTCGCTGGACGAGTACCGCGACTTCGTGTTCCGCGCGGGCAAGCTCGACGCCCGCGACCCGGTCGCGGAATGGCAAAAGCTCTCGCGCTCTCAGGCCGCGCTGTGCCGCCGCCTCGGCCGGCTCAAGGTCATCCGCATCGTCGGGCTCGACACCGACCTCAGCTTCTCGGTTGCGGGCCGCAAGTGGATCAACTGCGACGGCCATGAGAACTTCCCGGACG
Organism: Caldifarciminota bacterium; assembly: GCA_965648935.1. Lineage (GTDB taxonomy): Bacteria > Hydrothermota > Tepidihabitantia > Tepidihabitantales > Tepidihabitantaceae > CBFGJX01. Next base: position 4,386 of record CBFGIY010000057.1, read on the forward strand.
GCGAGGTGTTCACCGGCCCGATTGAGGATTCGGCCGAGGGCCGCATCCGTTACACCTTCCCCGCGGTCTACGGCGGTCGCGAGGTGCAGAATGTCCGGCTGGTGTTCAAGAAGGGCAAGGCAATCGAGGCCCGCGCCGACAAGGGCGAGGACTACCTCAACGCGATGCTCGACTCGGACCCGGGCGCGCGCTACGTCGGAGAGCTGGCGTTCGGCACCAACTACGGCATCACGCGGTTCACGCGCAACACGCTCTTTGACGAGAAAATCGGCGGCACGATGCACATCGCCCTCGGTGCGTCCCTGCCCGAGTCGGGCGGCCGCAACAAGTCCTCGCTGCACTGGGATATGGTCTGCGACACGCGCGCGGGCTTCACGGTCTACGGCGACGGCAAGCCGATAATGAAGGACGGCCGGTTCGCCTGACCTGCCGCCTTCTGTCTGTTTCGGGTCTTCGCCCTCTCGGCCTACTTCGCCGGCTTGTACCCGGCCGGGACCTCGAAACGCGCAGGCGGCAGCGCCTCGACTTTCACCGACTTCAGCTCGCTGTAGGACGAGAAAAGCAGGTCGGCGTTGGGATTCGGACGCTTGGGCGCGACCGCGCCGGCGATCTTGCGCGACAGCATACCGCTCAGCCCGCCCGATGCCGGCTCAGGCTCGGGTTCACTTTTCGCCGACGAGTCGCCCTTCACCCGCCACTGCGTCTCGGTGACAATCGGGTAGCCCGAAACCTTGGCCAGCTCGGCGCTGACCTCTGCCAGCTTCTGAGCGGTCTGGCGGCTGTCCAGTCCGTAAGTGCCGGTGAGCAGTGCCGCACCCATGTCCTGCATCTGCTCGGTCGACACCTCAACGCCCATCTTCTTGTAGAGCTTGCGGTTGAACTCGGCCTCGGCCGCCTGCGCGGCCTTGAGCGCGTCGGTCAGCGGCGTGTTCCACGACCGCGTGGTCATGGTCTGTTCGAGCTCCTCTTTCTTCGCCGTGTCTTCAAGCACCAGGGTCCAGGTCAGCAGGTATTCAGTGCAGGCGAAGCCGTTGATTGTCTTCTCGGCACCGGTCTTCTCGACCTTCACCTCTGAGCGCTTCACGCGCCACGCCTGCTTCCCGGGCTCGCCGCTGGCCTCGGCCCGAGCGTTCAAGCCGGCGATCTCGCTGTCCGCCGGGAAGCTTATCGGCCGCACCGTGTATGTCTTTGCCTTGTGGTCGATGTTCCAGATTGAGTCCCGGTCCAGCCGGGTTATCTCGCCGGACCGGTTCGCGCCGCCCCCGACCAGGCCCAGGATGCCGCCGACGATCTTTGATTCGGTCTCGACCGCGCGCTTGTCAGCCTGCTGCCCGATGCGCTCGGTCGCCTCAAGCGTGCCCAGCCCGGCAAGCAGGGTGGTACGGGAAAACCGCTCGACCGACACGTCACCGAAAGCGGTCGCGGTCGCCAGCAGAACTGCAACTGCTGTGATAGCCTGTCGCATTGTGTCCTCCTCTTCGGGGTTCAGGAAGCTGTCCGAGTATAGGTTCCTGCGGTCGACCGGTCAAGCGCCCGGCTGCCGCAAAAAGCGGCGGCTGATGCTAATCTCACGGCACTTGAAACCTCCTCCCGCCACACCTCATCGCGCAACAGGCTGAATTCAGAGAACTTACTGCTGGCACCCCGCGACCGCCTGCGGCTGGCACGCAATGTGCATAAAGAGGGATTGGTGTCGGCAAATGGTGATTGACGGCACCAACGCGACATTTCACAGCATGCACAACTTGGAGGTTACTGGGTTACTACCGGTAGCTATGGAAAGACTTGGCGGGGGGTACTGGGTTGAGTGGGGCCTCGCTTACCTTCACCGGAAAGTGGGTTTGGGAGGAGGCAATTATGGGGCCTGTTGTATTGGGACCACGACCCTTGGGGAAGGGATCGGAGATAGGGAGGTGGTTACGCGCGGGGATGCCGGGGCTTGAAGCGGCCAGGCTGGACGACGCGCCGCCCGGGGAAAAGAGAGTTTCCCGAACCCGCCACTTGCGAGCGGGTACGAGAAGGCGGCATCGTCACCATCTGAACCTGCTGCACCTGCCGATGTCGGTCATCGGTTAACCTCGAGTCCGCCGGCCGCAGGCGCCGCTCTCCGCAACTTGGTCGGCCGCACCCAACGGTGCGGCCGGCCTCTTTTCGCCTGCGGATGCTCTGTCGGCAGGCTGTCCTCGTCATCCGCCAGCCTCAGAAACGTATCCGGCGCCGCGGTGCGCGAACCGAGAACGCCCAGACCGCCGTCAAGATGCAATAGCTCACGGTTGCTTCCGCCCAGCCACCAGCCGAATCGCCAGTAGTCGTACAGGTTGCGGTCGAGCGCCTCGACCGACAATCGCACCGAATCAAGCCAGACCTCCTCGGGTTCGAGCCCGAGCGTGTCCCAGTAGATCGTTGATAGCTGGATACGCGCCGAATCGCGCCGGCCCGCAATCGCGGTGTTGGCATAGCCGATCTGCTCAACGAACCGGCCGTTGCCGCTGTAGTACCCGGTGACCCGGTTGCCGTAGCGCACCGCGCCGCGGCTCTCGGTCCACTCAAAGCGCAACCGGAGCACCGGCCAGGTGTCGCCCGGCCACGGCACCTCCAGCACCGTATCCGCGGCCACCAGCTCGATGCGAAATTCAGCCGGCACGGCCGTGCTGCCGCGCACGATCTCGCCGCCCGGGTAGCGTGCCTCCAGCCGCAGGGTCTCGCCGGCCTGAATCCTGAACCCGGCCGCGAAGTAGTACCCGGCGCTGTCCGGCTTCGGCAGAAGCGCCGCTTCGCCGGCCCGGCCTCGCACGCGCGCGTCGACCCCGGTGACGCCGTTCCAGCGCCCGGACTGCGGAATTGAGTCCTTGAACGGCAGGCTCATCCCGGCCAGCAACCGCAACGTGTCGCTGCCCGGACGCACCACGCAGTAGACATTCGGCTCGGGCAGGTAATCCTCCACGCTCGGCTCGCACCCGATTGCCATCAGGACCGCGGCCAGGCAGGCGAGCGCCGCCGGCCGCCGTCCGAAAATCGCCAATCGGAGATCGCAAATCGGAGATTCCACTAGAATCCTCCCCGTATCCCCAGGCTCGGTATCGGCAACGGCAGCAGCACGAATGGCTCGCGCACGATTCGACCCTTCTCGTCGACGCTGTAGTCGTACCACAGCACGTTCCGCGCCGCGTAGACGTTCACCACCTGCAGGTACACCGCCCAGTCGGCTCGCAACAGCCGGAACCGCTTCTCGAATCCGAGGTCGAGACGGTGATACGCCGGCAGCCGGTAGTTGCCGCGCCGCCCGCCCAGCGGAGTCCACCAGTACCACTCGGTCTCCTCTCCGCGCCAGCCCGGGTCCTCGCCGACGTACTGGAACTGGCCGACCGGCCCGGTGAACGGAAACCCGCTGCGCAGCAGGAACTGGCTCGTTATCGCCCAGCCGCGCTTCAAAGGCAGCGCCAGCGCAAGGTTCAGGTTGTGGCGCGAGTCGAACACCGGCCAGAACGCGGTCGAGTCGAAGGTCCGGCGCGTGAAAGCGAGGCTGTAGCTCACCGAACTGCCCTGCCGGCGCAGCAGCACCTCGGCCCCGGCGGCCCAGCCCGTGCCGACCAGAAGCGTCGCGCTGTCCTCGCCGCCGCCCGGGTCCGGCCCGATGCCGGGCAGGGGCGACCGGGTCTCAAGCAGGTTGCGCATCGACTTGTAGTAAGCCTCAAACCCGAGGTCGAATCCCCTGCCCAGACCCTTCTGCGCGCCAGCGGCCCAGTGCATCGCCGCGACCGGCGCGTGCGCTGAGTCGGCCGGCAGCCACTGCTGGAAAAACAGCGCCGGCAGTTTCACCAGCTCGTCGTTGCGCGGGAACGGAATGCTCAGGTACTGGTAGTACAGGCCCCAGCCGGCGGTGAGCGCGAAGTCCTCGGCGAGAATGTACTTCGCCCCGACGCGCGGTGACGCGCGGAAGTACCCCCCGCCCGAGAAGTACTCGGCCCGCACCCCCGCGTCCACCAGCAGCGGCTCAATCGGCCGCCACTTGTCTGCCGCGTACGCCGCCGCCAGGGTCGGCCGCGACCGCTGGTTCCAGAAGGTCACAGTGTCGGACTTGAAGTAGTTGCGCAGGTCGAATGACTTGGCCTCGGCGCCGAACCGCACCGTGTGCGACGAATCGAGGAACAGGGTCCAGTCGCTTCTTCCGCCCCAGTCGCTCACCCCGAACCGCAGCTCGGCCCGGCTCGTGTCGCCCCACGCCGTGTCCGGCGGTACGAACTCCTGCGACAGCGACACGCGGTTGCGGCCGCGCACCGCCATCGTCGTCGCGACCAGGTTCGGCGAGAAAATGTGCCGCCACTTCAGCGCCAGCGCGTAATTGCCCCAGAGGAAAGCCAGCCGGTCAGACTGCTCCCTGATGTCGATGATATCGTCCCCGGAGTAAGCCGAGAAAGTCAGCCGGTCCCGCTCGCCGGCGTCGAAGTTCAGCTTGCCCTGCAGGTCGTAGAAATGGTACGGCAGGTAGACGCTGACCGTCGAATCGCGGATGAGCCTGTCGATGGCCCAGGTCACCGCGTCGATATAGGTCCGCCGCCCCGCCACCACAAGCGACCCGCGCGGAATCGGCCCCTCCACCATCACCTTCGAGGTCAGAAGCCCCACGTCCCACTTCGCGCTGTACCGCTCGCTGTTGCCCTGCTTCATCTCCACGTCGATGATTGACGAAACCGCACCGCCGTACTCGGCCGGAAACGCCCCGGCCTTCAGCTCGGCCCCGGCCAGCGCGTCCATATTAAACGTGGAGAATAGCCCGCCCAGGTGATACGGGTTGTAGACCGTCACACCGTCCAGGAGCACGAGGTTCTGGTCCGGCGACCCGCCGCGCACATACAAGGCGCTGGAGAAGTCGCTCACCGCCAGCACGCCGGGCAGGGACTGCAGCGACTTGAAAAGGTCCTGCTCGATGAACCCCGGCGCAATCTTCAGCTCGGGCAGGTCCAGCCGGCGCACCCCGATGTCGACCTCGCGCCGGAACCGCTCCCGCGCGGCCGACGCGGTAACCTCGCCCAGCGGTATCGCCTCGACTGCCAGCCGCACGTCGGCCCGCACCGACGCGTTCTCGGCCAGCGTGAACTCCCGCTCCAGGTCGCGATGCCCGACCAAAGACCAGACGACTTTCACCCGGCCCGCAGGCAGGCCGGACAGGATGTAGTACCCGTTGCGCTCGCTCGCGGTCCCGGCGCTGCGGTCAGAGAGATAGACGGATGCGAACGCCAGCGGCTCGCCCGTTGCCGAATCCCGCACGAAGCCGTAGACGGTTGCCGCCTCGGCCGCGCCGGCGCCGGCAAGCAGAAGCATCAGGACTAACACGTTGTGTCTGATGCGCAAAGCTAGCGCCTCACGGCTGGCTGTCAACTGCGGTCAGCCGGACGCGGCATCACATTGGATGCAGTCCGGGGCTGGTTTCAGACAATCTGCGTGAGCCCTGAACCAGAGGTCGTCGTCAGCGAACCGACAGCCTTCGCGCTGTCGGTGACTTGCCGGTCGGGGCGAAGTTGCGATTGCGGAAAGTGCGCGTCATTTCACGGTCCAGGGGACCGTCCCCGGGGCGGCCCTGCCCGGGCCTTGCGCCAGAGAGTGTGATTCACAGTCCGCGGCCGCGAAGCTGCCGCAAGAGCAGCGCGCCAGAGTCGGCCGGGCCGAACCGGGGCAGGGCGGGTCAAGCATCAAGCACTCGCCGGCCCGCTCCGAAGCCGCCACGGGTATCACCCACCGCCTTGACCGGGCCGGCCCCTGCCGTAGACTGCCGGCGATGAGTAGTATCCTGGCGGCCGCTGTCGCCGAACCCGCGCCGGCCCGGACGGGCGCGCTCACCTTGAGTCTGCCCCGGCCCGGCGAGAGGGGGCAACTCTGCGACGCCGCGGGCCGCGTGCTCGACCCACGCCGGTCAGCGCAGCGACCCGGGGTCTACTTTCTCATCCTGCCCGACCGCACGCTCAAGCTGGTCAAGCCCCGCTAGGCGCCGTCGCAGGCGTCGCCGGGCGCGGCCCGCATCCGGGGCAGGTCATTGGCCTGGCCGAAGTGCTCCTCGCACAGCCTTCCCGCCTCGGCCAGCTTGCCTGAGTGCTCCGGGTCAAGGAACACGAAGAACTTCCAGAGCTTCTCCTGGTGCCGCTTGAGGTTCTCGACCTCGGTGTTGTTCTCCAGCCGGCGCGGCGGCGCGCCCGCCTCGAGGCGGAACAGCGCGTTCGCCTCGCGCAACTGCATCGAGCTCGACGGGCAGTAGACGATGACCGAGCGAAACGGCACGCGCAGCCTGCGCGCCAGCCATCTCTCGGCTTCGGCCCGCTTCGCCGGGTCGAGGTGGTAGGGCGCGAACTTCTCGGTCGAGGCCAGGCTGCGCCGCGCCACCATGTAGGCCTTCTTGTACAGGCGCCGGGCCAGGAATCCGCGCACCAGGAGCCGCGCCGCGCTCGGCCCGGACTCGAGGATGCGCAGAAAACCCTCGTCGCCGACCGAGTAGAACGACCGTTCGCTCAGGCGCCGCTCCCCGCTGTCCAGGCAGAGTTCCAGCGCCTTGGACACCATCGCCGAGGCCGCGTTCTTGGCCGGGTGGTAATAGACCCGCTCGCTGAGCATGTAGCGGATGCGCAGCACGTTGAGCGTCTCGGTCAGCCCGTCCATCCGGAAAAGACCGTTGCGCACGAGGTTGATGGCCAGCGCGCCGCCCGCGATGATGAAGTACTTGAACAGCCGCTCGTCGTAGCGCTGTGCCAGCCCGGTGAAGTAGGCGTCGCGCTCGAGGTAGTCGAGCAGGTCCGCGCAGATGGTGCTTGAGACGATGTCGTAGTGATAGGTCGGCCCGCCCGCCTTGAGCCGGTGCTCGCGCAGAAGCCGCCCGACCTCGCGCTTCGCGCCGAGCCTGTCCAGCACGGCGCCCAGTTCGGTGCGCTCGATGAAGTGCGCTATGCGCTCGTCGTTCTGGTCGTGGCGGGTGAACACGCGCCGCTCGTCCTCGACCGTGTGGCCGAACGGGATGTGGGTGATGTCGTGCAGCAGCGCGTAGAAACCGATGAGCCGTTCGTCCTCGGCCGACACCGCCTGCGTCCCGCAGTTGCGCCGGATGTGGGCGATTATCTTCTTCGCGACGCCGCACGCCCCCAGGCAGTGCTCGAACCGCGTGTGCACCGCGCTCGGGTACACGAGGTACGACGCGCCGAGCTGTTTGATGCCGCGCAGGCGCTGGAAAGTCGGCGTGTCGATTATCGCCAGCTCTTCGGCGGTGAAGTCGAGGTCGCCGTGGACCGCGTCGCGGAAGGTTTTCACGCGCCAGTCTAGAAGCGCACCGGCCCGGGTCAAGCGCTCCGCCCGGTCGGGCTAGAGCGGCTTTCCGTAGACCCGGAATCGCTTGCGCACCCGGCCCCCGAAACGCTCCATCTCGGCGCGCACCAGCGTGTTCGTTTCCAGTTCGCTGTGCGTGTCGATAACCCGGAACCCGGCCGCGTGCGCCGAGCGCAGCATCGTCATCGCCAGCAGCGCGTTGATGCCCGCGCCGCGGCAGTCGGGTCGAATCGCGCCGAGCATCAGGTCAAGCTGCTTCGAGCGGCGCATCGCCCAGAGGATATGGAGCAGCCCGAAAGGGAACAGCCGACCCCGCGCCCGGCGCAGGCCAGCAGTGATGTTGGCCATACCGATGACGAACCCGACCAGCGCGTCGCCCCGCAGCACGACCTTGACCAGCCGCGGGTCCAACAGCGGGATGTAGCGCTTGGCCAGATCGTCCATCTCCGCTTCGTCCAGCGGCGCGTAGCCGTAAAGATTCACGTAGGTCTCGTTCATCAGTCCCAGCACCGGCCGCACCCAGGGCCGGAGCTCGCTCCGCCGGGTGAACTCCAGCGGCCGGAACCCGCCGCGCTGATTCAGCCGCTCGATGATGCGCTCGTATCCCGGCGGCATCGTCTCGGGCACCGGCAGTATGTAGACCACGTAGTCGACTTCCTTGCCGTAGCCCGCCGACTCCAGCAGGCGGTTGATGTAAGGCAGGTTGGCGTTGCAGGCAAGCGTCGGCACTTCGTCGAAGCCTTCAATGATGAACCCCTCCGGGTCCTGGTCCGTGAACCCGAACGGCCCGATGAGCTTTTCCATTCCCAGCCCGCGCGCCCACTCCTCGACGCGCGCCATCAGCGCGCCGAACACGGCCGCATCGTCCGGGCATTCAAGGTGGCTGAACCGGGCTACTCGCTCGCTTCGGAACTCGTTGCATCGCCGGTTGACGATACCCAGCACCCGGCCGACCGGCTCCTTGCCCCGCCACGCAAGCAGGGTCAGGGTGTCGCAGTAGGAGAACGCACGGTTCTTCGCCGGGTCAAAGAACGCCAGGTCGTCGGAGTAGATCGGCGGCAGCCAGTTGGGATGTTCGCGGTTGAGCTTTTCGGGCAGGAACACGAACTTGCGCAGTTCCCCACGCCCGGCCACCGGCCTGACTTCGACGCTCATCGCCAGATGCTAGCCGCGGCCGCGGGCGAATCAAGCCGGCCCGGGCGCGTTGACAACCGCGGCGCGCTCTCCTAGCATCGGCTGATAGCCACCCCTCGGAGGTAAGCCGATGTCCCGACTGGACCGGGTCGAAGAGCGGCTGCGCCGGCTCAACGAACAGGCGCTGAAGGGCGGCGGCGACGAGCGCATCGAGCGCCAGCACGCCGACGGCAAGCTCACCGCGCGCGAGCGGCTCGACGTCCTGCTCGACAAGGGCAGTTTCGTCGAGCTCGACCGGCTGCGCGTCCACGACTGCACCGACTTCGGGATGGCCGACAAGCGCTTCCCCGGCGACGCGGTCGTCACCGGCCACGGCAAGGTCAACGGCCGGCCGGTCGCGGTTTTCTCGCAGGACTTCACGGTGTTCGGCGGCACGCTCTCGCGCGTCTTCGCCGAGAAGGTCTGCAAGGTGATGGACCTTGCCCTGCGCGTCGGCATGCCCATCATCGGCCTGAACGACTCGGGCGGGGCGCGCATCCAGGAGGGCGTCGACTCGCTCGGCGGCTACGCCGACATCTTCCTGCGCAACACTCTCGCCTCGGGCGTCGTGCCGCAGATATCGTGCATAATGGGCCCGTGCGCCGGCGGCGCGGTCTACTCGCCCGCCCTCACCGACTTCATCCTGATGACCGAACGCGCCAGCCACATGTTCATCACCGGGCCCGAGGTCATCAAGGCGGTCACGCGCGAGGAAGTCACCAAGGACGAGCTCGGCGGCGCCGACACCCACAACTCGGTCTCCGGCGTCGCCCACTTCAAGGACCTCGACGACCGCGACGCGCTCGAGCGCGTGCGCAGGCTGCTGTCGTTCCTGCCCCAGAACAACCGCGAGAAGCCGCCATCGGTCGCCCCGCGCGACCGCGACGACCGTCCGGTCGAGGGGATGCGCGAGCTCTTGCCCGACGACCCGCGCCGGCCCTACGACATGCTCGAAGTCATCCGCGCGACCGTGGACGAGCACAAGTTCTTCGAGGTCCAGCAGCACTGGGCGCGCAACATCGTCATCGGCTTCGCCCGCTACAACGGCGAGGTCGCCGGCATCGTCGGCAACCAGCCGCGCCACCTCGCCGGCTGCCTCGACATCTCGGCCTCGGTCAAGGCCGGCCGGTTCGTGCGCTTCTGCGACGCGTTCAACATCCCGATCGTCACCTTTGTCGACGTGCCCGGCTTTCTGCCCGGCGCCCAGCAGGAGCTCGGCGGCATCATCCGCCACGGCGCCAAGCTGCTCTACGCCTACTGCGAGGCGACCGTGCCCAAGATAACGATAATCACCCGCCGGGCCTACGGCGGCGCCTACGACGTGATGGCGTCGAAGCACATCCGCGGCGACCTGAACTTCGCCTGGCCCACCGCCGAAATCGCGGTGATGGGCTCGGAGGGCGCGGTCAACATCATCTTCCGCAAGGAAATCGCCCAGGCCGCCGACCCGGCCGCCCGCCGCAAGGAACTCGTCGAGCAGTACGAGAACAGCTTCTCCAACCCGTTCAAGGCGGCCGAGCTCGGCTACATCGACGAGGTCATCGCGTTCGAGGACACCCGCCGCCGCATCATCGACGGCCTCGCTCTTCTGCGCACGAAGACCCTCTCCAACCCGCAAAAGAAGCACGGCAACATCCCGCTGTAGAAGACTATGGACGAAGACAAGCGCCTGACCGACCGCATCCAGCGCTGGCAGAAGGACACGGTCGCGCCCTCGCTCGGGCGCGCGCCCGAGCGCAGGCCCGGGTTCGAGACGGTCTCGGGCATCCGGCTTGAGCGCGCCTTCACTCCGGCCGACAACCCGGGCTTCGATTACGTCGAAGACGCCGGCCTGCCCGGCGAGTTCCCGTTCACGCGCGGGGTCCAGCCGACGATGTACCGCTCGCGCTTCTGGACGATGCGCCAGTACGCCGGGTTCGGCTCGGCCGAGGAGACGAACCGCCGGTTCCGCTACCTGCTCGAGCAGGGCCAGACCGGGCTGTCGGTCGCTTTTGACCTGCCGACCCAGATGGGCTACGACTCCGACCACCCGCTCGCGCGCGGCGAGGTGGGCCGGGTCGGGGTCGCGGTCTCATCGCTTGACGACCTTGCCGCGCTCTTCGACTCGATCCCGCTCGACCGGGTCTCGACATCGATGACCATCAACTCGACCGCGGCGATACTGCTCGCGATGTACTGCGTGCTCGCCGAGCGGCAGGGCGTCGAGCCGGCGAAGCTGCAGGGCACGGTCCAGAACGACATCCTCAAGGAGTACGTCGCCCGCGGCACCTACATCTTCCCGCCCCGGCCCTCCCTGCGGCTGACCACCGACGTCATCGCGTGGTGCGCGGCGAATGCGCCGAAGTGGAACCCGGTCAGCGTGTCCGGCTACCACATGCGCGAGGCCGGCGCCACCGCGGTCGAGGAAGTCGCGTTCACGCTCGCCGACGGTCTGGAGTACGTCCGCGCCGCGCTCGCCGCCGGGCTCGCCATCGACAAGTTCGCCCCGCGGTTGTCGTTCTTCTTCGCGGCCCACTCCGAGCTGCTCGAGGAAGTCGCCAAGTTCCGCGCCGCGCGCCGGCTCTGGGCCCGGCTCCTGCGCGAGCGCCACGGCGCATCGGACGAATCCTGCCGCCTGCGCTTCCACACCCAGACCGGCGGAGTCACGCTCACGGCCCAGGGCCCGGACAACAACGTCGTCCGCGTCGCCATCCAGGCCCTCGCCGCGGTCCTCGGCGGCACCCAGAGCCTGCACACCAACTCGCGCGACGAGGCCCTGGCCCTCCCGAGCGAGCAGTCCGCGCTCATCGCGCTGCGCACCCAGCAGGTCATCGCCCACGAAACCGGGGTCGCGGACACGGTTGACCCGCTCGCCGGGTCGTACTGTGTCGAGCGGCTCACCGACGAAATCGAGGCCCGGGCCCGCGCGCTCATCGAGAAGATCGACTCGCTCGGCGGCGCGGTCGCGGCCATCGAGCAGGGCCTGATGCAGGACGCCATCGCCGACAGCGCCTGGCGCTACCAGCAGGCGGTCGAGCGCGGCGAGCGTGTCGTGGTCGGCGTGAACAAGTACGCCGACTCGGCTGCCGGTGCCGCGAAGCTGGACCTGCTCAAGGTCGACCCGGCGCTGGGCGAACGCCGCGCCGAACATCTAGCCGCAT
>CBFGIY010000058.1:0-15339 GCA_965648935.1 Caldifarciminota bacterium
AGCCGGACGGTTCAAGCACCGCCCGCGCCGCCGCGTCCCGCGCGCGCGGGCCCGGCACCCAGAAGGTATCATACTTGACGTTGTTCGCCGCGTTGGCATCGGCCAGCAGCGCCTCGGCGCGGCTCACCCAGACGCCCGGCCGCGTGCGGTACGCCTGGCTCATCACGACCGGTACCGTGCCGCCCGGGGCCAGCCCGAACACCGTCTCGCGGTCCGAGTACGTGCCGATGCGGAATTCGACGGGCACCGCGGCCAGCACAGTATTGCCCAGATTGCGCACGACGCACTCCGGGTAAAGCCAGGTCGAATCCGGCACCGTGTCCACCGGACGGACAATCTGGCTGATGGCCACGTCGCGCACCGCCAGGAACATCGAATCGCGGCGCGCATCGTTCCACGGGGCCGGGTCGAGCGTGAATTCGGTCGAGCAGGACACCGCGTACCAGCCGCGCGCCGTGAAAACGCGTTGCGGGAAGGTCACCAGGCGGCGCGTGCCCGGGTCGTGGTTGGCGACCGTCGCGGTCTGGTTGTAGCCGCTGCCCACCTTCATCCGCACCGTGTAGGTCGCGCTGCGGCTGCCGTAGTTCATCACGGTGCAGGCTGGAGTGACCGACACGCCCGAGTCAATCTGCCCGACCGGCGCGACTATCCGGCTGACCCCGACATCATAGGGCAGCAGCACCGTTACGGTGTCGACCAGCTTGTCGTTGGCGCGCCGCACGTCCGTGCCCAGCCGGGTCGAACAGGACACGACCTGCAGGCCGCCCTGGCTTGCCCCGACAATCCAGTCCTGGGGGAAGGTTACCAGCCGGCGCGTGCCCGGCGCGTGGTTGAGCACCATCCCGAGCTGGTCGTAGAACGAGCCGATCTGCATCCGCACCGAGTAGGACACCGTGCTCGTGCCCCAGTTGTAGGTCGAGCAGGACGGCGTGACCGTATCGCCGGCATAGGTCACCTCCGGGAGCAGTATGCGACTGCATCCCACGTCGATACCCACGACCCGGAACGGCTCGGCCCAGGTGTCGTTGCCCGCGAAGGCGTCGCCCGCCATGTACAGCGAGCAGCGCGCCACGTAGTCGCCGCCCACCTGCGCGACCCAGGAAGGGAACCCGAGGGTATCTTCGTCCTTGGGCGCGAGCGTCTTGCTCCGCGTCTGAACATAGCCGGTGAAGCGCATCGTCGCGGTGAAGGTGCGCGACTGGAGCGTGTCGAAATTGCGCACGAACACCACCGGCCGGATCGTGTCGCCGATGTTGTAGGTGATGCGCGGCGCGCGCAACCCGGTGATGCCGACGTCGCTTGAGCGCAGGTTGTGCCAGCCGTCCAGCTTGTAAATCGTGTTGTTCGGGTTCTGCATTATCCCGATCCAGTAATCGCCCGAGCGCGGGTCCCAGGCCACGCCGCGCACGTTGTTCGTCTGGCTGTTGAGATTGGGCAGCCGCGCGTGGTTGAGGATGCCCAGCGTGTTGCGGTCGAGTTCGTAGAGCACGCAGGAGTCAAGAATGCTCCCCGACCGGAAAAAGCTGTAGGTCAACAGCAGGCTTGGCCAGTTCGGGTTGGTTGTCGAATAGTCAAAGTCCAGGCACCTCGCCCCGGCGTATGAAGTTGGCAGGTGCTCCAGCCCGACCCGGCGCAGCACCGTGCCCATCGTGTCGGTGACATACAGCGAGCAGGGCCACTCGCCCTCGCCCATCCGGTCCACGAGGTAGAGCTGCTTGTTGCGTTCGTCGAACGCGATGCCGGTGGGATAGCGGGTAGCGGGCGACTGAAACTGGCGCGTCACGCCGCCGCCGGCCACGTCCACCTTGTACACCCGCTTGAACTTGGACGAGTGCACCCAGATGGAGTTGTCGTAGCGGCAGTAAGCCAGGTCCTGAAACGAATCGTTCTCCTGGCCCGGGATTGTCGGCAGCGCGATGGTGTCCTTGGCCATCGGGTTGGTCGAATCGGCCGAGCGGTAGCGGTGAAACACGCTGTGCCAGAAGAAGACCGACAGCATCTTGTCGCTCGGACCGTCGTAGCTCAGGCCGTACAGGCCCCAGGATTCGCTGGCCAGGTCGCTCATTCGCGCCGGCCCCCAGTGAACCGTGGGCGGCGGGTCCTGCTCCGGCACCTTGACCGGCTCGGCCCACTCCCCGGGGATTCTCGGCCGCTCGGGCGGGTCACCTGCCGCCAGGGTCGCGGCCGGCACCAGAAGCAAGGCAAAAAGGAACACTCGAACAAGACGAAGTCTGCGCACTTGATACCTCCACACAAAGTGCATCCTTCGGGTGGCTGACTTGTTCGAGAGTGTGGACGCGACCAGCCCACCCGGGCCCGGCCGAAAACGTCCGTGAATGTTGACCTGGGTGACGGGACTCCCGTCACCCCGTATCAATTATACCGGGAATCGCCGCGCGGTCAACACCGCCCGCCCGGAATCGCGCCTTCTGTCTCCTGCCGTCTCACTCCCCTGCCCTGGCAATCCTGCCCACGCTGCGAAAACCGTCGGCCTCGACAAGCACGATATACAGGCCGCTGGCGACCTCGCGGCCGTACTGGTTGCGCCCATCCCAGGCCAGCTCGCGGGTCCGCACCCCCTCGAACCGGCGCACCAGCATCCCGGACAGCGTGAAGATGCTGACGCGGCACTCCTCACCTGCCGGGAAGTCCAGCACCAGCCGGCACGGCCCGGCAAACGGTGCCGGCTTCGTGTAGGGCTCGGCCCATCTCTCGACCGGGGCCTCGTAGAACTGCCCAGCGCTTGAAACGTTGCCGAACGAGTCGGTCGCGGTCACGAACCAGATGTAGCCGTCGGGTCTGCGCTCGAGGCCCGCGAGCGCGAAAGTCGTGTCCTCGAGTCCCTGCACGACCGCCCCCAGCCCCTCAAGCGCATAGACCTTGATGTCGTCGATATGGCAGCCTGCCCCGCTAACCGCGCCGCCCGTTCTGAACCGCACGCGCAGGTAGACGCTGTCCGACGCGGGCAGCACGTAGCGCCGCTCGTGCCACTCGGCCGCGCTGCCGTACAGCGAATCCAGCGGCCGCCACCGGCCCCGCCGGTCGGCCCACTCCACCTGCACCGCGTCGCGCCACAACCCGGCCGAGTCCTGCGCCTCAAGGGTCGAGAACCACGTGTACAGCGACAGCAGCCCGCCCTCGGGCAGCGCGATTGCCTCGACCGACTCGATGAAGTGGTCAAGGTTGGCCCCGGTACCTGAAAACAGCGACCGCTGGCCCGAGCGGAACCGCGCCGCACTCGCGCTCCAGCCGACCGCTATCCAGCGGCCGAGGTCCTCGCACGGGTCGCTGAACGCCTCGACCGCGCCGCGCGACTGGTGGAGGGTGTAGCGCACCGGCGCGAGGTCGCGGGCGCGCCGCCACCACAGCCGCACCTCGCCGCGCCGGCCGACCCGGTGCGAGACGATGTCGGGCCGTGTCGGCTTGACATCGTCCGACCCGAAGTAGCGGTTGAGCATCGCGCGCCAGCCGACCCGACCGGCAAACGACAGCCCGGCGTACGACTCGGCGAGCGCCTTGAACTCGAGCCAGCGCGACGGGAACCAGCAGGCCAGGCCCCGCGCGTCGGCCAGCCACCCGCCCGAGTTGGCCCGCGCGACGACCGCTGCGCTCAACCGCGTGCGGAGCGACTCGGGCGCGCCGGCCAGCTCAAGCAGGTGCAGCAGGTCAACCTGGTCGTCGGCCGGGCACGGCGGCCGGCCGCCCGTGGCCGCGAACGTCTGTACCCGCGCGCGCGCCGGTCCGAGGCCCGGGCCGGCCGACGCAACCCACGTCCCGAGCGCCGGCATCGCCCGGTCCAGCCGCGCCAGGTCGACCGCGGCAATCTCCACCGTGTCATCCGGGTACGCCGCGACGTAATCCGCGCAAGCGGCGCGGCAGAACTCCTCGGCGCTCATCCCCGGCCGCGCGGTCAGCCGGCCGAGAATCTCGGCATAGGGCCAGCCGCCGATCGGCACCAGCCCTTCCGAGGCCAGCATCAGACCGGCCCGGCCAACGGCTTCGGCCGCCACCTCGACCATACCCATCAGGCAGGCGTCGAACCCCAGCACTTCGGGCCGCCGGCCCCACCCGGCGCGAAACGCCTCAAGCGCGGCCGCCAGCTCGCCCCCGGCCACGCCCATCATGTGCCGGTGCGACTCGTCGATGATTATCGCGTCTGCCGGAGCTGTCGCCCTCGGGTTTTCGCAGTTGACTTCTGCAGTCCTCAGTCCGCGATCGGCGATCTCGTCTCGCGCTCCGTCCGGACCGTAACCCTGTGTCCAGCCGGTGCCGTGGTCCCACAGCACCAGCAGGAGGCGGCGCGCCGGGTACCGGCGGGAGAGAAAGGCGCCGAAATCACCCAGTGTGGCCGGGTCGGCCATATCCACCGGCCCGAGGTCGCCGAGCGGTTCGAGCCGGCCCTGCCGCACGAGGTAGCGCCGGCACCCCGGCACCGAATCGCGCGCCGGCCGGTCCGCCTGCACCACGACGTTGACCTCGCCGGTCGAGCCGGCCGCGCACATCTCGGCAAGGTCGCGCCACGACTGGTCGCTCATCCCATTGTCTGCGGCCATGTACACGCCGACCGTCCACTCCGCGCCCGGGCTTGGCGCCGCGAAAAGCAGCAGGGGCACGGCGAACCGTGCCCCTGCCATTGCGAGCCTTGCGCCCGCGAGTCTAGAACCCAACCGTCAGCAGCAGGCGGTGGGTCGGCTGCAGGTACTGCAGGAAGCGGTACCCGTAGTCCACCCCGAGTTTCAGGCCCTTGGCCGGCTCGGTCTTCACGCCCAGCCCTGCCGACAGGCCCGTGCCCCAGCCGACGTTCTTCTGGTAGGTGAAGTCGGTGTTGAGCACGTACCCGGCGCGGACAAAGAACGTCTTCGCGTAGCCGTACTCCAGCCCGAAGTTGACCGTTTCGTTGATGTCCGACGGGTGGATGAGGTCGACCGCGGCGGTCAACAGGTTGTCGCCCTGGCTGACCACGTCGTAGGCCGCCCCGAACCGGAAGCTCGTCGGCAGCGGCGCCGGCGAGGTCTTGTATGAACCCTGCAGCTGCGACGGGCCCGAGTCGCCCCAGAAGAAGTTGTAGTCGAGCTGCCGGCCGGTGAACGAGAGCTGGGTGCCGAAGTTGGTCATCGCCGCGCCAATGCGCAGCGAGTTCCAGCCGGTGTTGTAGTGCAGGCCGAGGTCGGCCCCCACCGCGCTCGCCGACATGTCCCAGATCGACTGGTTTATCGCCTTCACGGTCAGCCCGAACGCGAGCTTCTCCGTGATGATGCGCGAGTAGGTCGCCGCGACCGCGAGGTCCGACGCGCCGAAGTACAGGCCGGTGCCCTCGTCCTCGCGCAGCCGGGTCCTGGGGTTGTCGACCGTGGTCTGCTCCATGTCGCCCATCGCCAGCGCGGTCACGCTGAGCCCGACCGTGCCGAAACCGGTCGGCAGCACCGCGCTGATGTGCTCGTGGGTGATGTCGGCGATCCACTCAAGGTGATTGAGCTGGATGCTGCGACCGACCCGGGCCAGGCCGGCCGGGTTGTAGTAGGCTGCTGCCGCATCATCGGCGATGGCGCAGAACGCATCGCCCATCCCGGTCGCCCGGCCCACGCCGATCTTGAGGAAATTGGCGCCGGTCGTGCCGACCTTCGAGAACGCGCCCAGCGCGGCCGAGGCCACCAGGAGTGCGGCGATGACAGTCCGGAGAGTGTATCCGCTGTTGCGATTCATCTTCGCCTCCTCCTAGTGAACGAACACGAACTTGCCGACCGCCTCACCGACCGCCGACTCGACGTGGTAGACGTAAACTCCCGACGCCACGAGCTGGCCCGAGGTCCGCGCCGAACCGGAGTCGTTGGTGAAGTCCCAGGTGGCGGTGCCGCCGTCCTTCAGCTCCTGGCCGCCCTCGGGTGTCGCCTTGTGCTGGATCGTCTTGACCAGGTCGCCAGATGTCGTGTAGATGCGGATCACGCACTCGGCCGGCAGGTGCGTGAATCGCACCACCCGCTCATCCGAGCGCTTCTCCCAGGAGTTGAATACGATGTAGGGATTGGGCACGACTTTGACGTTGAGCGTGTACTTCTTGCTCGTATCATCCACGCCCGGCACCGAGGTCACCGTGTAGCGGTTGAGGTACGCGGCCGTGTACTCGGCCGTGCGGCCCTTGAGCAGCCAGACGTCGCCCGGCTGGATATCATTGACGAGCACGCCGACCGAGTCGCCGCGGCCGGTCACCGGGTTGAAGTTCAGCGTGACATAGCCGCCGCCGATGTAGAGCGAGTACATCCCTGGCTTGAGCGTGTCGGTCGGGTTGCGGCCGGCAAGGTTCACGAAGCACCAGCCGTCCGCGTTCGCGCGGCTCGACGACAGCCCGTCAAACCGCGTGAACGGCACCCAGGCCGTGTCGCCCTCCAGGGTATGCGTCGCATCCCAGACTTTGCAGGTCAGGTAACCGGACGAGTTGTCCCAGCGCACGCGGTAGTCGGCCCCGCGGAACGCCCACGCGCCCTGCGGCGCGCTGCCGCCCCCGCGCGGTTTGTCCGGCGGGTAGCTGCCGCTTTCGACATAGACCGTATCGACTCCCTTGGTCGGCGCAAGCTGGTAGAACGACAGCTTCATCGACTGTCCGTTGAACACCGGCAGGTACCGGGTCATCTTCGTGCCGAGTGTGTAAAGGAAGGCGCCCGAGTCGACTATCGTTCCCTTGGTCACGTTCAGCATCCAGTACTTGTTGATGCCGGTATTGGGCCCGCCGCCGAATGTCGGCTTGTCGAACCTGAGCTGGTACTCGTCGGCCGTGACCTTGAACGGCGCCACGACATAGACCGAGCACTTGAGCCCCGGCTTCTCGACGTCGCCCAGCAGTGTCTGGATTGACGTGGTCGGCTCGATGTAGTTGGCCGGTTCCCAGCGCGGTGTCGTCGTGAAGTTCGACACCAGACCCGAACGCAGTATCAGCGTGTCCCACGCGATCGGGGTACCCGATGAATCACGCTGAGTCGTGACGTAGTTCCAGTCGTAGGCGGTCACGCAGTAGTAGTAGGTGAAGCCGTTGACAACATTCGGATCGTCCAGCGAGTAGAAGGTCCCGGTGTTGCGCATCTTGATCCACAGGCTATCGGGCAGGGTCGAGTCGTTGCCCGGCGGGAACGCAAGCAGAGTGTCCGGCGACGGAATGGTATCGGCGAGGTCGCACTGGGCGAGTATCCGCCAGTCCACCCCGTTTCTCGACTTGTAGACGATGTAGCCCTGGAAGTCGTAGCCGCGGTACTTCGGGTCGTAGTTCGGGTTGCCCGGGTCGCCCACGACGCGCGCCCAGTACGGGTCCGGCGTCTTCTCCGGCAGGTTGTCCCAGACGATGCGAACCTTGTTGTCGCCCGGCACGAGCGTCAGGTTCGGCGCGAGCGGCGGGCCGGGCAGCAGCCAGCCCTGGTCGTAGATGAACTGCGCCGTGTTCGCGACGCGGCCGAGGTAGATGAGCGAGTCGCGGCCGCGGTCGGCCCACGGCTGGTTTGGTCCGCCGTATGGCGCGGCGATGCCGGCCACGACCAGCCGGGCCACCTCGCCCGGCGCCAGGTCAAACGGTCCCGAGCACTGGATGAACCGCTTGTCCGCCGGCGCCACGTCCTGCGAGTCGTAGGGCGCGAATACGCCGGTGCGGTAGTCGTAGCCCGCCATCGTCAGGTACTGGGCCGGGTCGGTCACCGGGTCGATATCGATGGTGAACTTCTTGAACGCGGTCATGCCCAGCTGCTGGCCGTCCGGCCGCCTGGGCGACTCGAGGAACTTGTATGCGAAAACGCCCGGCGTGCCCGACTCCCAGGTCGAGCCCGGAGCTTCGTAGTTGTCGTTGTCGCCCGCGTAGCCGACGTTCTCGACCAGGCCGACGCCATAGATCTGCTCGGAGCTTATCAGTCCGACCATATCGTCCGGCGCATCGCCGACATCCGGATCCATAACCGCGCCGGCGTAGCACCGCTTGAGTGTGTCCGTGCCCGAGTTGCGGATCTGGTAGATGATGAAGAAGATGTCCTGGTTCGTCGGGTAGTTCCACGCGTAGATGGTCTGGTAGATGTCGATGCCCTGTGGCTTGCCCGGCGAGATGTGATTCTCGGGCGCTGCATCGGAGTAGCAGCACCACAGGTCCTGCAGCGAGAAGTTCTCGTACGGGATGAGGGCGCTGTCCTGCGACGGGTTGCCGGTGCCCCAGCGCTCCCGCAGCTCGACCGGTGGCGGGAAGTTGTCCGGGTACTTGTAGATACGGTCCTCGGGCGCACCGGCCCCGCCTTCGACGTTCTTGGTCAGCACCGGCGTCATCTCGGTACCGCCCGAGTTCGGGTTGTAGCCGAACGACACCAGCGTGTCCACCTTCTCGGTGCCATCGTGGCGCGGCTTGAGCGAACCGAACCACATCCCGGCCCCGAAGACGTACATGTTCTTGTACGGCTGGGGCCAGCTGCCGCCGGCCACGCCCGACCCGACCGTGATGTCGATGCCGTAGCGGCCGTCGTTGTAGAACGGGCAGCGCCACTTGTTGATGGTCAGCCACTGCATGTCGTAGATGCGCTGGCCCCGCGGTGGCGGTGTCGCGGAGCGGGCCTCAAGCGCCGCGCCCAGGCCAAGGGCCAGCAGGAGGGCGAGCGCAATGCCAAGTCGCGCGTTCTTGTATTCAGCTCTGTGCGTCACGCTTCCTCCTCTAGAACCCAAGGCTCAGGCCCAGCCTGATCTTGCGCGGCGGGCCGTAGTAGGTCGCCGGGTTGGTCTGGTCGGCATAGGCCCGCAGGTACGACTCGTACATCTCGGAACGGGTCAGGTAGCCGTCGTGGTTGTAGTCGCGCGCCGGGTGATAGGCATAGTCGCCGTCGCCATAGGCGATGCCCGGCGAGAATTCGAACGGCGTGATGACACGGCCGGTGAAGTCGGGCAGGCCGGTCGTGGTATGGACGTTGTTGATCGTCAGCGTGTTGAGCACGTTGGAGATGTCGAGGTTAAGCGAGAGCCCGAGCCCGCCGAGGCGGAAGTCCTTGCTCACGCGTGCGTTGAGCATGTATTTGTCGGGCAGGCGCGCCGAATTCTGCAGGCCAATCTGGTTGCCGCGCTGGTCGGTCGGAGTGTAGGGCGTGCCCGTACCGTACGAGAACACGCCGGAGACTTCGAAGTCGCGCATCGGCGTGAAGGCGAAGTCCGACGGGAAGGCAAAGGTGAGGTTGGCGTTGACCGCGTGGCGCTGGTCCTGGTCCAGGTAGTAGTCCTGCTGCAGCGGCTTCTCGCGCTGGTACTGGGCCGTGGCGGTCGAGGCCGTGCCTTTGGCTATCTGGAACGTGTAACCGAGCTGGGCCGTCCAGTAGCTGTCCAGCACCTTGACCATCGTCGCCTCGAAACCCTGAATTCGCGCGAACTCGACGTTGTAGTACATCGTGTAGGGCTGGGGCAGTGCCGCGACGGTCCGCACGCCGGACAGGTCGAACACGTCCTTGAAGAACGCGGTCACGTCGAACTGGAACAGGTCCGAGAGCTGCGCGTCAAACCCGAGTTCGTAGGCGATTGTCTTTTCGGCATCCATATCGGCGTTGCCGACGATGAGATTGCCGCGCGAGCGCAGTTCGGCCGCGGTGCGGTCGGCGTAGGAGTAGAGGTCGGAGAGCGACGGGTTCTTGTAGAAGTGGCCGTAGGAGAAACGGAACTTGATGCGCTCGGTGATGGGGTAGGAAAGCCCCAGGCGCGGCGCGAAGTTGATCTTGGGCTCTGCCGGCAGCAGCGAATCGGATATCTCCGGCGCCGAGCCGAGCGACTCGGGGAAGGCCCGCACTTTCGCCTTGGAGTCGAGGTAATCCATGCGCAGGCCGGCGCGCACGACCAGGTCCTCGAAGTCGGCGCGGTCCTGCACGTAGGCCGACACCACCAGCGGCTTGTACTGGTAGGCATCCCAGAACGGGTTGCCGTCCCAGGGCAGCGAGTTCTCGTACATCCGCAGGTCGTACTGGGTGATGCTCAACCCGGTCTTGAGTTCGTGGATCTTGGAGATGGTCCGGGTGATGTCGAACTTGCCCAGCAGGTGGTTGGTCTCGCGGTAGTGCCACGAGCGGTTGTCACCCTCGCCCACGAACAGGCCGGGCACGCCGTAGGGGTTGTTGGTCGTGTTGTAAGGCGTCACGAAGTTGCGGCCGATGGGCCACGCATACACCGTGTCGCCGTTGATCAGCGAGTATGAGCGGTAGAGCTGGAGCACGGCGTCGCGCCGGCTCAGGCCCTCGTAGTTATCAAACACCCACTCCTCGCCGCGGAAGTGGTAACGGTCCCAGATGCCGGCCGAGCGCAACGCGCCCCAGAAGCCGGTCGTGTCCGCGGCTTCCATGTAGAAGTCGCGCACCGCGCGCATCAGCGAGGTATTGAACATGCCCAGCTTGAGCTCGTACACCGTGGTCGGCGACAGCAGGTGGTTGATCGTGAAGTTGGCCTTGGTCGAACGCACGCGGTTGGCGTACAGACCGCGCAGCCAGTACTTCCACGAGTTGGACCAGCTCTGCCACTGGTAGTTGGAGTGGTGGCCGTCGAGTGTGAACTTGAGCCCTTCGGCCGTGAGCGCGAAGCTCTTGGGCATCTGCAGGGTCAGCTTGCCCTCGGCCGCGTACTCGCCGCGCGGCGCGTTGACCTTCCAGCGGACGTTGGCGTTGTCGTCGGTGCGGAAGAACTCCGTCGACAGGAAGTAGCGCAGACGGTTCACCAGCGGCCCGCCAATCGAGAAAGTCAGCCGGTTGTAGCCGAAGTTGTAGCCGGTCTGCTCCGGGAAAATCTCGTCGGTCGTGTAGCCGAGCCGGCCCGAGGTGCGGGCGCCGCCCTCCTTGGTGACCGCCTTGATGATGCCCGACATCGCCGAGCCGTACTCGGCGTCGAACCCGCCGGTGATGACGACAACCGACTGGATCGCGTCGGTTGTCGGCTTGGGACTGGACCAGAGCGTGCCGACCAGCGCGTCCTGGGCGTTGACGCCGTCGACGAGGTATGAAACGTCGTCGTAGCGGCCGCCGCGGATGTGGGTCCAGCCGCCGCTGGCCGACTGCGTCACGCCCGCCTGCATCCCGACCAGCTCGCCGAGGCTGGTCACGGGCAGGCGCTTGAACTCCTCGTCGGTGATGACGCGCTCGACGTTGACCGTCCGGGTGTTGACCAGCTCGCGCTTCTGGGCGACGACGTCGATGGTCTTGCCGATGTCGATGACGACCGACGCCAGTTTGAAGTCGACCGTGACGGTCTGGTCCTGGACGACCAGCACGCCGGTCACCTGCGCGTCGTTGTAGCCCATGAAGCTCGCGGTCAGCGTGTATCTGCCGGGCGGCACGTTGATTATCAGGTAGCGGCCGTTGGCGTCGGTCGCGGCGCCCAGCTCGGTGCCGTCGACCATCACGCTCGCGCCGGGGAGTTCCTCGCCCGTGCGCCGGTCCGTGACCTTGCCGGCGATACTACCCGTGTTGGCTGCGAACGTGACCGCCGCGGCCGCCAGCAGGGTCAGGAGAATGCGGGAAATCGAATGGTTCATCGCCAGCCTCCTATTCAATCACCCTGAAGGGTATTATCCAAGCCGCGGCAGCGTACTTGCCCGCCGTCTCCCAGAAGACCTGGGCCGGGATGTGCTCGACGTGCAGCCGGTTGATGCCCAGGGGGACGTTCTCGTCCAGCGGGATGCGCGCGTTGCCGGCGTAGCGCTGGTTATTGAGATAGAGGTAGGTTGCCGCGTCGCCGTTGTTGGTGCGCAGCCGGGTCATCCGCAGCGTGTCGCCGCGCCGGTAGGTCGGAAGCTGGCTGTCGGGGTCGTAGAACCGCTGGATTCCGAAGCGCAGCGTGTCCGGCCGCAGGTAGACCGTGTCGATGCGCGAGCCCGCCGCCAGCACGACGTCGAAGAAGTAGGGCGCGTCGTCCGGCCCGGGCGCCCAGAAACGGTGGCCGCCCGACATCTTCCAGATGCTCCAGGCGCCGTTCTGCTTCTTGAGCACGATGCCGCCGGTCGCATTGCCGAGCTGGGTATCCCGCTCGCTCGCCGCGGCGAATTTCTCGATGATGTAGTCCGCGGTGTCGGCGAACACGGTGTCGTAGCGGTTCAGCAGCAGCGTCTCTGAGGGATTGGGGAAGAAAGTGTCCTGCTTGACGAAACGCGTGTAGCGGTACACGTTCAACCGGAGCTTGCCCGGTATCGTCTCCATGAAGGTGACGGTGCAGGTCGTCTCCATCTTGGCCGTGTCCAGCGTCGCGATGAACTTGTAGTTAAGCTTGTACTCGGGGTTGCTCACCCAGTGCTCCATCGCGTTGGCGCGGAACCGCTGCTTGTACGGATTCGAGCGCAGCTCCTTGGCCAGGATGACGCGCGTCGAACCGGGCAGCTGGGTGTCCATCATCGCCAGCGACAGCTCGGCCAGGCCGGTGCGGAAGAACGCCGCGTTCTGCTCCACGATGGCCTTGATCGCGGCGGTGTCTTCGCTGTTCGGCTCCCAGAAAGGAGCGGGCGGAGTGCGCCCGCAGCCCGCGAAGAGCGCGGCCAGCGCCGTGGCCAGCACCAGCGGCGCAGCCAGGCGCAACCGCGCGCTCCTATTACTGCACAGACTCATTACAGCCTCCTTTAGCTATCAACGAGCCGGAAGAAAGCCAGGCCCCGACACGCGCGCGGCCGGACCGCCGCCGCGTCGTCGTCGCGTTGCCCGCACGAAAGGTGCCGCCGCATCGTGCGACGGCATCCCTCACCTCTAATCTATGTCCCCTGCGGCCACTGTCAAGCTTAGTGAAGTGTGCGGTCGGAAAGCGCGTCCGGGGCGCGGGATCACCCGCGCCCCGGAAGAGTCGCACCGGGCCTAGAGCCCGTACTTCTCGACTATCTGGTCCTTGGTCTTGTGCAGGATGCCGTACTTCTCGCCGACCTTCTTGAACGCGGCAATGGCCCGGTCGATATGCTCGCGCTCGTGGGCCGCCGACAGCTGCACGCGAATGCGGGCGAGGCCCTTGCCGACTACCGGGTAGAAGAACCCGATGACGTAGATGCCCTCGCTGTACATGTCGCGCGCGAAGTCCTGGGCCAGCTTCGCGTTGTAGAGCATTATCGGCACGATCGGGTGCACGCCCGGCCGGATGTCGAACCCGGCCTCGGTCATTGCCTTGCGGAAGTACATCGTGTTGTTCTCGAGCTTGTCGCGCCGCTCGGTCGACTTCGACAGAAGGTCGATGATGGTGATTGCCGAGTAGGCGATCACCGGCGGCAGCGTGTTCGAGAACAGGTAGGGCCGCGACCGCTGGCGCAGTATCTCCACTATCTCCTTGCGTGCCGCGGTGAAGCCGCCGGACGCCCCGCCGAGCGCCTTGCCCATCGTCGAGGTGATGATGTCGACCCGGCCCATCACGCCGCAATGCTCGTGCGTGCCCTTGCCGTGCTTGCCCATGAACCCGGTCGAGTGCGAATCGTCGACCATCACGAGGCAGTCGTACTTCTCGCACAGGTCGCAGATCTCCTTCAGCGGCGCCACGTCGCCGTCCATCGAGAACGCGCCGTCGGTGGCAAACACGCGGAACCGCGCCTTCTGGACCTCGTCCGACTTCAGCTTCTCCTCGAGGTCGGCCAGGTCCATATGCTTGATGATGTAGCGCTTCGCCTTGGACAGCCGAATGCCGTCGATGACCGAGGCATGGTTGAGCGCGTCGGTCAGGATGGCGTCCTCTTCCTTGAACAGCACCTCGAACAGTCCGCCGTTCGCGTCGAAGCAGGACGAGTACAGGATGCAGTCGTCCATTCCGAGGAAATCGGCGATCTTGCGCTCGAGCTGGCGGTGGATGTCCTGGGTGCCGCAGATGAACCGCACCGAAGAAAGCCCGTAGCCCCAGTCGTCCAGCGCCTTGTGCGCCGACTTCACGGTTTCGGGGTGGCTGGAAAGACCGAGGTAGTTGTTCGCGCAGAAATTGAGCACTTCCTTCTGGGGCGCGCCGGCCGGGAACTCGACCTTGATGTCGGCGCCCTGCGGCCCGTAGATGTAGCGCTCCTGCTTGTAGAGTCCGGCCTCCTGCACGCTCTTCAGTTCGGCCTGCAGGAAGTCCTTCATCTTTGTATAGGCCATCAGCAGTCCTCCTTAAGTGAAATTGTGGTCCCTGTGTTTGCCGAGGTCACGCGCCGGCCGCGCGTTCCTCGCTCACGATCGCTACCCCGGAACTGGTACCCAGCCGGGTCGCGCCGGCCGCGAGCATCGCCCGCGCCGTCGCCAGGTCGCGGATGCCGCCCGAGGCCTTGACGCCAATGCGGCCGCCGCTCGCCTCGACGAGCAGCCGGACGTCTTCGACCGTCGCCGCCCCGCCGGAGAAACCGGTGCAGGTCTTGACAAACGCCGCGCCGGCGTCGACGACCAGCCGCGCGGCCGTCTCCTTCTCCTCCAGCGTGAGCAGCGCCGTCTCGATGATGACCTTCACCGGCCGGCCCGCGGCCGCGGCCACCACCGCCTCGATATCCTCGCGCACCGCCGAGTTCCGGCCCGACTTCAGCCAGCCGATGTTCATCACCATATCCAGCTCCTCGGCCCCGGCCGCGAGTGCCAGCCTGACCTCGGCCGCCTTGGCCCAGGTCAGTGTCGCCCCCAGCGGGAAACCCACGACCGTGCACACCTTCACGCCGGACCCGGCCAGCCAGCGCCGCGCCGGCTCGACATGACAGCCGTTCACGCAGACCGCGAAAAAGCGGTGCTGCCGCGCCTCGCCGCACAGACGCTCGATCTGGCCGAGCGTCGCGTCCGGCTTCAGCAGCGTGTGGTCGATGAAACGTCCGATGCCTTCCATTACCGTTCCGGCCCTTTCGGGGTCGGGAATTCTACCCCAAGTCGCAAGCCTGTCAATCCGCACGGGGCGCGTGGAGCGCGCCCCGTGGTTGAGCTTCCAGCCGGGTGCGGCCCGCTAGCGGACCGCGGAAACCGGCCGCGCCGCCAGACGATACGCCGGAACCGGCTGGGCGGCGAAAGGCGCCAGAAGCATGCCGGGCTGCGCCAACACCAGCGCGTTCGCGATCATCCGGGCCAAACCGGGCCTCGGCATGCCGTCGACCTGCCGCGCCGGCAGGTCGATTACTGTGCGCGGGCGGCAGTCCACCGCGTAGTTTCCGCCCATCCCCACGCCGCACGAGGCCAATCCTATACCTGCGAGCACCATCAGAGAAACAATCCAGCGCAACATCTCAACCTCCAAGTCGAAGACATCTCAAAACAAATCACCTTGTACCCCACCTACCTAACTTTGGACGTTAGACTTCGCCCGGCAGGCTCAGGTTCTCGTCCACAGGCTCTGCCTGCCGACCCGCCGCCCAACGCAGCACCGACGGCCAATGCCGGTGCTACCCCGGGACGCTAAGCG
>CBFGIY010000059.1:0-15287 GCA_965648935.1 Caldifarciminota bacterium
ACAAGGACCGCGACGCCGAAAACAGGCAGTAGCAACCGGCCCGGGCTGAAGCAGTCGGCGCAACCTGCGCGCCGGGGTTGCGCCGGCGGGTCCGCGCTGCTACAATCACGCTGTCTCGGGGATGGAGTCCCCCGCGCAAAACCGCCCGGGCGGGCTGATGACTCCTGCACAACGCCGGACCGCCGAGCGCGTCCGGCTGGACCGAGTGGGACCGCAACCCGTGGAGGACTCCGTGCAGGAGACGTTCGCAACCGCCGCGCTGTGGCTTGGCCTTGCCGTCGGCGCGACAATCATCGCCAATCATCTCAGGATATCCATAGCGCTGGTGGAGATCTGCGTCGGCGTCGCGGCCGGCGCAATCGCGACCCGATTCTTCGGCCCGGACGCGCTCGGGGCGAACGCCGAGTGGCTGCGGTTTCTCGCCGCGGCTGGCGCGGTGCTGCTCACGTTCCTGGCCGGGGCCGAGCTCGAACCGGCGATACTGCGCCGCAAGCTGGGCGAGGTGACCGCCATCGGGCTGGTCGGTTTCTTCGCGCCGTTTCTCGGCTGCACCGCGCTGGCCCACTTCCTGCTCCACTGGACCTGGCGCTCGAGCCTGCTGGCCGGCATCGCGCTCTCGACGACCTCGATGGCCGTGGTCTACGCCGTGATGCTGGAAACGGGTTTCAACAAGACCGAGTTCGGCAAGGGCATACTCGGCGCGTGCTTCGTCAACGACCTGGGCACGGTACTGGCGCTGGGGTTCATCTTTGCGCCGTTCACTCTGCGCACCGCGGTCTTCGCGGTCGCCGCGGCCGCGGTCCTCGCCTCGTGGCCGTTCCTCACCCGCCGGCTCGCCCGGCGCTACGCCTACCGCACCGCGGCGGTGCGGGCGAAGTGGGTGAACCTCGGCCTGTTCGGGCTGGGCGCGCTGGCGCTGTGGGCGGGCAGCGAGGCGGTGCTGCCGGCCTACCTGCTGGGGATGACCCTGGCCGGCACCGAGGCGATGGACCACGATTTCGTCCGCCGGCTGCGCAGCCTGACGGTCGGGTTCCTCACGCCGTTTTACTTCATACGCGCCGGCGCGCTGGTGTCGCTGCCCGCTCTCGTGTCGGCCCCGCTGGTGTTTCTCGCGTTGCTGGGCGGCAAGGTCGCGACCAAGATTCTCGGGCTGTTTCCGGTCATCGCGAAGTTCCGGCGCGAGAACCGCGAGCGCTGGTATTACACGCTGATGATGTCCACCGGGCTGACCTTCGGGACCATAGCGGCGCTGTACGGCTACTCGCACGGCATTGTCGATGCCGCGCAGTACTCTTTTCTCGTCGCCGCGGTCATCGCCAGCGCGGTCGTGCCCACCGCTATAGCGTCGCTCGCTTTTCTGCCGCGTCACCTCCTGCCCGATGTCGATACGATGGGCCAGCCCGAGGGCGCGCGCGGCGACGTGCGGCTGGTGCCCGATGCCGAAGAAGAAGAACCGGATGCGAGCTAGCTACCCGCGCGGGCAGCGTGCGCTCGCAAACGGTCGGTCCCATGCCTGTTGAGCGGGGTAGAAGTGACGGTACTGCCGCTGCTGGCGCTGCTGGGAACCGTGTTCGGGCTGCTGGGCGGGACGACCGCGTTCATCATTATCTACACCAAGTACCAGCGCCACGGGTTCACCGGCCGGCAGCTGCTGGGCGAGGCGTTGCGCGCGGGCGTGATCGCTGTCCTGGTGCTGCTGGGTTCGGCGCTGGCCGCCGGGCTGGTGATATCCCGTCTTGGCCAGAGGCTCTAGGATGATCGAGCTGACCTGGCATGAACTGCTCGACGCGCTGCCCAACGGCTGTCCGGTCTGTCTGGTCGTCGGCTGCAATACCGAGCGCGCCGTGGAGAACCTGCTCCACGAGCATGTGACCGACCCGGGCACCCGCCGGCGTCTGCGGCTGTCGGTCGGGTTCTGCAACCGGCACGCCTGGCAGGTGCAGACCCACGGCGACGTGCTCGGCCAGACAGTCATCTACGAGGATCTGCTTGCCTCGGTCGACGCTGAGCTGGCCCGGGGCCGGCGGCCCGCGCCGCGCCGTGCCTGCCTACTGTGCGAGGAGGAAGCGCGCCTTGAGCGGGACTGCATCGGCGCGCTGGTCGAACGCTTCCGCACCCCCGATTTCCAGCAACGCTATCGCGACTCGCCCGGGATATGCCTGCCCCATCTGGCGATGGCGCTGGGTGCGGCGCGCGACGCCGCCCTGCGAGCCGAGCTGGCCGAAGCGAAACGGGAGCGCTTGGCCGTCGTGCTGCAGGACCTGGCCGAGGCCCGGCGCCGGCAGGACTACCGCTTCTGCCGCGAGCCTGAGGGCAGAGAGCGCGGCGCTTGGCTCAGGGCGATCGAGAAGCTGTGCGGGCGGCCCGGCACGCGCTCGCTGGCGGTCCGGGGCCGGCCCGGCAGGGAAGCCCGGGAGCTCCAGGGTGCGGCACGACAGGAGCGGCGAGGAACGGCCCGGCCGCTGCCCGGCCTGCGGCGAGCCGATGGACCCGGCCCAGTTTTCCTGCTTCGCCTGCGGATCCCGCTGCGA
This sequence comes from Caldifarciminota bacterium, assembly GCA_965648935.1. GTDB lineage: Bacteria > Hydrothermota > Tepidihabitantia > Tepidihabitantales > Tepidihabitantaceae > CBFGJX01. Next base: position 2,532 of record CBFGIY010000059.1, read on the forward strand.
CGAGTCCGTGCCGCCGCCGCGAAGGCGGCTGAGCATCGCCGTTCCGATTGTGGCGGCCGCGACCCTGCTGGCCGGCGCGGGTGCTGTGCTGATGTTGCGTCCTGCCGGGCGGTCCGCGGCAAAGGCGCCGGCCGAGGCATCGGACTGGCAGAGGCAGTCACCGCTCACGGCGGGCCAGCGCGAACTGCTGCTGGACTGCCGGCGGAGTGTCGCCGACCTGCTCGTCCGCGCGGCGCGGCTCCGGCGACACCTGTCCGAGAACAGCGCGACGCGCGACAGCGCCGCAGCGGCGGTCGAATGGGCCGAGGCGCACCTCGCTGTTACCCGCCGGATGGCGCTTGCGCTTGCCGCCTGTGCCGACTCAGAGGCGCTGCCCGAAGCAGAGCGTTTCCTGGAGGAGCGGCTGGCCAAGGCCGGCGCGCGGCTTGAGCGTTGGGAGCGGTGACGCGGGATTCGCTACCGGTTCTGCCTGAGCAGCACAGTTTGCGGCGCGGTGATGGCGCGCTTTGCCTCGCGCCGCCGACTGCAGCCTGACATCTACCGGCAATGCAGGCGGCGGGCAGGTGCCCGCCGCCTTACTGGCTGACGTTCGCCGTTAGCGTGTGACCACGAACCGGCGCGCCGCCGACTGTCCGGCCGAGCGCAGCCGCAACAGGTACACGCCCGGCTCCACGGTCGCGCTGTTCCAGTTCACCGAGTGGCCGCCGGTGCCCATCGTGGCTGACGCCATCTCTGCCACCTGCCGGCCGGCGACGTCGAAGACCGCCAGCTCGACCGGCCCGGCCAATGGCACTGCGAAGCGTATCGTCGCCCGGCCGACGACCGGGTTGGGCAGTATCTCAAGCCGCGCCATCGCCGGTGACGGTTCTGGCCGTTCGGCTACCGCGGTCGGGTTGTCGTAGTAGTCAATCCAGACCTTGTCGCTGCCGTACTGCCGGTAGGCGACCGCCCGGCCGTTAGTCGAAGTCGGCGCGTCGATGACGCTCGGGAACGCGCCGGTACCCTGGTGGTCATTGATCACGACCCATCCCGCGTGCCCCCACGTGTCCGAGTTCGCGGCGTGGCTGTAAGCCGTCTTCACCGAGTCGAATGCGCCACAGAGCGTCGCCGACGCGACGACCATCGGCACAGCGTAGTCGTACGGGTAGCGCAGGGTCGGCCAGCGCATATCCCACTCGGTTCGGGGTGGTTCGTTGGTCGGCGGCCAGGGGCGGGTGGCCCAGGTCGCGCCGCCGTCGGTCGAGAAAGACACGTGCAGGTCGTAGTTGCCGTTGGTGTGCTTGTGACGGTTGAGAATCCACGCCTTCTGGCTCGCGCCCGGCGCGTTGCGCGCCGCGGCCACCGACGGCTGGTAGGCAAAGTCCCCGGCCACGCTATCCGGGTGGTTGAACACGTAGCTCGGGCTTACTAGGTTGTTGGTGTAGCGGCCGACCCAGGGCGTCACGTCGTTGTCGATCCAGCAGAGGTAGACATAGCCGTCGCCCCCGGCGCAGACCGAAGTCGGCGTCGCGGCCCCGCTGTGAACGCTGCGGCCGTTGGTCCACGTCGCGCCGTCGTCGTACGACGCGAACAGCCGAAGCAGCGAGTAGTCGGGCGGGTTCTGCCAGTAGGCCAGAAACATCGCCGGCGAACCCTCGATGTTGCGGTCCACGTCGAACCGGCGCACCGAGTCGCCGCGGATTATGTACTGCCAGGTGTTGCCGGTCCCGTCCGCGCGCAGCTTGCGGCAATACAGCCCGCCGCCCGAGGTAGAGTAGTGCACGAACATGTACACCCACGGGTTCGCGCCGGCCCCGACAAGCACCTTGCCGTCGACGATCGTGTCGCTGCCTGACAGGTTGACGCTGACCGACCACAACTGCCAGGTCACACCCTCGTCGGTGCTGCGGTACACCCGGAAAGTGTCCTGCGGCGCGCTCGACCAGTTCATCACGCCGACGTAGATGTCGCCGTTTGCGGCGTGGTCGATGGACAGACGGCCGTGGTCACCGGGAAACGGGCTACCGCTGTGCACCAGCACATCATTGCCCCAGTCAGGCTCGAACGGGCGCGAAGGCTTGATCGGTTCGGCAGTCCGGGCCGGGGCGAGCGCGCAGTTGTCGACCTCGTCGAGGTAGCGCACCGTCCCGATCGGTGGGTTGTTGTCGGTATCGATACCCTGGCCCGTCTCGCACAGAGCGGCTCGCACGACCACGGCGAACGCCGGATCGTTGGCCTGGTCCGCTGCCGCCGGCACAGCCAGCAGCGCCGCGGCAAGCATCACTGCATCGATCATGGCTCCTCCTGTTCTCCTTTAGACGATTGATTGTATGGCGCGGCCTCACTGAATGTCAATAGCCCTCTGCACGAACAGCGACTGGCAGCAGGGAAGCCAGGGATGCTGTCCGAAGAGCTCGCCGCGCCGCGCGCAGGCGTCACCGGGCCCGGTCTGTGCGCGGCCTGACACGATGACGGCATGATGAAATTGCCCTCAGGCTGACAATGACAACGCAACGGGCAGATTCGTATAACCCATTGTTAGAATATCGTTTAAGCCGCTATTGACAATGTGGCGGAGTGTATTACGGTTAATCGCATACCTGACTGGAACTGGCGGGTGGGGGCTGGCAAAGTCTGTGGGATCTATACAGTTCTGATTGTCCCGTCGAGAACAACCTAGCGAGGCGGCACCGCCTTGTGAACGTCGGCGCGCTCCGGGTGCCCGGGCGCGATGGAGAATCAGGCAGCAGTATGCGAGAGAGGTGATGCGATGCGCCGAACGCCTCTGTTTGTGGGCGCGTCACAGAGGGGCTTGCTTTGCAGGCCCGAGAGATGGGGGGTCGTGAAGAGAGCGGTGCGTGGTTTCGTGGAGGTATCCCGCCCCGCACCAGTCAACAAGATGCATCGGAGGAGACCGTGAGGAATCTGAGAGCAATCACATTGCCCGTGTTCGCGCTCGCCGTGGCGGTCGGTGTAGTGGGCTGCGACAGAATCTGGCAGTCTCCCGAGTCCGAGATCGGCGCGGCCGTGATCCACATGTTCCAGCCGCTGTATGGCGGTCAGAACATCGAGGTGGGCAACGTTGAGGTCTGGAACGATGACTACAACCTGTTCGTGAAGTTCAACATCACTGCGGATGACTGGTTCTTGTCTGCTACCGCGGTCCACGTGGCGCTGTTTCCTCAGAACATACCGCAGACCAAGACCGGTAATCCGATCCCGGGCAAGTTCGCCTACAAGGTGACCCACAGCCCGTATGTGACGAGCTACACCTACACCATCCCGCTGCCCGCGACATTCGGCCAGCAGGTCGCCATCGCGACTCATGCTAACCTGGTCAGGGTTGTGAACGGCACCGTCGTTCAGACCGAAACGGGCTGGGCCGGACCGAACCAGTTCCCCGGCGCGAACTGGGCTACCTGGTTCTGGTACACCATCCAGCGTGACGGTGATGAAGAACACTACCGTGAAGAGACGGCGTGGGGTTACGACATCACGAACCCTGCCTGGTTCTTCAAGCCCGACTACTCGACCAAGTGGGGCGGGGTCATCCCGCACACCCTTGGCTCGACCACATTGGTTGACCTGTGGGCCGGTGCCGGCAACAACGTGCCGGCCAATGGTACCGTGGTCGGTACGGTCACGGTCACCGATGACGTTGTGAACGGAGTGGGCAACGTCTACGTGCGCTTTGATCTGGTCAGCGGCTGCAAGGTCTCGACAACCCACGTTGGGGCTGACGCGACCATCGCTCTGCTCGCTGCGAACAGCAACGGGTTCGCGCCCGGCCAGTTCGCATCGGTTGAGACACACACCCCGTGGGTAACGACCTGCACCCATACACTGATCTACGACGCCGACTGGGGTTCCAGCTTCGTCGTCGGCGCGCACGCGGACGTGCACATTCTCCAGTAGCGACCAGCTTCGCGCGAAACGTCTCACCGGAGGATGGCATGCCCTCCTCCGGTGAGCGTTTCCAGCCCCGGCGCTAGCGCGCGATGTTGGCTTTAGCCCCGGGCTGGACCCTGATGTTGTGCTCGCCCTGGAAGACGTAGCCCTCGGGCACGACGCAGGTGCCGTTGCCCGCGATGCGTATCCTGACCCGGGCGCCGGCCTCAAGCCGGACGTCTGTCCCGAAGCGCACCTGCGGCGCCGAGCCGGGCTCGGCCCGGACCGTGCCGTCGCGGTCGAGGCGCAGCGCGCCCCAGGGCCGGTCCGCCTCGACCCGCAGTTCGGCGCGCTCGCCCAGGATCAGCCCGGTCCCGAACTTCGGGCCGCGGCATCCCAGGTACAGCTTCGCGCCGGGGCCGATGCGCCAGCCCGACGCGTTTATGATGCCGGGCGTTTCGGCAAGGCAGGGGTCGATTTCGACCGCGGCCGTGGGGTCAATCTGCGCGCCCTGCGCGGCGAGGCGTGCGGCGGCGGCGCGCACCAGCGCGGCGGTCGTGGTCTGGACCGAGTCGTCGCCGGCGAGCGCCTTGGTCGGCAGGAAGTACTTCTCGCGCTCAAGCAGCAGCACCCCGACCTCGCGGCCATCGAGCAGGGTCGAGAGGTGCTGGTTGAGCATTTCCCATGTGCTGGTATCCAGTTCACGCTCGCCGACCGTGCAGCGTTTGTCCCGGTAGACCGTCGAAGGCAGGTCGCCGCGCAGGCCGGCAAGCCGGACAAGGTTGGTGTTGATGTGGGCGAGGGGGAAGCGCAGCCTGCCTCCGGCGTCGGTCGAGTCGCAGATGGCCTGCGGGCAGGCCGAGTATTCGAACACTTCGACGCGGCCGGTGCGGGCGTTGCGGCAGATGATGCCGACCCGCTCGCCGGGCCGGCGCGCGACCGCGGTGAGGGTGAAGGCGTAGCGGCCGTCGAGGTGGAACCCGAGCCGGGCCGGGTCGAGAGCGCGCGCGGCGATGTTGTCGACGTTGTGCAGGACGATGTGGCGCACGCCTTCGCTCTGGAGGCGGGCCGCGATGCCGGAGGAGAGCAGGGCGCGGAACACGCCGCCGTGCCCGTCCCCGGTGCGCACGATCGAGCCGTCGGGCGCGGCGATGAGGTCGCCTTCCGAGTCAAGGCGGGGCCGGTCGGCCTGGCGCATCAGGATGACGCGCTCACGCGGGTAGCCCTGGTGCAGGGGTCCCTCAAGCCACTGCGCAAGCTCGTCGTGGGTGAGCCCGGAGGTCATCAGGACAAGGTAGGGCAGTCGGCCCGAGGCGGCGCCGGCCGCGAGGGTTTCGGCGAGGAAGCGGTCGAGAAAGCTGTGGCCCGCGACCGGGGTTATCGGGTAGAGGCCCTTGGCCGCGCGTTCGGTCGCGCCGTTGAAGAAGCGCGTGCCCGCGCCGCCGGCAAACACCAGCACGGCCCACTCGCCGCGCACAAGTGACTCGCGCCCGAGCGCGGCAAGCCGGGCTTCATCCTCGCCCAGGGTTTTCGGTTCGAGCGGCGCGATGTCGGCCGGCGCGCACCCGGCCGGGCCGAGCAGGCAGGCGCGGTGGCGCAGCACCTCGTCGATGTCGACGCGCTCGAGTTCGTCGAAGAACCGCTTGAGGACATCGTCGCTTGCCCCGGCGAGGTACTTTTCAAAGACGCCGCGGGCCCCGGCCTCGACCAGGCGCCGGGCGAGCGCGTAGGCCCCGGTCTGCCAGCGGATGTACTCGGCTACCGCATCGGGCAGGTTGTGCATCGCGGCATTATGCCCTGCGGCGCCGCGCAGTTCCAGCTTTGCGTTGCAGCCTCGCCGCGGCCGGCAATCGCAGATCGGAAATCGCCAGTCGGGAATCTCCTGCCTTCCTTGACCCTTCCTGCCCCGGGCCGTAGCATAGGCCCGAAACCCGAACCCGGAAAGCGAGACAGCCTATGGCATCAACCGACGACGGAATGAAGCGCCTGCAGGCCCTGCGGGGGCAGCTTGTCGGGCTGGACGTCGAGGTCCCGCTGCTGTCGGGCGCCCTGCGGCGCTATGTCAGCCTCGACAACGCGGCCAGCACCCCGACCCTGCGGCCGATACAGGACAAGGTAAACGAGTTCCTGCGATTCTACGCCAATGTCCACCGGGGCGAGGGGTTCAAGAGCCAGATTGCTTCCTGGGTGTACGAGACCGCGCGGTCCATCGTCGCCGGTTTCGTGCGCGCCGACCCGAAGCGCGACACGGTCATTTTCACCAAGAACACGACCGAGTCGATAAACAAGCTCGCGCGCATCTTCCCGTTCCGCGACAACGCCGTGGTCATCACCACCATGATGGAGCACCACTCCAACGAGCTGCCCTGGCGGCGCCGGGCCGAGGTCGTCCACGCCGGGCTCAGGCCCGACGGCTCGCTCGACATCGACGACTTCCGCGCCCGGCTGGCCCAGCACCGCGACCGGCTCGATCTTGTCGCGGTCACCGGCGCGGCCAATGTTTCGGGCTGGATCAACGACGTGCACCTGCTCGCTCGGCTCGCCCACGAGGCCGGGGCGCGGATTGTGGTCGACGCGGCCCAGCTCGCACCCCACCGGCCGATCGATATGCGGCCGTCCTGCGACCCCGAGCACCTCGACTTCGTCGCCTTCTCGGCGCACAAGATGTACGCGCCCTACGGGGTCGGGGCGCTGGTCGGGGACCGCGACGCACTGCTTGCGTCCGAACCCGACTCGGTCGGCGGCGGCACGGTGGATATCGTCACGGTCGACGCCGCGTACTGGCGCGACCTGCCCGAGCGCGAGGAGGCCGGGACGCCCGACATCGTCGGCGTGGTCGCGCTGGCCGCGGCCATCCGGCTGCTCGAATCGGTCGGCTGGGACGCGATAGTCCGCCACGAGCAGGAACTGACCCGCTACGCGCTGACCAGGCTCCGGCGCATCCCGGGCCTGCGCATCTACGGCAAGCTCGACCCGGACCGGCTCGACGACCGGCTCGGCGTCATCGCGTTCAACCTCGAGGGCCTGCCCCACGCGCTGGTCGCGGCCATCCTCAGCTACGAGTGCGGCATCGGCGTGCGCAGCGGCTGTTTCTGCGCGCACCCCTACATGCTCTGCCTGCTCGATGTGCCCGAGGACGAGGCCGCGGTACTGCGCAGTGAGATAATCGGCCGCGACCGCAGCCGCATCCCGGGCGCGGTGCGCGCTTCGCTGGGCATCTACAACGACGAGAGCGACGTCGACGCGCTCTGCGCCGGGCTGGAGATGATCGCCGCGCGCGCGTTTGAGGGTAAGTACGAGGTGCGGCGCGAATCCGGGGCCTGGGTGCCGGTGGGCAAGTCCTGCTTCGACTTCAAGCGTTACTTCAGCTTCGACCTGCGCGGCTCGACCTCGCCGTGATCATCGGCACTGCCGTCACAGCGGCCAGAACACCAGTATCAGCGCTATTGCCGCGGCCCACGCCAGCAGGCTGAGCGGCAGGCCCGGCTTCCAGTAGTCCCCGAACCGGTAACCGCCCGGGCCCATCACCAGCGCGTTGGACTGGTGTCCGGTCGGGGTGAGAAACGCGCACGACGCGCTGACCGCCACCGCCATCAGGAACGGGTCGGCCGATACGCCGAAGCCCCGCGCCAGCTCGAACCCGACCGGCGCCATCAGCAGCGCGGCCGCGGCGTTGTTGATGACGTTGGATAGCAGCATCGTCGCGCCGAACAGCACGGCCAGAGTCACGGCCGGGGGCCAGGCCTGGCCGAGCCGGAGCAGGCCGTCGGCCAGAAGCGCGGCCCCGCCCGTCGTCTCCAGCGCCCCGCCGACCGGGATCATCGCGCCGAGCAGGACGATCACCGGCCAGTCAACCCCGGTGTAGACCTCGCGCAGCGGCAGCACGCCGGCCAGCACCGTGCCGGCCGCGGCCAGCATCAGCGCGACCGGCGCGGGCAGCAGCCCGAAGAGCATCGCCGCGACCGCCGCGCCGAAAAGCCCCACCGTCACGAGCAGCCGGCGCGGCCGGCCCACGGCGATGCCCCGGCTCACCAGCGGCAGGCAGCCAATCTCGGCCAGGCCTTCTGCCACCGCCGCGGCGTCGCCCTGCAGCAGCAGCACGTCACCGGCGCGCAGGCGCAACGCGGCCAGACGCTGGCGCACCCGGCCGCCCTCGCGCGCCACCGCCAGCAGGTGCAGTCCGTGCCGGTCGAGCAGCTCAAGCTCGCGCACGGTCTGGCCGACCATCGGCGACTCAGAGCGCACCACCGCCTCGACAAGCTGCAGGTCGTCGGCCCCGGCCAGCCGCTCGGCCAGCCGTCCCTGACCGACCTCGAGTCCGCCCTTGCGGACAAGCTCGGCGATGTCGTCGGCGCCGGCAGTGACCAGCAGGATGTCGCCGGGCTGCAGGGCGTCGTGGAACCGGTGGGCCGGGAAGCGGCGATCAGCGCGCACCACCGCCACGGCCGGGAGCGGGTCGCCCAGGGCATCGCTCAGTTCGGTCAGGGTCTTGCCGGCCGCGGCCGACCCGGGCCTGACCTCAAGCTCGCTCGCGTAGGCCGCGGTTTCGAAAAGCTCCTCGGGCGCGCGGCGGCCCCTGCGCCCGGGCAGCAGGCGCCAGCCGACCAGCACGAGGAACACAAGCCCGGCCAGGGCGACCCCGCCGCCCACCGGCAGGAATGAGAACATCGCGAAACCGGCGCCAGAGTGTTCGGCGCGGAATGACGAGATGATGATGTTGGCCGGCGTGCCGATGAGCGTGGTCAGGCCGCCGAGCAGCGAGCCGAACGCCAGAGGCATCAGCAGGCGCGATGCCGGTATGCCCCGCTCGCGCGCCAGCCGCAGCGCGACCGGCAGGAGCAACGCCAGTGCCCCGACGTTGTTCATGAACCCCGAAAGTAGCGCCACCGCTGCGGTCAGCACCGCGGTCAGCACCGCTGTCCCGCCGCGGACCCGCGCGACCTGTCGGGCCAGCACATCGACCAGGCCCGCGTGCTGAAAAGCGCGGCTCAGCACCAGCACCGCGGCGACGGTCGTGACTGCGGGATGGCCGAACCCGAGGAAGGCGCTGTCCGCCGGCACGACCCCGGTCAGCACCGCGGCCAACAGCGACAGCAGGGCAACGACGTCGTAGCGGATTCGATTCCAGACAAAGGCCGCGAGCGTCAGGCCGAGGATGACAAAGACGATTACCGGCTGGCTCATCGGCGGGATTATCCCCGCCCTAACCTAGCGCGCAATGACGACCTTCCGCTCCCTGAATCCCGCGCCCCGGGACCCGTTCCTTTCCATAGCCAGGAAGTACACGCCCGGCGCCAGGCGCGATACGTCGTTCGCGCCCGCACGCAGTGTCAGCACCCGCTGGCCGCAGGCGTCGAGGAGAACGCCGGGCGCTGTGCGCCCCGCGCCGGCCTCCGGCAGGCGCAGCGCCGACCGGATGATGGTGGCGCCGGGCGTCAGGCGTACCGCATCGTGCGTCGCGTGTTCCTCGACCCCGCCCGCGGCCAGGTTGCGCTTGTGGTACAGCTCGAAGTTGCCCTCACGGTTATCGTAGAGCAGGATGTGCGCCCGGGTGCCGGTGGCGGCCAGGTTCGCCGTTCCCATTCCTGCAAGGCTTGAAAGAGTCGTATCGGGCGACCAGGTCGCGCCGTTGTCGGTCGAGCCGCGGTAGTCGAGAACAAGCTGCCCAGGGCGGCTCGCCCGGAATGCCACGTGGACATTGGCACCGACTGCGGCAATGGCCGGGTAATCCGCGCCGTAGGTTACGTCGGTCAGCCAGTGCTCCGCGCCCCAGGACGCGCCGTTGTCGAGTGAAGCCCGGTGATAGATGCCGTACTCGTCGGGCCGGCCGTCATACCAGCAGAGGTGTACGCTGGACCCCGACGCTGCCACCATCGGCTGCTCCTGCCGGGTCGTATCCGCGGCGACGCGAACCCGGGGCTGCCAGGTCGCGCCGTTGTCGGTCGAACGCACGAACCAGGCCTGCGCCACGCTGGTGTTCCAGTCTGCTCTGGTCCACACGATGTAGCGGTAGTTTCCGCTGACGACAAGGCATGCTTCTTTGTCGAGAACCGAGTCGGTATCAGCGGTCAGGCGCGCATCGTCGGCCCAGGTTTGGCCCGCGTCGAGCGACTGCTTGTAATACAGCTCGCCATTCCACCCGCCGTCGCGGGAGTCGGTCCAGACCAGCCCGACGCGGTCGCCGTCAGCCGACAGCACCGGCGTCCCGCAGCTGCGCGGCGACTGCACCAGCGCGGTTTCGGCCCGCCAGGTTTCGCCGCCGTCGGTCGAACGCCGGTACCAGAACGCACCGTTGTTGCGGCCTTCCCAGGCGACGTGCACGGCCGCACCCGCGGCCGTTATTGTCGCGCCGAATATGCGGTTGGAGTCGCCCGGGCTCAAGCGCACAGCGCTGTCCCATGCCGCGCCCGCGTCAAGTGAACGGGTGTAATACACGTTGTAGTCGCCGCTGCGGTTGTCGACGAAGACCGCGTGCAGGGTGTCGCCGAGCGCGACCAGGCACTGCTGACCGCAGAGAAATGTGTTGGCCGGGTCGTCGGTCACCCGCACGTCCGGTTCCCACTGAGCGAAAGCCGTGCCGGCAAGGCTAACTGCGAGTATCAAAAGGATGATGTGCTTCATCTATCCCTCCTTTGAGTTGGCCCAGTATAGACCCGGGCCTCGGTTCGTCAACCGATTGACAATATTCCCGGCGAAGTTAGTCTGACCCGTGCTCGAACCCTGTCGTCCCGAACACTTCCGTGCGGTCGCGCGGTTCGCGCGCCGGCTCGACAACTTCTTCTATGTCAAGCGCATCATCCAGTGGCACTCCGAGGGGGTCCTGCCCGGCGAGCTGTTTGTATGGCGCGAGGACGGCGCGGTGGCCGCGTTCCAGGCAGTGGCCTGGCTCAACCCGGACGACGCCTGGCTCTGGGGAATGCGCGTGGACCCGGCATTCCAGAACCGGGGCATCGCCACCCGGTTCACCCGCGCGCTGCTGCCGCTGGTCCGCAGGACCGGACGGACATGGGTCGGGTTGAACACGCTCGAGCACCGCACCACCGCCCCCACGTTCAGCGTGATGGACAAGCTCGGGTTCCGGCTGGAGGCCACGTTCTGCACCGACGTGTACTGGCGCCGGCCCAAAGCTGCGGCGCGGCCTCGACTGCGCCGCTTCGCCGGGATTCTCGACCACTGGCGCAAGGCAGGCCTGCGGGTGTTTTTCCACCAGAAGCCGGGCTGGCTGTACTCCCGGCTGCTGCCTGCCCGCCGGGAGCAGGTCGACCGCAACGGCTTCGCGCTCGACGGAGTGCCGGTGCACCTCGCCCGGTTCTGGGAGAGAAGCCGCGGCGGCCGCCGGTATCAGGCGGCAACGCTCAACTGCTATGACGAGCCGGCCGACTTTGCCCTGTTCGCCCGGCGCGCGCTCACGCTCATCCCGCCCAAGGGGCACATGGTCGTCAATTACCCGCACGAATGGCGCCAGCGGTTCCGCGCCGGTGTCCGCGCCGCAGTTCCCGGCGTCCGCAAGGAACACGGCTGCTGGCAGTCGGCCTGGCGCGTGTACGGCCGCAGGCCCTGACCACGCTGGCGCGGGTGCCGGTTTGCCGCTAGACTCTCCTGCTCGACAGCGATAAGGAGAACAATGAACCGACTGCTGACCGTATTGTTGACGGCACTCGCAGCCGCCGCGCCGGCCGCGGCCGATGTGCTGGCCCTTGTAACGCCCGGACCGCTCGGCCGCGCGCCGCTTGCGGACAGCCGGGTGCGCGTGTACCGTGACCTGGGCGCGTCGTTCGTGACGCGGCTGGCCGATACCGACATCCCGCTGATTGAGAGTGCCGGCTGCGCCTGGCGCGCGCTCGACGCGCCGTTTCGTGCGGGCGAGTACTTTGTCGTGCCGCGCGCGGGCAGGAACTCATCCGGCGCGCCGGGCGTCACCGTGTACGAGGACGAGCGCGTGCGCATCGTCCGCCTGAGCGAGGCCGAGGCCTATGCCGCGAAGGGGCGCGGCCTGGTCATCTACCCGCTGTCGCACCGGGGACAGGCAATCGCGCCGGCCCTTGACGCGCGCTTTGACTGGGAGCCCGACACCGCGGTGGCTCGGCTGGTCGGGATGGTCGAGCTGGACCGTCAGGTCGCCGACATCCGGCGGCTGCAGGACTTCGGCACGCGCTACACCCTGAATCGCAAGTGCGACACCGCCGGGTACTGGCTCTACCAGCAGTTCGCCGCGCTCGGCTGGGACGCGCGGACCGACACCTATCGCATCAACACGGCCCGGACGTTCAACGTCGAGGCGACCCTGCCGGGCGCGGTCCGGCCGGACAGCATCGTCATCGCCTGCGGCCACTACGACTCGTACAGCGACCAGCCCAACACGCGCGCCCCGGGCGCTGACGACAACGCGACCGGGACCGCGATACTGCTCGAACTCGCCCGCGTGCTCAAGGAGAGGCAGTTCCGCTGGACCATCAAGCTGCTCGCGTTCTCGGGCGAGGAGCAGTGGATGAAAGGCTCCTACCACTGGGTTGACTCGGTCGCGGTGCCGCGGGGACTGAAGATTTACGGCGCGTTCAATGTCGACATGATCGGCTACACCGCCCGCGACACGAACTACCTCGTGGTCAACACCAACGAGCCGTCGATGCCGATGGCGGTGCTGGCCGAGTCCACGAACCGCTGGTACGGCATCGGGCTGAACCTGCTCAACTATCTCGACCCGGACTGCTACGGCGACAACACGCCGTTCTGGGAGCGCGGGTTCAAGTCCACCTTCGCGCTCGAGGACTCGGAGTGGGGCATCTGGAACGGTTCCAATCCCTACTACCATACGATTTATGACACGGTCGGCATCATCACGCTCGGCCAGGTTCGGCGCACGGCCCAGCTCACGGTCGCGGGCGTGGC
>CBFGIY010000060.1:0-14746 GCA_965648935.1 Caldifarciminota bacterium
GACTTAGATGTCCGTAGTAGGGCACGGGCGGTCCTCCTTTAGGTATGCCATTACCAACAGGATACAGGACTCGCCCGGCCCTTCTCTCTCTCGCCAAATCTACACACACATCAGGATACTACCCTGCGGTCGGCTGACCTTGACGAATCTGCCGCGACAGGGTATACTTATCCGACTGGTGAGTCGCCGGGTAGTGACGTACCGTCGCCCGGCGGTTCTTTTTTTGCCAACTGAGTATTCGTGACCGAGGGGTTCCGATGCGGCCGAGCCGGCCGCCGGGGTGGACTGGAGCCTCTCTGCGGCCGGCGCGCCGAACCGGCGCTCCGGAACGAAGAGGAGGTGACTGTGTTGCGTGGCGCTATCATGATCTGCCTGACAGGCTCGACGCTGGCACATGCCGCGATCGATTTCGGCGCCGGGCCCGTTGTCGCCCCGCGAGGCGAGCTTGGTTCCAACCGTCAAGTGATCCCCGCAGTCTGGGTCTGCAATCGCGGCGATTCCGCGGCTGCCCCGCGCGCTATATCCGTCATCACGGACGGCACCGGCACGCCGGTCTACAGCGAGAGCCTGGAGATCAGAGCCGTTGGCCCGGGCGACTCGGCTCTTGCCGAGTTCCCGGCCTGGCCCCTGCCGCACGCTCCCGGTCATTATGACGCCAGCTTCCTTGTCGTCGCGGCTGGCGATACCTGCTCCGGCAACGACCATGCCGCAGAAGAATTCGTCATCCTGCAGTCGCCGGCGCCGGGCTGGAGCGAGATGCCGCCGATTCCGCTCGAGCCATCGGGCCGGCCGCTGAAAGACGGTGCATGGTTGGCCTGGGATGATGCGACCGCGCGCATCTACATCCTGAAGGGCAACAAGAGCGGCGACTTCTACAGCATCGATCCGGCCGGCGGCGGTTGGCGCGCGCTTGCCTCGATGCCCGCCGGCGTTGAGAACAAAAAACCTTACCAGGGGGCAACCGGCATAGCGGACAACCACGGTACGCTCTACTCGACCAAGGGGAACAATACCCGCTGTTTCTACCGGTACTCCGCCGAAACGGACGAGTGGACCAGGCTCGCCGACGTGCCCGAAGGCGCGCTGAACCTCAAGCTCAAGGGCGGCAACGACCTGGCATATGTGCCGGGCGATTCCGACCGTATCTACCTGCTCACGGGCTACAAGCCGCGGTTTCTTTCCTACAACGTTCCGGCCGACCGCTGGGACGAACTGCCCGGAGCGCCTTCGGCGTCGCTGGCCAAATGGGACAAAGGGTCGTGGCTCGTCTGGGACGGCGGTGACATGATATACGCCCACAAGGCGAAGCAGCACGAGCTGTATGCGTGGTCGATATCGGCCGGCAGGTGGAGCTCGTTGCTGCCGGGCCTGCCGTTCTACAGCGGCATGACCGGACGGCAGAAGAAGGCCAAGGACGGCTCAGACGCAGCGTTCGTGGAAGGCTCTCTCTACGCGCTCAAGGGAGGTAACACCGAGGAATTCTGGCGGCGCGACCCTGCGACCGGGAACTGGACCGAGTGTGAGCCGCTGCCGGTCGCCAGTGTCACCGGCCGGGCACGACGTGCCTATGCCGGGGCCGGGCTTGTCGGCGGGCCGGATGTAGCCTTCGCCATCAAGGGGAACAAGACGGTCGAGCTCTGGCGCTATGTGCCGATGGCACTGGACGCGGGACGCGATGCGCAGCACGCACAGACAGCAGAGCGGGGTTCCGGGAGCGGGCCATCGGGCGTGATGCTCGCGTCGCAAGACCTGGCAGTCGGTCGCGCGATGAAATGTCTGTTGAGCCCGCATAATGCTCAGTCCTCGCGACTCGCTGTCTATGACGCCTCGGGCCGTCTCGTCTTGACGCGAGACTTCGGATCATCGAACCCGGTGACCACTGTCCTTCCCGGTCTTTCTCCGGGTGTCTATATCATTCGGCACGATGGCGCCCAGGCTTCGCCGGTGCACAAACTGGTCATCGGGAACTGATTCGCGGACCACTCACAGGCAGGGGCGCGGCCCGTGGCGCGCCCCTGCCGCTCAGTTGCGGGTTTGACCCGCTGTTGCCCCAGCCTTAGGATTGAGCGCTGTGGTAGCAGAGAGCCGGCCGCGCGCCGAGCCGTTTCTAGCCGTGATCGGCCTTGCCGGGATTGCGGCGCAGACCGCGCTGGTGCGCGAACTGATGAGCGCACTGGCCGGTGACGAGCTGGCCGCGGCGCTGGTTCTCGGGGTCTGGCTGTGCGGTGGAGCGCTCGGCGCTCTGCTTGCCCCGCGCGCCGGGCCAAACCGCTCTGGCCTGGCCGTGTCTTTGCTTGGGGCGGCTGCCATCGCCAGCGGTCTGCTTGCTTTGCCCGCGACCGCGCTGCTGCGTCCGCTCTTCGGGCTTCTTGCCGGCGAGACCGTACCCCTGTACCTGCTCCTGCCCGGCATCACGGCCATCGCGCTTGTCCCGGGCGCGGCGCACTCAGCGCTCTTTGTCACGGCCTGCGATCTGTTTTCCGGCCGTGATGCGCCGGGGTACGCCTACCTCTGGCGCGGTCTGGGTACCGGTGTCGGCGGGTTACTGGTGTATCTTGTTCTCGTCGGCCGCGTGCCCGGTCCGGCGATCGTCGCGGCCTGCGGCCTGCCGTTGACAGCACTGCTTGCTTTCGCCGGCAACCGGCCTGGCCGCATCATGGCGGCCGCGCTCGGGCTGGGGCTGAGCGCGGTAGTCGCTCTCGGTCCCCGCATCGAGCGGCTCATCCAGTCGGCCCACTGGCCGGGGCAGGCAGTGATTGCCGTGCGCGACTCTCCCTATGGCCGTGCTGTCGTGCTCGAACGCGCCGGGACCAGGGCCGTGCTGGTCGATGGCGCGACTGCCGCAGTCTTCCCTTCAATCACGGTCGAGCGCGACGAACTGCTTGCCCACATCGGCCTGCTTGCCCATCCGGCTCCGGAGCGCGTGTTCATCGCCGGGGCCCTGCCCGACGGCCTTGCCGTCGAAGCGCTCCGCCATCCGGTTGCGGCGGTGACCTGTGTCACGCTTGACCCCGTTCCGGTCACGCTCGCAGGCGGGCCGGGCACGGACGACCCGCGCCTGCATCTTGCCATCGCCGATCCGGTCGCGTTCCTGTGTCGCGACACGACCCTCTACGACTGCATCATCCTGCCGGCGGGTTCGCCCAACAGCCTTGGCGCGAACCGGCTCGCAACAGTCGAGTTCTATCAGCTATGTCGAACCCGGCTGTCATCACAAGGTGTGTTCGTCGCGCGTGGGCCAGGTCAGACCGCAGCCGGCCGATTCGCACGGCTTGAACTCGCCGTCCGCCTCGCCTCGCTCGAGAAGGTCTTCGGGCCGGTTCAGGTCGTTGGCACTGACCCGGCCGTTCTTGTCGCTAGTCGCGGATCCGTCACGCCCGCGCTTTCGGCTGATACGGCCCGCAAGCGACTGGCCGAGCGTGGGATTGAAACCTTCACCGTCGCGGCACAGCTTGGCCGGCTCGATGAATCGCCTCCCGAACCGGGCAGTCCCGGCCTGCCGGTCAACTCTATCGCCCGGCCCACCGAACGATTCCTGGCGATGCTTGATGGGCTTGATCGGAGTCTGCCGGCATTGGCCCGGGCCTGGCTCGGGCTTGGCCGCCGGGGTCCAGCGGCGGCACTTGCCGGCATCGCTGCGCTCTTCTTGCTGGCGCTGCTGGTCGTCAGGCAGGGTCGCCGTGCCTCGCGCTATGCCGCGTTGCTCACCTCGGGACTGGCCGGCTCGGGCGTGTCTTTGCTCAACCTGTTCGCGCTGCAAGTCGTGACCGGGGCCGCCTATTCAGGCGTGGTCATGCTTTTCGCCTCGTTCACATTCGGCAACGCGGCCGGGGCGTGGTGGGCCGGTCGTGCAGCCGGGCGTCAGAGGCAGGCGCTTTTCGTCGCGGCCGACGTCATCTTGGCGCTCGCCGCCCTGGCGGCGGGAGCGGCCGCTTTCGGCGCGCCGCCGGCGGTCTTTCCGACAATCGCCGTTGTGACTGGTGTTTGTCTTGGTCTGCAGTTCGCGCTCGCCGGGCAGGACCGGTCCGACTTCGCCGCATCGCGGCGCGCCGGCCCACTCGCCGCGCTGGACCTCGCCGGCGGCGTAGCCGGCGCGCTCGTCATCCCTGTGGTTGTGATCCCGACGTTCGGACTGGTCAGCGCTGCGCTAGCGCTTGCCGGGGCGAAGTTCGCCACGACCGCCGCGCTCGTGCTCGCGCGCGATTGACAGTCTTGAGCTCGACTCATACAATGGCCCGTGCCAAGCAAACTCTGCGCTCTTCTGCTGTGCGTCTGCGCGGTCGCGGCAGCCCAAGATGCCGCCGGATACTCCTCGCCGGCGTTTTCCGGTTCGGCCGCAGCCACCGCCGCGGCAGCCATCGGCCTCAGCGCAACTCCGCTGTCGCCGCTGGTCGGTGTCGAGAGCCCGATTATTTCGGAAACCTACGTGCTGATGCCCGGCGACAAGCTGCTGGTGACCATCACAGGCAGCGTGACTTATTCCTATCACACCTGGATAACCTACGAGGGCAAGGTCACGGTCAATATCCCTCAGGTCGACGTGGTCGATGTCATCACGGTCAGCGGACTGACGATGCAGGCGGCGCAGGATACCTTGGCGCGCGTCATGCGCCGCTATTTCAAACAGGTCAACATCAAACTGACACTGACCGGCCTGCGTTCGGGCATCGTCTTTCTCACCGGCGAGGTTGAGAACCCGGGCGCCTACAACGCCTCGCCGGTCGAACGCGTGTCGCAGATAATTGCCCGCGCCGGCGGGCTATCACCGCTCGGGTCCAAGTCGCGCATCCAGCTCATCCGCGTCGGGCGGCTGCAATCAGTCGTCAATATCGAGCGCTTCGAGAGCAACGGCGACCTTCTGGCCAATCCTTTCGTCGAGTCAGGCGACGTCATCTATGTTCCGCCGGTTGAGGCGCTGGTCACGGTAAAAGGCGCGGTTTTCGGCCGGGGCGAGTACCGCCTGCGCACGTCGGCCCTGACCACCGAGAAGGAACGGATGAGCGAGGGTATCTACGAGCTGCTGCCGGGCGAGAACGTGTTCAACATCATATCGCGCGCCGGCGGCATCACGCCCTGGGCTGATCTCTCGGGTACCTACGTGGAGCGGCTGGTGGTCGGGGGCAACGGCCTGCGCAAGAAGATACCGGTCGACCTGCGCAAAGTCATATACGAGCAGGACTCGCTCAACAACATCGCGATGATGAACTCAGACGTGCTGGTCGTGCCTGCGTTCCCGACGAAGGTCTACGTCGAGGGCGAGGTGACCCAGCCGACGTCTTACGACTACCTGCCCAACTTGCGCGCGTCCGAGTACATCGGTATGGCCGGCGGCCCGACCTACAACGGCAACGTGCGGGCCGGCCACATCCTGCGGCAGGGACGGCGCATAACGCTGCGCAGTGACCCGATCGTCGAGCCGGGCGACATCGTGTACGTGCCGCGGGTGGGTCTGAAGTGGTGGCAGGACTACGTGCAGATACTGTCGTCGGTGGCGATACCGGTCGCGACGATACTCGTGACGCTGGCGATATCGTCCACCAGCAACTGACGCCGCGCCGCTAGGCGCGGTCGAGCTTGGCGATGCGGTCGCGGTGCCGGCCGCCGTCGAAACCGGTTTCCAGCCAGACTTTCAGAATCCGCCGCGCCGCGGCTTCACTCAGAGTTCCCGAACCCAGGCACAGCACGTTGGCGTTGTTGTGCGCGCGCGACAGCCGGGCGAGGCGCGTGTCGCTGACCAGCGCGGCGCGCACGCCCCGATGCCGGTTCGCGGCGATTGACATACCGATGCCGGATGCGCAGATCAGCACGCCGCGCGCGGCCCGGCGCCCGGCCACGGCTCGGGCAACCGCGTGCGCGAAGTCCGGGTAGTCGACACTCTCATCGCTGCCGGTCCCGAAGTCACGCACCCGGTGCCCGAGTCGGACCAGATAACCCTTCAATGCCTGCTTCAGCGCATAGCCGCGGTGGTCGGCGCCGAGCGCTATGGTCATCTTCGCCTAGCGGACAAAGGTCAGCCAGCCGTAGCGGTCCTCGGCCTTGCCGTCGATGACCGCGAAGAACGCGTCCTGCAGGGCCTTGGTGACCGGGCCGCACTTGCCCGAACCGATGGTGATCTTGTCGACGGAGCGGATTGGGGTCACCTCGGCCGCGCTGCCGGTGAAGAACACCTCGTCGGCGATGTAGAGGAACTCGCGCAGCATCATTGTTTCGACTACTTTGTAGCCGAGGTCGCGCGCCAGCGTGATGACCGTGTGCCGCGTGATGCCGGGCAGGATAGTGGCGTGCAGCGGCGGCGTGTGGATGACGCCGTCCTTGACGATGAAGAGGTTCTCGCCCGAGCCTTCGGACAGGAAACCGTTGACGTCGAGCGCGATGCCCTCGACGAAGCCGTACTTGATGGCCTCCATCTTGATGAGCTGGGAGTTGGCGTAGTTGGCGCAGGTCTTCGACATCGCCGGGAAGGTGTTCGGCGCCATCCGGTTCCATGACGATACCATCACATCGACGCCCTGCTCCAGCGCCTCGGGGCCGAGGTACTTGCCCCAGTACCAGGTGATGAGCGCGATGTCGACCGGGCAGGTGAACGGGTTCACGCCCAGCTCGTTGTAGCCGCGGTAGACGATCGGCCGGATGTAGCATTCCTCGTGGTTGTTCTTGCGGATGAGCTCGACTGCGGCCGCGTTGACCTCGTCCTGCGTGAAAGGTATGTCCATCCGATAGATCTTCGCCGAGTTGAACAGCCGGGCAGTGTGCTCTTTCAGCCGGAAGACGGCCGGCCCTTTCGGTGTCTTGTAGCAGCGGATGCCTTCGAACACGCCTGACCCGTAGTGAATGACGTGCGAGCAGATGTGGATCTTCGCATCGTCCCAGGGCACATGCCGGCCGTTCATCCAGACGAACTGCGACTTCTTTTCCTCAAGGCCCATCTTTCCTCCTCTACAAGCAAGACCGGGGCGCAACGCCCCGGCGTTGAGAGCGACCTGCAATGATAAGCTTCAGCCTGCTCACTTTCGGCCTTTCGATGCCGGCGGAGGGAATCGAACCCCCGACACACGGATTATGATTCCGTTGCTCTGCCAACTGAGCTACGCCGGCGGCGGTGCAGAAACCGAGCCGGCCGCGTCGTGCGGACATCTGTTGTCACGCGTTGCCTGATGGTTTCCGCGCGCCATTCTAGCCGTGGCCGCTGTCCTGTCAACCGCTCGCCCGGTCGCGGCCTTGACGCCCTGCGGCCGCAGTAATATACTTACCTGGCAGTCGGTTGCGCTGTCGGGTCGCAGCCGGCTCGCGCTGTTGTTGCCCGCCCCGCCGTCGACTGCAGCAAAGAGGAGGTAGCCGTGATGTTGAGGTCAGCGGTTTCCGCGCTTGTCCTGCTCTGCTCTGCCGCTTCGCTGGCGGCCGTCCCCCTGCCCGCCAACTGCTTTGGTACTGCCGGTTCCGAGGTCGCCCGCGCGATCGTCGCAGCGCCGAACGGCGGCTGGTATCTCGCCGGCCACTCGTCGGCGGTCGGCGGCGCCGACACCAATCTGCTTGTCATCCGGGTCGACTCGCTCGGTATCCCGCTGTGGGCGCGCACCAACGCTGCGGTGTCATCCTTTTCCGGTTCCGACGTCATCACCTCGGCTGCGGCCGACATTGACGGGGGCGCCGTGTTCACGGGCCGCACTTCCTCGTTCGGCGCGTTCCGGCCGCCCCTCTATGTTCAGAACAGCGACGTCTTCCTGTTCAAGCTCGACCCGGCCGGCAACCTCGTCTGGGCCCGCACCTACGGCACCTCCGGCAATGACCGCGCCTGGTCGGTCTGCCGGACCGTGCTCGACCCCGGGTTCATCATCGCCGGTTCGACGGACTCGGGCTCGACCCGCTGGATAACCGTCATCAAGACCGATCCGTTCGGTGTCCGGCAGTGGCAGCGCCGGTACCGTTTCCGTCCGTACCTGCAGGAAGGCCTGAGCATTGTCGAGACCGGCGACCCGTCTTACCGCTATGCCCTGTGCGGCCGGGCGAACATAGGCAGCCCGAACGACTACGACGCTTTTCTCACTACGCTTGACGCACTCGGCCTGCCGGCCTGGCCCTACGGCGTGCTGACCGTCGAGGGCAGCGGCAACGACGAGGCGTGGTCGGTCGCGGCGATGCCCGGCTTCATCACCGTGGCCGGCTGGTCCGACTCCTACGGCTCAGGCGGCGGGCCGGACGCCGACATCCTGGTGTTCCACTCGAATATGGGCGGCACGATGCTCAACCCCCGCGTCATCGGCTGGTCCGGGTTCGAAGAGAAGGTCATGGGCGACCGCGCACTCGCGCGCGATTCGCTCGGCACAGCAACAGCGCTGGCCGGCTGGACCTATGCCAAAGGCCCGGGTGCTCCGGTGTACCCGAACATGCTGATGATGAAGATCGACGGCGGTTCCAATGCCATTTCCTGGTCCCGACTCCACCCATCGGTTCCCGGCGAGCTGGGCGAGCAGGCGTTCGCCGTCGCGCGCGCGCGACAGAGCTACGCAATCGCCGGCTACACCGCAAGCCACTGGTCGTTCGGCGCGGAGGACTTTCACCTCGTCACGCTCGACTCTCTCGGCAACCGGCCGTTCTGCACGCTCGATTCGACCCCGTTCGTCCGATCGATACCGCCCGCGGCCGACACGCTTGTCGAACTGCCCCTGGTGCTTGATGACAGCCTGCTCGGGCTCATGCCGACGGACATCGGCTTCCGTGCCATCTGCACGCTCGCGGCCGCGGTTGCCGACGTCGGAGTCAACGCCATCATTGCCCCGCTCGGCACCATTGACTCAGGCACTACGGTGGTGCCGGCCTGCTCGGTGGACAACTTCGGGCCGGTCGCGGCTAGCTACTCGGTCCGCTGCCGCATCGGCGGATTCTACGACCAGGTCGCGGCGGTCACCGGCCACGCCGCCGGCACGCGCATCGGCGTCACCTTCACGCCGTGGACCGCGACTCAGGTCGGCGGGCCCCACATCGTTTCCTGCTCGACCGAGCTTGCCGGCGACCCCAACAGCGCAAACAACCGGCAGCTCGAACGGGTAGTCGTCCGCCAGCCGGGCGGCCGCGACGTCGGCTGTACCCATATAATCTCCCCTGTCGGCATCCACGACTCGGGCGCGACGGTCACCCCGGCCTGCTCGGTGCGCAATTACGGGGTCGAGACAGTCACGTACACGGTGCGGATGCGTATCGGCACCGGCTACGACCAGACCGCGGCGGTCAATGCCCACGCGCCGGGTACTGCGCGGCTGGTGAGTTTTCCGGCGTGGGTCGCTCAACCGGTCGGCGTGTCGGCTGTCGCCTGCTCGACCGAACTCGACTCCGACAACACTCCGGCCAATGACCGGCTGGACGGCACCGTGCGAGTGCAGCGCCTCGGTCCGGACGTCGGGGTCACGCGCATCGCCGCGCCCTCGGGAATAGTCCCGCTCGGCGCCATCATCGTGCCGGTCTGCTCGACCTACAATTGGGGCAACACCACGGCGACTTACGGCCTGCGCCTGGTCAGCTCGACCGGCTATGACGCGACCGTCACGGTCACCGGCCACGCGCCCGGCACCGCGCTGCGCGTGCTGCTGCCGACCTGGGCCGCCGGCCCGGCCGGGTCGGTGGACTTCACGGCCTGGACAACCCTTGCCGGCGACCTGGCCCCGGCCAACGACACCGCCCGCGGCACCTGCGCTGTTGTGTCCACGGGCGGCACCGGCTGGCAGGAGGTCGCGCCGATGCCCCTGCTCCCTTCCGGCAAGCCGGTCAAGGACGGCGCCTGGCTAGCGTTCAGCGCGGGCAACGGCCTGCTCTACGCCGCCAAGGGGAACAAGACCGGCGACTTCTATTACTACAGCCCGGTGTACAACACCTGGGTCACGCTGCCTTTCATCCCGGACGGCGTGGAGGGCAAGCCGGTGGGCAAGGGCGCGGCCGGCGCGGCCGACGGCAACAACTCTGTCTATTGCATCAAGGGCAACAACACCCTCGGTTTCTGGCGTTACGATATCGCCGCCGGAACCTGGCACCAGCTCGCCGACGTGCCGCTCGGCCCGACAAACAAACGGGTCAAGGGCGGCGGCGACCTTGCGTGGGTCGGCGCCGGCGACGGCGCGCACGTCTACCTGCTCAAGGGTCTCAAGAACGAGTTCTGGCGCTACAGCATCGCGGCCGACACCTGGCTGCCCCTGCCCGCTGCGCCCGGCCGGATCAGCCCGAAGTGGGACCGGGGTTCGTTCATCGTGTTTGACGGCGCCGGAGCCATCTACGCCCACAAGGCCAAGTTCCACGAGCTGCACCGCTTCGACATCGGCCGGTCCGAATGGGACACCCTGCCTCAGCTTGCCGGAATGCCTCTGCTCAGCCGCTCGGGGCAGTCCAAGCGGTCCAAGGACGGCGGCTCGGGCACGTGGTACTCCGACGGCATCTTTGCGCTCAAGGGCGGCAACACCCAGGAGTTCTGGCGCTGGTTCGCCTCAGGCGACTCCTGGCGCGAGTATGACACCGTGCCCGCGGTCGGCACCACAGGCAAGAAGAAGCGTATCAAGGCCGGGGCCGATGTCACCGCGGTCGGCGGCGGCTTGTTCTACGCACTCAAGGGCAACAAGACCGTCGAGCTGTGGCGCTATCTCCTCGCGCAGCCGCCCGATGCCCGGCCTGCTGTCGAGTCCCGCGCCGGCGTGATGGCCGCGCCGGCCGCGCGGCCGGCCGGGTTCGCGGTCGGGCCCAGCCCGACGGTTGCCGGCTACGCCACGCTGCGCTACAGCCTGCCCTCATCCGGGCCGGCGAGCGTGCGCGTGTATGACGTGACCGGCCGAGGCGTGCTTACTCGCAGCCTCGTGGCCGGCCGGACCGGCACGGTCAGCCTCGACCTGAGAGAGCTCTCTGCCGGCGTGTACCTGGTCAAGCTGACGTCGGCCGACTTCACTGCTTCACAGAAGCTCGTGGTCGAGCGCTAGGCACGGGTCTGCGACTGTTGCACGAAGGGGCGGCCCTGCCGCCCCTTCGGCTTGCCCGGCGATTTGACAGCCGCCTCGCCGAAGTTACAATCGCTCAGGCGACGGCATCACAACAGGTCGCGCGACGCGGACGGTTGATCCGCGTTTCTGTCCGACTCCGCTGTCACGCTGTCCGCCGACACCGCCAATCAAGGAGGCAAAGTGCAGAGAAACGCTGTCACGCTGCTGTTGCTCGCATTGGCGGCCGGGGTTTCGTTCGCGCTCCCGGCTGAGGTCCAAGCTGAGCTTGAAGCGGCGGCCCGCCCGCCCGAACTTCAGAAGGCGGACTGGTTCATCCCGAATCCCGAACCCGCTGTTTCGATCGACGGGTTCGACGCGCCGTTCCAGGTGACGACGAGCACATCGTCGCAGTACCCCGGTTACGGCTACCAGAACAACATCGCGACCGACGCGGCGGGCAACGTCTACATCGCGTGGTACGACGCGCAGACAAGTCCCTACCAGATCGGCTTCCGCAAGTGGACCCGCGCCTCGAACACCTGGAGCGCCGAGGCGATAGTTTCGAGCGTGGCTTACTCTGCGTACCGGCCGGGCATCGCGGTGGACAATTCCAACAACATTCACCTGACGTGGTACTGCTCCACGACCGGTGGTTACGGCATCTGGTACAAGAAGTACTTCGCCGCCGCCGACTCCTGGGGCGCGGACACGCTGCTCTACCCGAGCGGCACCTACTACCAGTACTATCCCTCCATCGCCTGCCGGCCGGGCGGCAACAACGTCCACATCGCCTGGTACGGCTATGACGCATCGAGCACCTCCTACTACAACGTCCACCACATCGAGTACGACCCCTCGACCGGCTGGGGCACGGTCACGACCGTCGACACCGGCTACAATTCCGCCAACTACGCAGCCGTCGCGGTCGATGCGGCCAACAACGTCTACGTGACCTACACGCAGAGGATCGGCGCGGTTGCCGCCACCCAGGTCTGGATGCGCTGGCGCAACGCCGCCGGCGTCTGGCAGGACGTCGAACTGGTCAGCCCGGCGGCAATGGCCGACAAGTACCACTACTGGTGCGATGTCGACGCCACGCCGGCCGGCAACATCCACGTCGTATGGTACGGCTACAACATCGGCGGCACCACGCCCTACCGCATCTACTACCGTTCGCGCATCGGCGGGGTCTGGGGCGCGATGGACACGGTAAGCAACCAGCCGGCCAACACGCAGTACTACCCGGCTGTCGCCGTTCGCGGCGACACGGTTCACGTTGCCTGGTCCGGTCTGGACCCGGCAAATCCAACCTACTACCAGCTCTGCTACCGCCGCAAGAGCGGCAACACGTGGGGCGAAGTCGAGCGTCCGGCCGGTCATACGACGGTCTACAACTACTACCCCGGAATCGCCTGTGACAGCTACGGCAGCCAGCACATCACCTGGTACGACACCCACTCGGGCAACGCCGACGCGTGGTACATTCGCCGGCTACCCGACTATGCCAACGACCTTGCTGCGGTCTCGATTGACAGCCTCTGGCCGTTCCAGCCGCGCAACGCCGCGGTACCGGTCTGGGCGACCGTGCGCAACGCCGGCACCCTGCCCCAGCCGCCCGGGGTTCGGGTAATCCTGGACATCACCGGCCCGGGCGCCTATGCCTACGCCGACACGTTCGTGACTACCGATACTTTGTCCCCGAACCAGCGCCTCGCGCTGCAGTTCTCTCCGGCCTGGGTCACGCCCGCGGTTCGCGGCGCGTACACCCTGCGAGTCCGCACCGACCTGCCGGGCGACCAGTTCCCGGCCAACGACAGCGTCGCGCGGACGCTCGATGTCTACCGCGGCCTCTACGAGACGTTCAGCGGAACCCTGTTCCCGCCCGACAAGTGGATTTCCCGCGCCTTTGACGGCCCCGACACCTGGACGCGTTACACCACTTACTACTACACGGCGCCGGCCAGCGCCCGCTGCAACTACGACCTGCCCAACAACGACTGGCTCATCACCCGTCGGCTCGGGCCGGTCCTGGCCGACGACTCGATTGTCTTCTACTACCGCAGTGGCAGTGCGTCCTACACCGAAACCCTCAACGTGCGCGTTTCCACCGGGTTTCAGGCCGACACTGCCGGCTACGCGACCGTCGGGACAGTTGTCACGAACTCGATAACCTGGCAGCGCTACGCCTTCGGGCTCGGCGCCTACGCCGACACCACCATCTACGTCGCCTTCCACTACCCCGCCTACAACAAGTTCAGCGTGGCGATCGACGACGTGATGGGCCCGGCGGTCTACTACCCGCCTTACGACGTCGGCGTCGCCGCACTGCTCGGCATTCCGAGCGAGGGCCAGAACGGCGACACGATTCGCCCGGCGGCCTGGATACGCAACTACGGCACGCAGGCCGCGACCGCGTTCACGGCGCGCTTCACCATACGGCCGGCGGGTTACTCATTCGACACGCTCATTCCGCCGCTCGCGTCAGGGGAGTCGCTCATCGTCAACGCGCCTTACTGGGTCGCCTCGGGCGGGTCACAGACCGCGCAGTGCTCGCTGCTCGTGGCCGACAACGACCCGAGCAATGATTTCCTCCGTCAGACCCTGGGCATTCTCGACTGGCTCGAGAACTTCGACGCGGGCCCGGCCGGGTTCACCTCGTGGTACAACGTCGCCCCGGGCTGGGAACTCGGCAACCCGGCTGTCGGCGATACCGGTCCGTACACGGCACACTCGCTGCCCAATTGCTGGGGCACGGACATTGACAGCAATCACGCGCCCAGCGCGGACTGGCGCTTGCACTCCTGTGCGCTCGAGGCGCTGGTCGACAACCCGCGGGTGACGTTCTGGTTCTGGGACGACGGATTCTCGACGTGGGACGGCTTCAACTTCAAGTACTCGACCGACAGCGTCAACTTCTATCTCATTCAGGGCGCGGGCAACCACGAGCCCGGCTACGAGTCCTTCATGGGTACTGGCACCGTCGGTATCCCGAGCGAATCGGCCTACACCCGCAACCAGCGGCCGCGCAGCCTGCCCTGGCGCTACGGCTGGTTCCGCATCCCCGTGACCGCCGGCACGCGCTTCTGGGTGCGCTGGCACTTCGGTTCGACATCGGTGGTGCAGTACGCCGGCGCCTATGTCGACGATGTCGGCGGCATCGGCTGCCGGCCTGCGTCCGGCGCGCTGCGCGATGCCGGGGTCGCGGCAATCCTTGCGCCGTCGGGCACTGTCGACACCGGCACGGCCGTGGTTCCGCGCGCGACCTGGCGCAATTACCAGAACGGCAACACCGGTCCGTTCACTGCCTTCATCGCTTTGCACGACTCGACCGGCGCCCGGCGCTACCTGCAATCCAGTTCCATAAGCAACCTCACTTCAGGCGCCGAGACAACGCTGGTGTTCCTGCCCTACAATGTCGGAGCCGACGCCGGCACGTGGACCGTGCGCTGCTCGACCTACCTCGCCGGCGACGTCGGTCCGGCCAACGACACGCTCTCGTCACGCTTCACGGTCCGCGCCGGCACTGTGCCTCAGCCAGCCGGCTGGACCGAGATAGCGCAAGTGCCGCTGACGCCGTCGGGCAAGGCGGTGAAGGACGGCGGTATGATCGCGTTTGACGCCGGCCGGGGCGTGCACTTCATCCTCAAGGGCAACAAGACCGGTGACTTCTACAGCTTTGACGGCACGGCCTGGACCGAGCTGGCGACGATGCCGCCGGGCACGGAAGCCAAGCTGCCCAACAAGGGCGCGAACATCTGCACGGACGGCAACGGCACGGTGTACGCGACCAAGGG